>NZ_ABTR02000001.1:1982500-2282500 GCF_000172975.1 Dethiosulfovibrio peptidovorans DSM 11002
ACCAAATGTGATTTTAGAAGAAAAAAGACGATTTTAGCCCATAAAATGGATTATTTGCGTCACAATGCCTCTGATCTCTCTTGAGATTTAAAGAGGCTGCCTGTATTATCAACAGCGTCGGTTAGCACTCACAAGGTTTGAGTGCTAATATCACCAAAGAAATTTTGAGGGAGGTATTTAGCGTGAATCTCAAACCCCTTGCGGATCGTATTGTAGTCAAGGTAGTTACCAGTGAAGAAAAGACAAAAGGTGGACTTTTCTTGCCCGACACTGCCAAGGAGAAGCCTCAGGAAGGCGAGGTAATGGCCGTAGGGTCCGGAAAAGTTCTGGAGAACGGTCAGAAGCTCCCCATTGAGCTTAAGGTCGGCGACAGGATCATCTTCAGTAAGTACGCCGGTACGGAGGTAAAGATCGACGGAGACGAATATGTGATCTTCAGCGAGAGAGACGTTCTCGCCGTTATAGAGAAGTAGACGTTTAAGAACGTTAGCCTTTTAATTTACCGATAGAAAGAACGGGAGGTTCGACAACTATGGCAAAAATTCTCGCTTTTGGTGAGGAAGCTCGTCGCGCAATGGAGCGCGGGATCGATAAAGTCGCTGATACCGTAGGTGTTACCCTTGGCCCCAAGGGACGTAACGTCGTTTTGGAGAAGAAATTCGGCTCTCCGACTATCACCAACGACGGTGTAACCATAGCCAAGGAGATTGAGCTGGACGATCCTTACGAGAATATGGGGGCCCAGCTGGTCAAGGAGGTCGCTTCCAAGACCAACGATGTGGCCGGAGACGGTACCACCACGGCGACCGTTCTCGCCAGGGAGATAATCCACGAGGGCATGAAGAACGTAGCTGCCGGCGCTAACGGGATGTTCCTTCGCACCGGTATCGAGAAGGCCGTCGATTTCATAACCGAAGACCTGAAGAAGAAGTCCATACAGGTTAAGGGCAAGTCGGAGATCAGCCAAGTGGCCTCCATCTCCGCCAACGACGAGGTGGTCGGTAAACTGATTGCCGAGGCGATGGAGAAGGTCGGCGAGGACGGGGTCATCACCGTAGAGGACAGTCAGACCATGGGAACCACCCTTGAGACCGTGGAGGGACTTCAGTTCGACAAGGGCTATATCAGTCCCTATATGGTTACCGATCCCGAGCGTATGGAGGCTGCTCACGAAGACGCCTATATCCTGATATACGATGGCAAGATCAGCAACATCAAGGACGTCCTTCCTATATTGGAGAAGGTGGTCCAGACCGGGAAACCTCTTCTCATAATCGCCGAAGACATAGAGGGCGAGGCTCTGGCGACCCTGGTTGTCAACAAACTGCGCGGTACTATGCAGGTTGCTGCTGTCAAGGCACCCGGCTTCGGCGAGCGTCGTAAGGCCATGCTTCAGGACATCGCCATCGTGACCGGCGGAGAGGTGATCACCTCCGACCTGGGCGAGAAGCTGGAGAACGTGGAACTCTCCAAGCTCGGTAAGGCCAAGAAGGTCCGGGTTACCAAAGAAGAGACCACCATAGTCGAGGGTGCCGGTAACCCCGAGGATATTCGCAAGAGGGCCGCTCAGATTCGCAAGGAGCTTGAGGATTCCACCTCTGATTACGACAAGGAGAAGCTCCAGGAGCGTCTTGCCAAGATAGTCGGAGGAGTTGCTGTGATACAGGTCGGCTCCGCTACCGAGACTGAGCAGAAAGAGCTGAAGCTCAGGATCGACGACGCTCTGGCCGCTACGAGAGCTGCCGTCGAGGAGGGCATCGTTGCCGGAGGCGGTGTCGCCCTGGTCAGCTGCATCGATGGCTTGGCCAAGGAGATTGAGAATCTTGATGGAGACGTGAAGACCGGCGCCAGCCTGGTCCTCAAGTCCCTCTCCTCGCCTCTCCACCTTATAGCCACCAATGCTGGCCTTCAGGGCGACGTTGTGGTAGAGAAGGTAAGAGGCCTGGAAGACGGTTTTGGGCTTAACGCTGCCACCGGAGAATATGTCAATATGATCAAAGAGGGTATCATCGATCCCGTCAAGGTTACCAGGAGTGCCTTGGAGAACGCGGCTTCCGTGTCTAAAATGGTCCTGACCACCGAGGCTCTCGTGGCCGACAAGCCCGAGGAGAAGAGCGATCCTGCTGCCGGAATGGGCGGGATGCCCGGCGGAATGGGCGGTATGTACTAGATTCTGTCCTAGAGGATCTTTCCGGAACCCCCGGTTTTTCACCGGGGGTTCCTTTTTTCGATTTTATAGCTTGAAAGATCACCAAGGCCTCCCTTTCTGGTATCATGAATGGAGCGACGGGAAGGTTCGTATTTAAACGGGGGAGGAACTTTGAGATCATGGAAAATATCGTGATTTTGGACTGCGGCTCTCAGTTTACCCAGCTGATAGCCAGGCGCATCAGGGAATTGAAAGTACACAGCGAGATAATGCCGTGGGACGCCACCTTGGAGGAGGTAGAAGCCAGATCTCCTATGGGTGTGGTTATATCCGGAGGTCCTAGGAGCGTTTTGGAAGAAGGTTCCCCCTGGATAGATCCTGCCATACTGAATATGTCGGTCCCTGTGATGGGACTATGTTATGGGATGCAGTACATCTGTAAGGCCATGGGAGGAAGGGTTCGGTCATCCACAAGTAGGGAATACGGTCGAGCTCACGTCACCATAGTGGATGACAAGGCGACGGTCTATGATGGAGTTCCCTCCAGGATCCAGGTTTGGATGAGTCACGGCGACGATGTCGAGGCCATCCCTGAGAACATGGTCTTGACTGCCAAGACCGACGACGGTGTTGTCGCCGGTTTTCGCAGCCTTGACGGACGGCTGGTGGCGTTTCAGTACCACCCTGAGGTCGCCCATACAGAACACGGAATGACAATGCTTTCTAATTTTTTGTTTAAGGTGTGTGGGTGTAACGGAGACTGGGATCTAGGAGACTGGGTGGAGAGTTCCGTGGCCTCCATCAGGTCTAAAGTAGGCGACGACCGGGTTATCTGCGGTCTCTCAGGAGGCGTGGATTCTTCCGTGGCCGCCGCTTTGGTGTCCAAGGCTATCGGGGACAGGCTTCAGTGTATCTTCGTGGACACCGGAATGCTCAGGGACAGGGAAGCCGAGGAGGTCTTGGAGAGCTACGAGGCCATGGATTTAAACGTCGTTCATGTGGATGCTTCGGAACGTTTTCTGACCGCATTGGAAGGTGTCACCGATCCAGAGAGAAAACGTAAGATTATCGGAGAGCTTTTCGTTAGAGTTTTTGAGGCCGAGTCGGCGAAGATATCCGATGCCAAGTGGCTTCTGCAGGGGACCCTCTATCCGGATGTCATAGAAAGTGGCCATCAGGGGAAAAACGCTGCGGTAATAAAGAGCCATCACAACGTCGGAGGTCTTCCCGAGGACATGGATCTGAAGGTCCTAGAGCCACTCAGAGATCTCTTCAAGGACGAGGTAAGGGCTATCGGAAGGATACTTGATGTGCCTCAGGATATAGTCAATCGTCATCCTTTCCCCGGCCCAGGTTTGGCTGTCCGTTGCCTTGGAGATATCACCAAGGAAAAATTGGATGTCCTTAGGAAGGCCGATCGAATATATATCGACGAGATAAAAAGGGCCGGTCTGTACGATAGTATATGGCAGGCATTTGCGGTGTTACTCCCGGTCTACACCGTAGGGGTTATGGGTGACGACAGGACCTACGCCAGGGTTTTGGCCCTTCGAGCTATAACCTCCTCGGATGGAATGACCGCAGAATGGTTTCGTTTTCCAATGGAGGTTCTCGACAGGGTTTCCACCAGGATATGTAACGAGGTATCCGGAGTAAACAGGGTAGTTTACGACGTAACGAGCAAACCGCCTGCAACCATAGAATGGGAGTAGTTTCGGGCCGGACCTTTGCTTGTTTTTATCCTGTCCCTTTACTATAATGTTGGAGCTTTGATGAGGTGATCCTCCTAATGGGGGGCCTCGTTAACGGTGTGTTGTATCGAACACAGAGGAGGTCTGTTTTATGGGTCAAGTGTTTTTGCTTGTCGGTTTTTCCGGGATTCTGGCCCTGATCTATGCGATGATGGCTTATCGCAAGGTCAGTGGTTTCAGGGTCGATAACGAGAGGGTGGAGGAGCTTTCCAGCATCATCCATCGCGGTGCCATGGCTTTTTTGAACAGAGAATATCGTTGGCTTTTCCCCTTCGTGATCTTGGTCGCCGTGCTTTTAACCTGGAAGCTCGGATTGCCCACAGCTCTGGCTTTTGTTCTCGGAGCCATGTGCAGCGCCGTTGCCGGATATATCGGCATGAACGTCGCGACCAAGTCCAACGGGAAGACCGCCTATGCTGCCACGAGAGGGATGAATCCCGCTCTCAACGTGGCTTTCAAAGGCGGCAGTGTGATGGGCATGGCGGTTGTCGGGCTCGGTGTATTGGGAATACTCGTTTGCTATTTCCTGTATCGTGATCCCAGCGTCATAACCGGTTTCGGATTCGGTGCCAGCTCCATCGCCTTGTTTGCCCGTGTCGGTGGAGGAATCTATACCAAGGCTGCCGACGTCGGAGCAGACTTGGTTGGCAAGGTCGAGGCGGGGATTCCCGAGGACGATCCCCGAAATCCTGCTACCATCGCCGATAACGTCGGAGACAACGTCGGAGATATCGCCGGCATGGGAGCCGACCTTTTCGAGTCCTACGTGAACTCCATAATAGCCGCCATGGCTATAGGGGTCATAGTTGCCGGAGGTGTCGGTGTCGCATACCCTCTGGTGCTGGCCGGTATAGGGATAATTTCGTCGATCCTCGGTACTGTAGTCGTTAAGGTCAAAGAGGGAGGCAACGCACAGGCCGCTCTCAGAAAGGGAACCTTCCTTACCGGGGCTTTGATGATGGTAGGAGCTTTCCTGGCCACCAAGTTCATGATGGACGATATCGCCCTTTTCTGGAGCGTCCTCTCCGGGATCCTGGTCGGTGTCCTTATAGGCTGGGTTACCGAGATATACACCTCGGCAGACTACAAGCCGGTGAAACAGATAGCCCAGGCTACCGAGACGGGTGCTGCCACGACGATCCTTTCCGGGATCGCGGTGGGAATGATCTCCACCGTAGTCCCCGTTATAATGATATGTGTAGCCACTCTGGTCAGCTATAAGTTCGGCGGCCTCTTCGGCATAGCCTGTTCCGCCGTTGGGATGCTCTCTATCACCGGCATGACCCTAAGCGTAGATGCCTATGGTCCCATCGCCGACAATGCTGGCGGTATCGCCGAAATGAGCAAGCTTCCTCCTGAGGTCAGGAAGATAACCGATAAACTTGATGCCGTTGGCAACACCACTGCCGCTATGGGCAAGGGATTGGCTATAGGTTCAGCCGCTCTTACTGCTCTATCCCTGTTCGCCGCCTATGCTGCTGCGGTGAACCTCCAAGCCATCGACCTCAGCAACCCGACCGTCATGGCCGGACTCTTTCTCGGTGGGATGCTTCCCTTCCTCTTCAGTGCCCTGACCATACAGGCTGTAGGAAGAGCTGCAGAGAAAATGATAGACGAGGTCAGACGTCAGTTCAGGGAGATTCCCGGCATCATGGAGGGAACGGCCCGTCCCGAATACGAAAAGTGCGTCGAGATTTCTACCGGTGCGGCTCTCAAGGAAATGGTTTTGCCCGGTCTTTTGGCCATAGTATGTCCAGTTTTGGTCGGTATCTTCCTCGGTCCTGAAGCTCTCGGAGGACTGTTGGGAGGAGCCATAGTTACCGGTGTAATGTTGGCTATATTCATGTCAAATTCCGGAGGAGCCTGGGATAACGCCAAAAAGTATATCGAGGAGGGACATCACGGAGGCAAGGGCACCGAGCAACACGCCGCCGCCGTGGTCGGAGACACCGTCGGAGATCCCTTTAAGGATACCTCCGGTCCGAGTCTCAACATTCTCATCAAGCTGATGTCCGTCGTGGCCGTGGTTATGGCCCCTCTCTTCCTGTAGCAGGAGATATTTAAGCCTACGAATCGGATATCCGGTTTTACCATCTAAAGCGGGGAGAGCATATGCTCTCCCCGCTTTTTGATAAACTTACCTTTTGAGGGGGTGAGATTGTGGGCGACGACGTGGATAGAATAAAATCCAGACTAGATGTCGTGGATATCGTCGGAGATTACGTAAAACTGACCAGGAGCGGGAGAAACTACAAAGGTCTATGCCCTTTTCACGAAGAGAAAACTCCTTCCTTTTACGTATCCCAGGAGAGGCAGTCCTGGCATTGTTTCGGATGCGGGAAGGGCGGGGATATCTTCAGCTTTGTAATGGAAAAAGAGGGGCTTTCATTTCCTGAGGCTCTCTCCCTTCTGGCTCGCCGAGCAGGTATAGAGATCGAGTCATATCGACGAAGCGACGGATCCGGTAAAAAAACTCTTTTCGACATAATGGAGGAAGCTTGTTCCCTTTTTAGAACATGTATGAATGGGGATCAGGGGAGTGTTCCTCGAGGATATCTGGACCGTAGGATGATCCCTCCCCAGGTCCGGTCGTCGTTCGAATTGGGGTGGTCTCCCCCCTCTTGGTCTTTTATGGTCCAATATATCAAGAAAAAAGGGATATCCTTAAAAGACGCGGAGAGGTGTGGGCTTGTCCTCAGAGGAAACCGAGGTCCTTACGATAGATTCCGAGGCAGGGTTATCTTCCCGATCAGGGATATCACCGGTCGTTTAGTGGCTTTTGGTGGACGTATCGTCGACGGTGACGGAGCGAAGTATCTCAACAGCCCTGAGACCGAGATCTACAGCAAAAGGAGAACCCTTTATCTGATAGACAAAGCTAAGGGGGCTATAAGAAACGGCGGACACTCGATAATAGTCGAGGGATATATGGATGCCTTGCGACTTCATATGGAGGGCTATCCTCAGACGGTAGCGACCTTAGGTACTGCTTTGACGGAGGACCAGGCGACCATATTAAAACGATTGGCTGATGAGGTCTTCATCTGTTACGATGCAGATCAGGCGGGACAGACTGCGGCGATAAGGGGGATGTACGTCCTTCAGCAAGCAGGATTATCTGTAAAGGTCGTCGCTCTTCCCGAGGGGAAGGATCCGGACGATCTCTTGAGGTCCGACGGTGGAAAGGCCCGTTTCAATGATTGTCTGAAAGAGGCCTTGCCGCTGGTAGAACATCATATAAAATTGCTCTCTCCTGCCATCAAGGACGACAGGACCAGAAAGTCGGCGATTCACGATCTTTTAGAGGGCCTTTCAAACATAGACGTGACCGATGTATCTCCCTATCTTCCCTCTTTGGCCGCTTTGTTAGGTATAAGAGATTTCGAGGTTCTGGACGCATTGGAGAGAGTCCGCTCCAAGCGCAGGAAGACCGATCGTTCTTTCGATACAGAAGAGATCCCTTCATCCCTTCCAGATGAAGGCCAGCAAAGCCAGGAAATGCCTCCTTTGCCGGAGATAGCTCTGATCTCCTTGCTCTGGAGCGAATGCGATCTTCGTAGAAAATGCGATACCCGAGAGGTTGTGGAACTTCTCTCCGATCCGAGACTTAAACTCATGGCCAGCTCCATAATGATGGGAGAATCCCCCTCATCTCTGGAAAAGCGATGGCTCGAGATGGGGGAGACCTTTCAGCTTCGCGTTTTAGCCAGAGGAGGAGCCTATCTGGACGAATTCACTCAAAATTCCGACTGGAAATGGCGACATTTTTGTCATCTTCTCTATCGCCAAAAGGGGCAGATGAGGTATAATGAACTTCGTGTAAAAATGCTCAAAGGGGAAGCTACGACCCGGGAAATAAGGGAGATGGAGGACCTTCGACAGAAACTGGTATCCCAGAAAGGTTCCTGATTGTGGAAGAGGACGGTGGTTGTGGTATGAAGCACATCGTTGACCAGCAGGAAGTAAGCGATGATCTAGATATAGGAGCGGATCATACCGAGATCGTTCTGGACCAGTACCTCGATAAGATAAAGGACATTCTTCTCGAGGGGCAGAGCAAGGGATTCGTTACCAAAGAGGACATCAAACGTCATATGACCCCTCAGACCCTGAACGAGGTGTTACTGGAGAAGATATACGATAATCTCCGAGCCTTGGGGATAGATATCCAAGGGATCGACGACGAGGATGAAAAAAAAGGCGACGATCCCTCTTCTCGCATTTCCGGAGAATCGGTCTCTTCCGACTCCGGAGGCGGTGGAGACCCTGTCAGGATGTACCTTCGGGAGATCGGTACCATTCCTCTGCTGAATCAACCTCAAGAGGTGGAACTGGCGAAGAGGGTAGAGATGGGGGACGACGAGGCCAAGTCTCAGCTGATAGAGGCCAACCTCCGTCTGGTAGTCAGCATTGCCAAGAAGTATATGGGACGTGGGATGCTCTTTCTGGATCTGATACAGGAAGGTAATCTGGGGCTCATCAGGGCCGTCGAGAAGTTCGATTACTCTAGAGGCTATAAATTCAGTACCTATGCCACCTGGTGGATCCGACAGGCCATCACCAGGGCAATAGCGGACCAGGCCAGGACCATAAGGATACCGGTCCATATGGTGGAGACTATCAACAAGGTGATGAGAGCCTCCCGCAATCTTGTTCAGAGCTTGGGAAGAGAGCCCACCGACGAGGAAATAGCCGCGGAGATGGGCATAGAGCCAGCCAAGGTAGTCCAGATAAGGAAGGTAGCTCAGGAGCCCATATCCTTGGAATCCCCGGTAGGGGAGGAAGACGATAGCGAACTGGGAGACTTCATAGAGGATAAGGACATGATAAGTCCCGACGACTCCACCTCGATGGAGTTCCTGAGGGATCAGTTGGACGATGTCC
The DNA here is from genome assembly GCF_000172975.1 of Dethiosulfovibrio peptidovorans DSM 11002. NCBI lineage: Bacteria > Thermotogati > Synergistota > Synergistia > Synergistales > Dethiosulfovibrionaceae > Dethiosulfovibrio > Dethiosulfovibrio peptidovorans. The sequence continues at coordinate 1,991,285 of NZ_ABTR02000001.1, forward strand.
TTGAGGGGCTTACCGACAGGGAGAAGCAGGTTCTCCGACTTCGATTCGGTTTTGACGACGGTCAATGCTACACTCTGGAGGATGTCGGTCGTCGATTCGGAGTCACCAGAGAGAGGATCCGTCAGATAGAAGCAAAGGCTTTGAGAAAACTTCGTCATCCCAGTCGGAGCGTTACTTTGAGAGACTACATGTCTTGATTCTTTAGGGGGCCATGGCTATCAGATTGGATAAATTTTTAAAACTTGCCAGATTGGTTAAGAGAAGGACTGTAGCCCAGGAGATGGTGGAAGCTGGCGCAGTGAGGATAGACGGTAGAAAGGTTAAGCCATCGTCGGACGTGAAGGTCGGTTCCACCCTTGAGGTGGCCTTTCCTCGCAGGCTTCTGGTAGTGGAAGTCTTAGTGGACGAGGAGGCTGTCTTGAAGAGACGGGGCTGCGAGCCTTACAGGTTGATAGAGGACAAAAGGGTGAATCCAGAGACTAAGCTTTGGGATCGATAGCTCTTTACTTGCAGGATTGGGAGGTAGTTGCATGAGTACCATAGTTGGAATACACGGCAGAGAAATTCTCGATTCGAGGGGAAACCCTACGATAGAGGTGGAGGTTGCGCTGGAATGTGGCGTGATAGGCAGGGCTGCCGTTCCCTCGGGAGCTTCTACTGGAACCTTCGAGGCGGTGGAATTGAGAGACGGAGGCAGTCGCTACATGGGGAAGGGGGTCCTTAAGGCGGTCGAGAACGTCAACGAGAGGATCGCTTCGGAGATCGTCGGAATGGACGTCTCGGAACAGTCCTATATAGACGGGGCAATGATCGATCTGGATGGGACTCCCAACAAGGGCGATCTCGGAGCCAACGCTATCCTGGGAGTGTCTCTGGCGGTAGCTAGAGCCGCTTCCGATTACTACGACATGCCTCTTTGGGGCTATATCGGTGGGTTAGGCCCTTTCACCCTCCCTACCCCCATGATGAACGTCATAAACGGAGGTGCACACGCAGACAACAACCTGGACATTCAGGAATTCATGGTGATGCCTTACGGCGCATCGAGTTTTTCCGAGGCTCTCAGGATGAACGTAGAGATATACCACACCTTGAAGAAGATGCTCAAGGAAAAGGGCTACTCCACGTCACTGGGAGACGAGGGAGGCTTTGCTCCTAACCTGGGGAGCAACAGAGAAGGGTTCGATATACTGGTCGATGCGATAGGGAAGGCCGGATATACTCCCGGCGACCAGGTAGGTATAGCTGTAGACGTAGCCGCCTCCGAGCTGTTCTCCGGCGGAGTATACTCGTTTAAGGGAGAGGGGAAGTCCTTTTCCGCCGAGGATCTCAACGGTTACTATGAAGGTCTGTGCAAGGATTACCCTATAGTCTCCATAGAGGACGGAATGGCAGAGGAAGACTGGGAGGGCTTTGCCCTGATGACCGAAACCTTGGGTGACAAGATCCAGATAGTGGGAGACGATCTTTTCGTCACCAATCGAGATCGCCTGAGCAAAGGCATAGAGATGAACTCCGCAAATTCCATATTGATAAAACTCAACCAGATAGGTACTCTGACCGAGACTCTTGAGGTCATAAGGACGGCTAAGAACGCCGGTTTCTCCACCGTTATATCTCATCGTTCAGGTGAAACCTCGGACACGTTTATCTCCGACTTATCCGTTGCTGTGTCGGCGGGGCAGATAAAAACAGGCGCTCCTGCCAGAACCGACCGAGTCGCCAAGTACAATCAGCTTCTTCGTATAGAGGAAGCTATAGGCTGTTGCACCTCTTATGCCGGGCTCTCTTCGATAAAAGGGCTTAAGGTTCGTAGGTGAAGGTTGCATCCTCGATGGCGGATGAGGGATGCGGATGAAGGTCGCGGAACCTACGGTAGAGCGGTTGGTCCAGTATCGTAGACTTCTGGATCGTATGGACAGAGACAAGGTACAGGTAATCTCCTCCAAGGAAATAGGGGATATGCTGGGTTTTAAGGCCAGCCAGGTGAGAAAGGACCTCTCCTACTTCGGAGAAATAGGAAAACGAGGCGTCGGGTATAACGTCGATCGACTTTTGAAACACGTATCCGATATACTATCTCCTCCTAGAAAATGGAATGTAGGCCTGGTCGGAGTGGGAAGGCTTGGAGAGGCCCTGTTGGACCATAAGGCCTTTTTATCGGATAAATATGAGATCATAGCGCTTTTCGACGTCTCGGATGAAAAGGTAGGAGAGACTTTTTTCGGACGGCCATGTTTCCACGTCGACGATATGCCTGGAAAACTGGAAGAGATGGATATAGAGATACTCATACTGACGGTTCCTAAGGATGCCGCGCAAAGATGCGTGGATGCCGGTACGGAGAAAGGGCAGATAAAAGGAGTCCTGAACTTCTCCCCTTCTTCCGTCGTCGCTCCTCCAGGTATCATAGTGTACTCCGTCGATATTTCGGTAGAGCTGGAGAAACTGCTCTTTTATCTAAAGCACGAGGGAACCGAAAGTATATAAACTTCCCGGTCCATGGTAGAATAGTTATTCCTGGTCGTGGACAAGGGATATAAGATATAGGAGGCGGTATCGTTGAATCAAACTGGACAGGCGGGCGCGATGCAGATGTTTTTTCCTCTGGTGATATTCGTCGTCATCTTCTACTTCTTCATCATAAGACCACAGAAGAAGCGTCAGAAGAAGCACGATGAACTTTTAGGGTCTCTAACCAGAGGGGACCGAGTAGTGACAGCCGGTGGATTCATCGGCATCGTGAGAGAAGTAAAGGACGATAGCCTGATCCTCGAGATAGCCGACGGCGTCAAGGTCAGAGTCCTTAAGGGGTCTGTTTCCAGCAAAATGGTTACTGAAACCCCTGATGCCAAGAAGTCGGTAAAGGACGAGACCACGTCCGAGCCCAAGAACGATAACACGGAGGATAAGGGCGAGAACTCAGACGAGGCGAAGTAGAGACCTTCGGTTTCGACCGGAGTGGGTGTCCTTTACGCATCCACTCCTTTTTCGTTTTTTTATTTTTTTATTTTTTTGAGGAGGTAGTGACGTTCTATGCTGAGAAAAGATCGTTGGCGGCTCACGTTGGTAGCCGTCGTCGTTATCGCCGCCTTGGTGTCGGTTTTCCCAATAAAAGGGCGGATTCATCTCGGGCTCGACCTCAAGGGAGGAGCGCATATAGTTCTCCAGGCAAAGGGTACCGACGAGAATCCCTTGACCGGCGACAGCGTCGAAAGACTCCTTGCAGTCCTTAGAAACAGGGTCGACCAATATGGCGTATCCGAGCCTCTCATACAAAGGGAGGGGCAGGACAGGGTGATAGTGGACCTTCCCGGTGTGGAAAACCCTGAACAGGCTCTTGAACTGATAGGCAAAACCGCCCTTTTGGAGTTCAGACAGGTACTTCAGGCTACCTCTGCTCTACCTCCTAAAGCTCAGAGGGAGAACTACGATTCCGATGAGGAATACCAGGCCGCCGTTTCAAGATGGAACGAGGTAAAGGCCGACAGGGACGAACTTGAAAGCCGTTTGCGGTCGGAGGCTTCCTCCGAGTCCGGTGCGGTAGTGGGAAGCGATGAGGCCGGACGTATATACCTTCTCGGACCGGTGTATGTCGGAGGAAAAGACCTCAAGGACGCCAAGGCGACCTACGATAACCTGGGAAGGCCTGTCGTAAGCCTGGAGTTCAACGACGATGGCGCAAAGCTCTTTGACTCGGCCACAGCCGAGAACGTCGGCAATCAGATAGCGATAGTGCTCGACGGAACTGTGGTGTCCGCCCCGGTTGTTCAGGAGCGGATCAGCGGAGGTGCAGCCCAGATCTCCGGTCGTTTCACGCCGGAAGAAGCTCGCAACCTAGCTATTATGCTTCGTGCCGGAGCCTTGCCTGTTCCTGTCGATGTGCTTGAGAACCGTTCGGTAGGGCCTACTCTGGGAGCGGACTCTATCAATTCGGGGCTTAAGGCGGGGCTTATAGGGTGTGCCCTGGTCATCCTGTTTATGTTGCTCTACTACAGGATCTTGGGAATCGCCGCCGATATAGCCCTGTCGGTAACGATCTTGATCCTCTTCGCTTTGCTGATAAGCTTCAAGGCCACTCTGACCCTTCCCGGAATCGCCGGTATCATCCTTACCATAGGAATGGCCGTCGACGGCAACATATTGATATTCGAACGTATCAAAGAGGAATACAGGGACGGCAAGACTCCTTTCGCTTCGCTGGATTCGGGGTTCAAGAAAGCTTTCAAGACGATTCTCGATGCCAACGTGACTACGTTGATAGCGGCAGCGGTCCTCTACTATTTCGGAAGTGGACCTATCAGGGGATTCGCCCTTACTCTGGCTTTCGGAATAGTGGCTAGTGTCTTCAGCGCAGTGTTGGTGACCCGTGTCCTCCTCCAGGTCATGGTCAGCCATAACAGCATACCTTCTCTGGCTCGTAGGAAGTAACGGGAGGCCGGTCGACATGAATAAAACAGCGGAATATCGTTTTGATTTTATGGCTTTTCGTAAAAAAGCCATGGTTTTGAGCATGGTTTTACTGTTGGTGAGCTTGGGGTCTTTGTTTTCCAGAGGACTCAACCTAGGGATAGACTTCACCGGCGGCAATTTGGTCCAGTTGGAGTTCGGCTCTCCCGTAGAGGTTGGAGAGGTTCGAGATGTGTTGGCCGGGGTCGGTCAGGACAAGGCTGTTATACAGGCCTATAGCGATAAAGGGGTCATCATAAGGATGAAGGCCGACGAAGAGGATGCTCGACGAGATGTACTCAATGCTCTCAAGGCTAAATACGACTCGGTTCAAGTTCTACGATTCGAGAAGGTCGGACCGGTGGTAGGAGATCAGCTTCGTAAAGAGGCTTTCATAGCTCTCGGGCTCGCTCTGGTGGGGATCTTGATCTACATCACAGTTCGGTTTCAGTTTCGTTTTGCCGTGGTCAGTGTGCTGGCCCTGCTGCACGACTCGATAATAACCCTGGGTATCTTCAGCATCATGGGAAGGGAGATATCGGTCACCTTTATAGCGGCGATTCTGACCATCGTGGGCTATTCCCTGAACGATACTATCGTGGTTCTCGACAGGGTGAGGGAGAACTGGAAACACCTAAGAGGTTGGGGAATCGACGGTCTTTTCAACGTATCGGTAAACCAGACTTTGTCCAGGACGATAAATACCTCGCTTACCACGTTTCTTCCCGTTTTAGCCTTCTATATATGGGGAGGCCCGGTCCTGTCGAACTTTTCATTTGCCCTCATGGTGGGGATTGTGGTGGGGACCTACAGTTCCATTTACGTGGCCAGCTCGATACTGGACGAGTGGTTCACCAAATCTCCGGTCAAACATTAGTTCGGACAGTTTTTCAGAGAGGAGGAAGCCTGGTGCTCCTCCTCTCTTTTTATTACAATGTCCGTCGGAGAGTTTTCGATGACCTTTCCCCGAAGGAGTTGTTTCGATAAGTGTTGCCTACCTGTACATTCGACGACATTAGACTTATATCCATCGACGACGAGATATTGAAGATAGCCGAAAAGATGAACTGCTCGGATGTCGTAGCAGCTGTCTTGAGTTCCAGAGAAAAAGATGGCCTGATAAATATAGAGAACTTCCGTGTCGGAGGTATCGATGAATCTTTATCCTCTCTGGAGCTCGGTCCCGGAGTTTCAGAGGCTGTGGATACATGGAAAAGATCTGTCTCCGGTAGTTCCGTTCTGGTATACGGCGATTACGATGTAGACGGGATAGCCTCCACCGCCTTAGCGGTGGAATTGGCAGGAGTTTCCGGTGCCTCTTCGGTTCATTACTATCTTCCTCACAGACAGAAAGAAGGATACGGAGTACATCTTCCCCTGATCAGAAGGGCTTTGGCTCAAGGGGTCCAGACCTTGATAATCACCGATTGTGGTTCCAAAGACGTGGAGCCCTTGAGGGAGGCGGTCGATGGCGGTATGGCCGTCATCGTCTTCGATCATCACTCGGTGGACGGAGATACGATCGACTTACCCGCCCTCGTCAATCCCCAAAGGGGCGGTTCTCAGGAGGCCAGAAATCTCTGTGCTACATCCGTTCTCTGGTGTTGGGCCGCTGTCTCGTCCATCGTTTCCAGAAGATGGCTGGAGGAGAGATTGGACCTTGTGGCCTTGGCTACCGTGGCCGATTGCGTGCCTATGGGCAAGCTCAACAGAGTCTTGGTCGACAGGGGACTTGAGATGCTCCGAAACACGAGACGATCGGGGATCAAGGAGCTTTATGCTCGCCTGGGAGTTTCGACCGCCGTATTGGACGAAGAGACCTTGGCGATGAAGGTTATTCCCTGTCTCAACGCCGCGGGGCGAATGGACGTGGCCGATCTGGCCCTTTCTATCGTTCTCGGAACGGGAAACGTGGCAGGTGATGTTGATAGGCTGGATGCTTTGAATCGCAGGAGAAAAGACCTTTCCGCCGATATCTCGTCGGCGATCGCCGAAAAAATAAAGAGAGATATGGAGCACGTTCTCTATGATGATAGATGGCCGGTAGGGGTGTTGAGCGCCATAGCAAGTCGTCTCTGTCATTCCTACGATAAGGGGTTTGCTCTGGCGGCACCTTCGGGAAGCGGAATAAAGGGGACCTTGAGGGTTCCGGAGGGAGCCAACGCCGTCGGGATATTGTCAGAACTGGACGATATGCTCACCGCATGGGGCGGCCACCCATATGCAGCGGGTTTTTCCGTCGATCCCTCCAGATGGGGAAAGCTATCCTCTAGACTTTCGGAAAAACTCAGATCCATAGTCCCTGAACGGACCGTAGAGACCGTCATAGAATATGATCTTTCCCGTTTCGATATGGCATTGTGGAGGGACCTACGTACCATAGGACCTTTCGGGCAGTTAAACCCGTTCCCATGTTTTTTTATCCCTAGGCGGGGAGGGGAAAGACTTTTGCCTCTCGGAAAAGGGGAAATCCACTGTAAAATCGACGTGGGGTCAGGTTTTCTAATAGCTTTCAACGGAGCCGAACAACATCGAGAGATGGATAATATCGCTGGATGGCTATACAGACCTCGACTCAATCAATGGAAGGGCAGAATAAATTTGCAGTTCTTGGTGGAGAAGATAGTCCTATCCTGCTAAACTTGACGGTTACTCCGGAGGTGAGAACCTTGACGAACGAAACCGATAAATCGCCCAGCAAGAGGGAGCTTATATCCCTTAGAGATAGTTTTATGGGGCGGATTCCCATGTCTCAAAGATCTGTAACTGTAAAGTTTGCCTGGCAGGAGTTGTGGTCGAAGGTCTCCCATTATCTTTCCAAGGAAGAGCTTATGGAGCTCGGCGAGGCCTTGATATTCGCTGCCGAGGCTCACGGTGAGCAAAAGAGAGGGACCGGCGAACCCTATATAATTCATTGTGTCTATGTCGCATCGATACTTGCCGATATGAAGATGGACGTCAAAACCATGGAGGCCGCCTTGTTGCACGACTGTATAGAGGATACCGTCGTCACCAAAGAAGCCCTGGCAGAACGGTTTGGCGAAGAGGTTGGAGTACTGGTCGACGGGGTAACCAAGCTGGGAAAACTTCCTTTCAAGTCTTTCGAGGACTACCAGGCAGAGAACCTCCGAAAGATGTTTCTGGTCATGGCCAAGGATATCAGGGTAGTTCTTATAAAACTGGCGGACAGGACCCATAACATGAGAACCCTAGGGGCCCTTCGGAAGGACAAGCAGCAGAGGATAGCCAAAGAGACCCTTGAGATATACGCACCTTTGGCCCATAGACTGGGAATATATCAGGTCAAGAGGACTCTGGAGGACCTGGCTTTCAAGTATTACGATCCCAATATGTATTATGAGATAAAGAAGAAGGTCCAGAAAAGGCTACCCGAGAGGGAGGCTACAATAAAGAAGGCCATAGATGTGCTGGAGGAAAAGCTCAACTCTCAGGGAATAGATGCCCTGATAAAAGGACGAGCAAAACATTTCTATAGTATTCTCGAGAAAATGAACCGAAAGGGGCTTTCCGTCGACCAACTTTACGATCTTTTGGCGATGAGGATCATAGTCGACGATATCACGACCTGTTACACGGTTCTCGGGATAGTCCACACCATATGGAAGCCCATACCGGGGCAGTTCGACGACTATATAGCCAACCCCAAGAACAACATGTATCAATCGCTTCACACTACGGTGGTAGGTCCTTCCGGCGAGCCTTTAGAGGTTCAGATAAGGACCTGGGAGATGCACTGGCTGGCTGAGTACGGCGTAGCTGCCCACTGGCGCTACAAAGAAGGTGCCGACAAGATGGACGACCTGGATGCCAAGCTGGAATGGATCAGGAAAGCCATAGAGGGCGGTCAGGAAACCCGTCCCGATGAATTTATGGAGAGGCTGAAGGACGATGTCCTTACCTCCGATGTCTTCGTCTTCACCCCTCAGGGAGACGTGAAATCGCTTCCTCGGGGGTCTACTCCGGTAGATTTTGCCTACGCCGTACATACCCAGGTTGGAAATCAATACGTAGGAGCGATGGTAAACAACCGGATAGTTCCCACCGATTATGAACTTCAAAACGGTGATATCGTAAAGGTTCTTACCTCCTCCCAGGGGAAACCCTCCCGGGATTGGCTCAAGGTAGCGAAGAGCAGTAAGGCTAAATCCAAGATCCGGACCTATTTTAAACATCTGGATTCGATAGCCAAAGCGGAGTCCCTACAGCGTGGCAGAGACCTGGTTGATAGAGAGTTGAAAAAACGCCTGTCCAGCAGTGAGGAGAGCTCCCATTCGCCGGAAGAGATCACCGCTGCTTTGAACAGGGTCGCCAGAGATATGGGTTACAATAACGGCGACGATGTTTTCTTCGCGGTGGGATCCAACAACCAGTCCGCAGGTCCGATCGCTGCTAGAATTTGTTCGATCTTATCCAGCCACGATGGTAAATCCGACCTGAGAGGCGATGGCAAAGGCGGTTTCGATAAAAAAGACAGCAACGCAGATATAGTCGTGGAGGGAGCCGATGGCGTATTGGTGTCTCTCGCTAATTGTTGTAGACCGGTGCCGGGAGACTCCATAGTTGGATTTGCGACCAGAGTTCGAGGGATAACCGTACATAAGGAAAACTGTCCCAACGTTTCGTCCGTCTCTTCCGATAGGTTGATCAGCGTCGCATGGGGAAATACCTTTAAAAAGAGATACGATGCCAGGATTTTGGTAGAAGGACTCGACCGTCCCGGACTTTTTTCAGACGTAGCTCAGGCGGTCACCAAGGCCGAGTCCAGTTTGTTATCCGTGAAAGCCAACCAGATAGGCGGAGGGCAGGCCAGAATGAAACTGGAGGTAACGGTCAGGAACCTGGAGCATCTTTACGCCGTTATAGCCAGGATAAATACCGTTAAAAATGTCATAGACGTGTCCAGGGGGTAATCTTCAATGAGAGCAGTTATCCAGAGAGTATCCCGAGCTGCCGTATCGGTCGACGGAGTCGAGACCGGGAGTATCGACAGGGGATTTTGTGTTTTTCTTGCCGTAGGTCAAGGAGATGGGCAGAGACAGGTCCGTTGGTTATCGGATAAAATAGCCGGATTGAGAGTCTTCGAGGACGACTCTGGAAAAATGAACCTCTCCCTGAGCGAGGTGGGGGGAGAGGTTCTGCTGGTGTCCCAGTTCACCCTTTATGGAGACTGTCGTAAAGGACGTCGTCCCTCCTTCGTTAAATCGGCTCCTCCCGATATGGCGAAAAGTCTCTACGATGCGTTTGTCGAAGCTTTGAAGGAGAAAGGCCTGGTTGTGGAGACCGGAGTCTTTCAGGCCCACATGGTCGTTGATATCGTCAACGATGGGCCCGTTACTCTAATAGTGGATACTCCGGAGGATATGTGATATGAAATGGAAGCGTTTTCCCTTGGGATCTCTTTGGACGAACGGTTATCTTCTCTGGGATGATGATGGAGTTGGCTTCTTCGTCGATCCCGGAGGTGACCCGACGGATGTGTTTGAATGGGTGGAGGATCATGGAATAGACGTCAAGGCTATACTGTTGACTCATGGACACGGAGATCATATAGCCGGTGCCGCTGCGATGTCAGAACGGTTTGGTTCTGACGTATGGATTCACAGAGAGGACGAAGAAATGCTCTGCGATAGGGACAAAAACCTCTCTTCCAATCTGGGAACCGAGTGCCCTGCGGTCGTTGCCACGGGATATCTTGAGGAGGGGGGTCCCCTTTCCGTAGGACGGATGGATCTTCAGGTGATCCACACTCCCGGACATACCAGAGGGAGCTGCTGCGTTGTCGTTCGAGACGGCGAGAACAAACTCCTCTTGGCGGGAGACACCCTTTTCGCCAGGAGCATAGGAAGGACCGATCTTCCGGGTAGCGTGCCGGAACTGATGTCCGGATCGCTGCAAAGGGTGGCATCGTTAGACGAAGATATGCTCGTGCTTCCCGGCCACGGTCCGGAAACTACCATAGGGACCGAGAGGCGGGAAAACCCGTTCCTGTCATGACAGAGGATCAGCTTCCGAGAGAAAGGCTTTTCAGAAACGGAGCAACGGCTCTGAACGACGTCGAGTTGCTCGCCATATTGTTGAGGACTGGCGGAGGCGGGGAAGATGTCCTCGGTCTTTCCGAGTCCATATTGGATGGATTTGGAGGCTTGGGAGGTCTTACCAGAGCATCGGTAAAAGAGTATCTTTCCTTTAAGGGCATAGGGGGTGCAAAAGCGGCCAGTCTTGCGGCCGCCGTCGAGATAGGTAGGAGATTAGCTATCTATAACGGCCGTGATCCGTCCAGACCTCTCTCCTGGAGGGACGAGCTGAAGGATATCCAGGTACGTCTTTCCGACGAGCCCAGAGAGTTTATCGTGGCTATCTTCCTCGGAGATAGAGAGCGTTTCCTATCCAAGGAGATGATCTCCTTTGGTGGTCCTGACGGAGCTAGTTTGGATATCAGGCATTTCATGAGGGTCGCAGTTCGTCTGGATGCCTACGGAGTGGTTCTGGTGCACAATCATCCCGACGGCTCTTTGGAAAGCAGCGCCGAAGACAGAACGCTTACCCGGATCGTTCGCGAAAGACTGGACGCCTTGGGTATTCGATTTCATGGTCACTATATAGTCTCCAGGCTGGGTATAGCTGCGGTGGAGTAATAGGGGCAAGGATAAAGAGGAGGAACTTAAAGGTGGGCTTCTTTTCTGGTTTTTTGGGCAACGATATAGGTATCGATCTTGGAACGTCCAACGTCGTAGTCTATCAGTGTGGTGAGGGGATCGTTCTGGACGAGCCTTCCGCCGTGGCGGTTAGAAAAAGAAAAAGGGGCGGGCAGGCCGAGGTAATAGCCTTTGGGCATGAGGCCAAGGCTATGGCCGGAAAGACCCCTGCGGGAGTGTCCACGATAAGGCCCTTGAAGGACGGGGTAATAGCCAACTTCGATATGACCGAGGCCATAATACGTCATTTTCTCCAGCTTACCGGAGGGGCAGGCATAAAATCCAGACCCAGAGTAGTCATATCCGTTCCGGCAAAGGTAACAGAGGTGGAGAAAAAGGCCGTCATAGACGCGACCTTGGGTGCAGGAGCCAGAGAGGCCTACGTCGTCGACGAGCCGATCGCGGCTGCTTTGGGGGCGGGGCTTCCCATACAGGAACCCATAGGAAGTATGATTCTAGACGTAGGAGGGGGGACCAGTGAGGTCGCTGTATTGTCCCTCGGAGGCATAGTGGTCAACAACTCCCTGAGGGTGGCCGGTGACGACATGGACGATGCCATAATAGCCATGTTGAGGCAGAAGCACGCCATTTTGATAGGAGAGACCACAGCGGAGTCGGTGAAGATGGAAATCGGATCAGCTCTACCTACGGGAGAAGAGGTAGAGATAGAGGTAAAGGGCAGGGATCTAGCGGACGGCTTGCCTAAAGTAGCGACGGTCTCATCTGCCGAGATAAGGGAAGCCCTTGATCCTTTAGTGTCCAGAGTGGAGGACATGGTCAAGGTAGCTCTTGAGCAGACCCCTCCGGAACTATCGAAGGACATAGTCGATCAGGGGATCGTCTTGACCGGCGGGGTATGTCAGCTTCGTGGTTTGGATCAGCGTCTCTCGAGGGCTTTGAACGCTCCGGTTATCCTATGTGATGACCCGTTGCATTCCGTAGCTCAGGGAGTCGGCAAGATCCTTGAGGATCTGAACGCTATGAAAAAAGTCTTGATGTCCGTGGAAAAGGGGAGCCGTTGATATAGATCTCGGAGGATGGCATGACGGAGAATCGTCAGGGATACGTAATATCTGGACTATGTGCCGTGGCTCTAGGCCTGGTGTTGACTCTCGGTACCGGTAGTCCATTTACCGAGAAGGCCATGGGGGTTTGGACCGATTGTCTCGTCTGGCTGGAGCAGCCAGCGACGCATCTTCGAGGGCTTTACAGGACGGGACGTAAATGGGTCTTAGAGAGGCGCTTTCTCATAGACAAAATGTCTAAAATGGAGGAGGAAAACGACGCTCTTTTTCTCTCTCTTCATCTCAAAGACGCTTTGGATTTGCGGGATACTCTTTTGAAATCAACCGTGAATGCAATGGTGGACCTAAGATTGCCTCTGAGCTGGTGGGAGGAGATAAGGATAAACCAAGGCGGCATGGATGGTATCTCCCCTGGAGATCCGGTTTTACAAAAAGGTTTTTTAATAGGCCGGGTGAACCGTGTGGACGGAAGCAAATCGTGGATTACCCTTTTGGCCTCCACGGAAGAGATGATACCGGTGGTGGTAAGGGAGACTAGAGATGTCGGCGTGGTAGTCGGAGACGGCATGGGAGGAATATGGCTTTGCTATATACCGTTGGATTCCGAGATCAAAGCGGGAATGAACCTGGACACGGCATTGATCAGCGAGATAATCCCTCCGGGGATTCCAGTCGGAACTGTGACGGACGATATAAGGGAAAACGAACAGGGATATCGTGAATATCGGATTTCCTCCGGGGCCGACCTATCCAGACTTTACGACGTGAAGGTCTTTCGTAGAGGGGACATGTTGCCATGACGGTAGCCTTGATCTTTGCCTGGTGTCTGCAGGACTTTCTTCAGGCATTGTTTTTGGGGTGGACCAACTCTCCCGATATCTTCCTTATGACCTTGCTGACCGTGGGATTGATCGATGAAACGGCGGAGCACAGCTACATATGGATAGCTTTCATAGGAGGATTGCTCATAGATCTTCGATGGACCGGGGTGCCTGGAATGCACGGTGCCCTGTTTGGCGCCGCCTACATGATTTCAAGCCTTTTTTGGTCCTTTGTTCCTAAGGAAGGCAGGATCCCTTATCTTTTCCTCTCTTTCATTGCTGTGAATTCGAGTTTAGTCGCCTTATTTAGATGGGTGCTATCGAAGGCTGGTTTGCCTATAGGGACGGCCTCCCTTGGAGCCTGGGTGTTGCTTACCGTACCTTTCATTCTGATATCATGGCTCTATTACTGCTGGTTTTACAGGAGAGAAAATGTTTAACGATAAGGTTTTGCTTAATTCTAGACTTCGTCTGATAAGGATAGCACTGATGCTCTCTATGTTGATCCTGTTCAGCGGTTTGTTGTATTACCAGGTTTTTCGATCCGACAAGTACGTCAAATTAGCGACGTCCAATAAATTAAGGGTGGTCAGGCTTCCCGCAAGAAGAGGAAGAATTCTCGATTCCAACGGAGTGCTCCTGGCGAACAACGTTCTGACGTTCGACATAGTGGGGTATCCGTTAGACCTTAGAAAAGAGGGGATACTGTCCGGTTTCGCCGATCTGTTGACCCGACATGGAATCCCCCTTTCCGAGGAAATCCTGGAGAAGAGGATAAAGAAACAGTACATCGTACCATATCGTTCCGTAGTTTTGCTCCGTAACTTGACCTTACCGCAGGTAACGGATCTGGTCGGGGATCCCGAGTTTCCTCCACAGCTTTTTCACCTTCCCGTCTGGAGAAGGACCTACCCGATAGGGTCTCTCGTCTGTCATGTCTTGGGCTACGTTGGGGAGATTTCGGAGCAGGAGCTCAAGGAATTGGGACAGGACGGCGAGACCTCTCGTTTTGTCGGTGGTGACGTGATAGGCAAGGGAGGAGTCGAGCACTTTTACGAGGACCGTCTACAGGGCTACCCGGGACACAAAGTCCTGGAGGTCGATGCGAGAGGGCGGTTCGTGAGGGTCCTGTCCGGCAGAAAGCCCGTTCCGGGAGAAGATCTGTCTTTAACCCTCGATCTGGGGGCGCAGAAGTTCGCTGCCGATCTCCTGGGGGAGAGTCGAGGTGCCGTCATAGCTATGGACTTGAAGACTGGGGGGGTGAAGGTGCTTTACTCCAACCCTACCTTTGACCTAAATCCTCTCGCCTGGGGCGTTTCCTCCAAGGAATGGAAAGATCTCGTCTCCGACCCCCATCGGCCCATGATGAACAGAGCGATAAGCGGAACCTACTCTCCCGGATCGGTTTATAAGCCTGTCGTTGCCTATGCGGCACTAGCAGATGGTGTCGTAACGGAGAAGACGACTTTCTTCTGCTCCGGAAAGTTCGAGCTTGGGAATCAAATATTTCGTTGTCATAGACGTTGGGGGCACGGAAACGAGGACCTTGTCGGAGCCCTGAGAGATTCCTGCGATGTCTATTTTTACGAGGTCGGACAGAGAGTCGGAATAGATTCGTTGGTCCGATGGGGCAAGGTATTTGGGGTAGGATTAAAGACTGGGATCGATCTTCCCGGTGAATCCGAGGGGAATATCGCTGGTCGAGAGTGGAAAGAAAGACGTTTCGGAGATAGGTGGTACAAAGGTGATACTGTTAACTACTCGATAGGTCAGGGATTTCTTCTTATGACACCTATACAGATATTGAGACAGTTCGGAGCTGTTGCAACGGGGAAATTGCTGCGACCTCATTTATTCTGCGATGCGGCTTCTGCCCCGATTAATCTCGGCCTCTCGCCTAAATTTCTCAAAGTGGTTCAAAATGGAATGGCCGCTGTGGTCAAACCGAAAGGAACGGGACGGCGTGCCGGTATCTACGGAGTTTCTGTAGCCGGAAAGACCGGTACAGTCCAAAATTCCGGAGAGGATCATGCGGTGTTTGGAGGATACGCTCCGGTGGAAAATCCACGCTATGCTGCCGTAGCTTTTGTAGAGGAAGGATTGCATGGCAGCATCGCCGCAGCTCCCATAGTTGGTCAGCTTCTGGCGTATTTGGTCAAAAACGACGAAGGAGGTCCCGGCGGTGCTTCAGGAAAAGGCGAATGAGGATATGGTTATATTGAAAGGACAGGGCAGTCTACTGAGGTTGTTGCTGTCCGTAGATGGTCCTTTGGAGATCGTGTTATCTCAGGCTAGAAAAGCCCTGGAGAAGGCCTCTTCCATGATCGGCGATATAGGTATCGTCCTGGAGACCGATTCCAGACGTCTGGATGGGATATCGATCGTTCGGATTCTGGAGGATCTTATATGGCCGATGTCCTTAAATGTGAAATATTGGAAGAGCGAGGATAGAGAATCGCTCCTTCTTCTTCGGAGATCGGGTTTTTCCTTAGAAGACGATACTTCCTCCGGCGAAAATATCTGTACCGGTGAGCCTTTGGTGGTGGACCGTTCTCTGAGATCGGGACAGAAAGTGGTTCACGACGGAGACGTCCTTATATTGGGAAGCGTTCACGATGGTTCCGAGGTTTTGGCGTCAGGGAATATCTGTGTTTTCGGAAAGCTCCAGGGCCTTGCTCATGCCGGTTCCCAAGGGGATGATAGAAGGTTCATCGCCGTCGATTCTTTTATGGCACGTCAGGTAAGGATAGGCTGTAGGGTCAGCAACGAGATGGCCCAATCGGAACAACACTGGTGGGGAAGGCCTGTTATAATTTCCATTGAAAGAGGGTCTTTTTTGGTTACCGAGCGGAAATAGTTTGTTTTTTTATGTAGATTTTGCATAGATGGGGGTTTTTTATGTGGATGCACGGGTGATAGTTGTTACCTCGGGCAAGGGTGGAGTGGGAAAGACGACCACCACTGCCAACGTCTCAATGGCTCTTGCCAAGAGAGGCTACAAGGTCGTGGCCGTCGATGCGGATATAGGTCTCAGAAATCTCGACGTCATCCTAGGGCTCGAGAATAGAATAGTATACAATTTGGTGGACGTCATAGAGGGAAATTGCGGGCTTAGGCAGGCGATGGTAAGGGACAAAAGGGTGGAGGGGCTTTACCTTCTTCCTGCGGCTCAGACCAGGACCAAGGACGCAGTTTCTCCCGATCAGATGAAAGGTCTCTGTGATGAACTTAAGAAGGAATTCGATTTCGTCCTTCTGGACAGTCCTGCTGGTATCGAAGGTGGCTTCCAAAATGCAGCAATAGGAGCCAGAGAGGCGCTGGTAGTGACCACCCCCGATGTTTCCGCTGTAAGAGATGCCGACAGGATAATAGGAATGCTCGAGTCGATGGGGAAGATGCCCATAAAGCTCATAGTCAACAGAATAAGGCCTCAAATGGTAGATAAGGGAGAGATGTTGTCGGTCGACGATGTCCTGGAAATTCTTGCAGTCGACCTGGCTGGAATAGTTCCCGAGGACGAATCGGTCGTAACCTCCTCTAACAGAGGCGAACCTCTCACCATGGGGAACGAATCCCCTGCCGCCAAGGCTTTCGCGAACATAGCCGGAAGGATAGTGGGAGAGGAAATAGACCTGCTGGACATGAAGTCGTCTCAAAATGAAGGTTTTTTGGATGGCTTTAAAAAGTTCTTTCTCCGCAAGTAGAGAGGGACAGATATGAGTTTTCTGGACAAGATATTCAGCAAGAAAAAATCTCAGTCCGTCGCCAAGGAGAGGCTTCAGCTTGTATTGATTAACGATAGATCGGACATATCCCCTGAGGTATTGGAAAGGCTTCGTGAGGATTTAATCTCTGTGATATCCAGCTATATGGAGATAGATACGGAACACATAGAGATGGACTTCGATCGAGAGGGTAAAAAAGTAGCCTTGGTGGCGAACATCCCGGTGACCAATATCAGGAGGGGCCAGCGAGGCAACAGGGATGTCTGAGGAAAGGGCATACTCCTTACGGAAATCGTTGAAGGGACTCGACCTTACGCTGTTTTTCTGTATCGTAGTTCTGTATTTCGTGGGAGTTGCCTTCATATACAGCGCAGCATCGGGGATAAACGTCAGCGGAATTGGTTTCGCTCGTCGCCAGCTGATATGGGGAGCCGTCTCGATACTGGCCTTCGGAGCGGTTCTGAAAATCGGCTACAGACGTTTTTTAAGTTGGGGCTACTGGATATACGGTGGAATTCTCTGTTGTCTCTTGCTAGTCCTGTTGACCGGAGTCGTGGCCAAGGGAGCTCAATCCTGGTTTTCCTTCGGTGGACTTCGGTTGCAGCCATCCGAGCTGGGTAAGATATCCCTGGCTTTATTGTTGGCCAAGCTTTCGCTATACGGTAAGTTGGAGACCCTTTCGGGCTTTTTGAAGGTGTGGGCACTGTCCGGGTGCAGTCTGGTCCTGGTCCTGCTCCAACCGGATCTGGGAAGTGCCCTGGTCTATGCGACCATGATCTTCGCCGCCCTATGGACATCAGGGTGCCGTAAACGCCATTTCTTCTCCCTGATAGGCCTAGGATTGGCCATGCTCCCAGTTGGGTGGCATTTTCTTAAGGAATATCAGAAACAGAGGTTGCTGGTATTCGTGGATCCATCCCTCGACCCGTTAGGGGCGGGATATAACGTCATACAGTCCAGGATTGCCGTAGGATCCGGATCGATCTGGGGTAAGGGATTTCTTCAAGGGACCCAGAGTAAGCTTCGTTTTTTGCCTGAACCTCACACGGATTTTATCTTTAGTGTTTTTTCCGAGGAATGTGGATTCATCGGAGGGGTCACCGTCCTGGCTATCTTTTCGTTGCTTTTCTGGAGAACGATCTCCATCGCGATCAAGACCAAGGATAAGCAGGCTAAAGTGATGATAGCCGCCTTGACCGCCTGGTTATGGTTTCAGGTCTTCGAATGTGTCGGGATGAGCATGGGGCTTCTTCCCGTGACGGGGCTTCCTCTTCCTCTTCTGAGTTACGGAGGTAGTGCCTTGGTCGCTACATCCGCTGCCTTGGGACTGATAGCGAGCGTTGGTATGACCGACGAGATGGAGCGCCAGACTTTTGAGAGGTAATCGTTTTTGTTTTTTTACTGACAGGGGAGCTATTTATGTTTTTTGACGAGTGGAACGATCGACGATGGGAAGCTATGACCTCGGTCAAGCGTCCTTCGAGATACGCCGGAGGGGAATGGGGAGACATCTCCCCCAAGGTAGACCCTTCCTACAGGATATGTCTGTGCTTTCCCGATGTCTACGAGGTGGGTATGAGCTATCTCGGTTATCAGCTTCTGTATTCCATGATAAAGGGACTTGATCGAATAGACGTGGAGAGAGCTTACTGTCCTTGGATAGATATGGAAAAAGAGATGAGATCCAGGAACATTCTCCTGGGATCTCTGGAATCCGATCGACCTCTGTCCGATTTCGACGCCTTAGGATTCACGTTGCAATACGAGCTCTCGTTTACGAATATACTGACCATGCTAGATCTGGGCGGAATCCCCCTTAAGGCATGTGAGAGAGATGACGATATCCCTCTCGTCATAGCGGGAGGCCCGGGAGCACTTGCTCCCGAACCTATCTCCGAGTTTTTCGACCTTATCTGTCTTGGGGATGGAGAGGAAATGCTTCCCTCTTTGCTCGAGTCATTGGCCGAATCTTCCGGAATGTCACGGGACGAGAGAATTCGTATGGCCTCCGATATCCCGGGAGTTTACGCTCCTTCCTCCATCGATTGGACCTATGGAGAGTATGGTGCCGTTCGTCTTAGGGCGGAACGCCCTTTTTCGAGGGTGATCTCTTCCGACATGGAGTCGATATGTCCCGATTCGGCTATAGTTCCGTCCGCCAGTATCCTGCACGATCGGATCGCCGTAGAGGTCTTTCGTGGATGTTCCAGAGGATGTCGCTTCTGTCAGGCTGGAATGGTATATCGACCTATAAGGGAACGATCTCCAGAAAAGGTATTGGAGACGGTAAAGAAACTTGCCGAGGCCACCGGATGGGAGGAGGTCAGTCTCGTCTCCCTGGCGAGTTGCGACTATTCCAGGATCGGTGATGCCATCGAAATACTGAAACCTTATCTGGATGCCAGGGGCATGAAGCTCAGCTTGCCCAGCCTTAGGATGGACAACTTCGCTCTTTCTTTGGCCGCAGGACTCGACGTCATGAAGAAAAGCGGGTTGACCTTGGCGCCAGAGGCGGGATCTCAGAGGCTTAGGGACGTGATAAATAAAGGGGTCTCCGAGGAAGACGTGGAGACTACTCTGAAAGCGGCCTTCGAGCACGGATGGAATAGGATGAAACTTTATTTCATGATGGGACTTCCGACAGAGACGGAGGAGGATCTTGCCGGAATTCTCCGGATAGCCGATAGAGCTGCCAAGATCGGTCGTTCCATGAAGAAGAGAGGGCAGATCTCAGTATCGGTGGCAGGTTTCGTTCCGAAACCTCACACTCCTTTCCAATGGGAGGCACAGGATGGTATCGAAACCCTCAGGGAGAAGGGACGGTGGCTCAAGGGACGTGTAAGGGATAAGAAGATATCCCTCAGGTACCATGAGCCCGAACAGACTTTTCTGGAAGGCGTTTTCGCAAGAGGAGACAGGAGATTGGGCGATGTCATAGAGCGGGCCTGGCGTCTAGGGGCCCGTTTCGACGGTTGGACGGAGACCTTCGATCTGTCTATATGGCTCAGGGCTTTCGAAGAATGTTCCGTCGACCCGGAATGGTACAACCAAAGGGAGAGATCCAGGGACGAGGGCTTCCCCTGGGATCATATTGACGTCGGAGTGACCAGAGAATTTCTCTGGAGGGAGAGATGCCGCTCCAGAGAGGGTCTTTTAACCCCCGACTGTCGTGGAGGCACTTGCTCTGTCTGTGGATGGCAGGGACGAGGATGCAGTTGGTCCGGGGGAGGTGTCGATCTTGCTCAGAATTAGAGTTCTTTTCTCTAAAAGAGGTCCTTTTTGTTTCATACGTCACGTCGAGTTACCCCAGATATTCTCCCGGGCTGCCGCCAGGGCGGGGTTGTCCATAGAGCTGACGGAGGGCTTCTCCCCCCATCCCAAGATCTCCCTAGGTCCTGCTCTGCCTGTCGGTGTGGTCGCTTGTGCCGAGCCGGCGGAGATCTGGTTCGACGACTGGCGGGATTCATATCTCGAAAGGTTCGACGATGCTCTTCCCGACGGCCTATCGGCGTTCGCAGCAGCGTTTGTCGAGGGAAAGTCGCTCAATAAACTCTGCGATGCTGGAGAGTATATCGTGCATTTTCCCAGTGATGATACGAGAGAGAGCGTCCTGTCGCTATTGAGAGAGGGGAAACAGCCTTGGGAGGAAAACCTTCTCGACTGGGAGATAATCGGTCGCTCCATCCGTATGGTTATGTCGTCTCCCTCGCAGAAAGGCCCGGGGAATATAGTCAAAAAACTGGTCGAGATGAAGATAATCCAGGGATGGGCCGATATCAGATTGGCTCGTCTTTCCGTAGGTACATGGAACAGCAAATCTAAAAAGGTGGTTCCTCTGGTCGAGAGCGCCTCTGGGACTCTTTCCGTCAGAGAGGGGTGAGACCATGGCCGATCGGGACAGCGAGATCAGGATAATAGCCAACACAGTCGATCCCGAAGAGATGAGAGTAGCGATAATAGAGGGTGACAGACTCAGAGAGCTCTTCATAGAGCGGATGTGGGAGCGCCAAAAATCAGGTGAAATTTACAAGGCCAGGGTGGAAAGCGTCTTGCCGGGAATGAACGCCTCCTTCGTCAACCTGGGGGACGGTCGAAACGCCTTTCTCTACCTCAACGACGCCAAGGGTTACCATCTAAAGCCTGGGATGGACGTGGTCGTTCAGGTGGTCAAAACCGCCAGGAAAAATAAAGGTGCCAGGGTTACGACCAGACTGTCTTTGCCAGGACGTTTTCTCGTGATAGTCCCCGGAGGTCAGGACGTCGGGGTCTCAAAGAGGATCGTGGAAGATAAGGAACGTCTCAGACTCAGAGATGTAGCCAGACAACTCTCGAAAAGAGAGGATATCGGCATCATCATCAGGACCGCTGCCGAAGGTCAGGATTCTGAAATTCTCGAAAACGATTTCGATAGCTTGATGCAACTTTGGCGTGAGGTCGCACACGAGGCCGATGTTCAGACAGCCCCATGCCTTCTCTATCGGGATCCGGGACTTACCGGCCGTGTCCTTCGAGACGAGTTCTCCGGAGACGTCTTCGAGATCGTGATCGACAACGAGGAAGAGAAAACCAAGGTGGAGGAATGGCTGAGGACCTACGGGGGACAGGTTATGCCGTCGGTATCCCTTCACCGAAGCAACACCCCCGTCTTCGAGTTCTACGATATAGAGAAAGAGGTAGCGGCTGCGTTGGATCAGAAGGTATGGCTTCGTTCCGGAGCCTATATAGTGATCGAACAGACCGAGGCTATGACGGTAATAGACGTAAATACCGGTAAATTCGTAGGCGATACAGACCTGAGACACACTGTTTTACAGACCAACCTCGAGGCAGCAGACGAGATAGCCTGGCAGCTTCGTCTCAGGGCTATTGGTGGAATCGTCATAGTGGATTTCATAGATATGGAATGCGAGGAAGATAAAACAACCCTGGTCCAGAGGATGGAACAGCTTTTGGCCGACGACAGGTGTCGTTCCAAGGTCTTCGGAGTTACCCATCTGGGATTGGTGGAGATAACCAGAAAAAGAGCCAGAACGGACGTGAGGTCCATACTCACGAGAAGCTGTCCTTTTTGCGGCACCACTGCCAGGGTCTTGAAAGAAGACAGTGTCGCCGTTACCTTGAAACGATTCATCCGAAAAATCGTCAGGTCCAACAAGTCAGAGGCCATGTTGTTGGAGTGTAACTCCCGTATCGCCGGCTATATAGCGGAGACCTATCTCTCCGTATGGGAGGAAGCTTTCGAACGTGCCATAGCTCTATGTGCCGTTCCTTCGATGGATTGGGAGAAATTCAGGCTGGACTACCAGGGGAGCAGAGAAGGGCTTGAAAAGAGAGTCGCCCAGCGTCAGGAGGAGGCCCTAGTTGTATATAGCACGACTTCAGCTTAAAAACTTCAAGAGTTTCGGTGGATCCCACGAACTGCCTCTCTCCGAGGGGTTTACCGCCATAGTCGGTCCGAACGGCAGCGGCAAGAGCAACATACTGGACGGACTCAGGTGGGGTCTTGGAGACAGCAACGGAGGGCGACTGAGGATCACCAGACAGTCCGATCTACTCTTTCAGGGAACTACCACCCGTCAACCATCCAAGTCGACCGAGGTCGCCTTGGAGCTGAAGGATGGGGATACATCCACTGTTATACGCAGAAGATTCTCCGACGAGTCCGGGGCGGTTACCTTGGTCGACGGCGTGAAGCATCGATTGCAGGATCTCTCTGAGGTCAAACGTCGATGGCGATTGGACGGCGATAGATTCGCCTTTATAGGACAGGGCGACGTGACCGATGCCATTACCCATCGTCCCATGCAGAGGAGAAATCACCTGGAGGAATTGTTCGGGATAGATACCTACCGAAAGAGACGGGACGACGCCTTGAACAAAATCCTATCCGCCGAGGACGAACTGGGACGTCTAGAAGCTTTGATGGCAGAACTGGAGTCCAGGAGGCGTGAGATAGCCCCGGCGGTGGCCAAGGCGAAAAAGGCTAGGGATATAGAGACGGCCCTGGATGAATCCAGGGCCGATTGGTATCGGCTCAGACGTCGAGACATGGAACGCGAGATAGAGGATCTCTCCAGAAAACTGGTCGAGGAGAGACGCCGTTTCGAGGATAGGCTGGGATGGAAGCTCATCTGGGATACCGCTTTGAACCGGCTCAAGGAAAAATCCGTCCAGGTGGAGAGACGTAGAATAGAGTCCAGACAGAGACTGTCCAACATAGACGGTGTACTCGAGACCTTGGGAAGAGAGGTCTTCGAGCTCGAGACGGCGCTCAGGGTAGAGGAAGACAGGTTTTCCCGTCTGGACATATCATCCATCGAGCTCAGGGAGAAGGAGAAGAAGATCTCCGGGGAACTCGAATCTGCAAAGGAGGACTTACTGTCGGTCGGTAAGGGATTCGACGATAGGCGAGCGGAGCTGACCGATCTCGAGGCGAAACAGGAGGATATCCTTCGAAAGATGGAGGCCCACCGTTCCAGGAGAGAGCAGTTGATCCTCCGGAAAGAGGAGCTGCTCGCGTCCATAGAGGCGGCTAAAGCTAGAAGCGGAGCTCTTTCGGGATCGGACAGAGAACGTCGGACCGCATTGAAAAAGCTTTTCAGCGAGATCGTCGAACTGGAGAAGGCCATCGAAAAAGCCAAGCTCGTCGAGCGGGATCGCAGAAACGACTTAAAAGAACGTTCCTCCTCAAGATTGGAGGCTAACAGAAAGTGCAGCGAATTAGGCGCCACGGTTCAGACTATTCGCAAGGAGATTCTACGGTTGGAGAGGGAGCAGGATTCCCTTTCATCTGCGGCAAACGATGGACTCTATCCGAGGCCGGTAAATCACCTTATCTCTGCGGCCGACCTCGGTCGCCTGACCGTGAGGCCCACTCCTGTGGTGGAGTCATTCCAGTGCCCTGAAGACCTTACAGTAGCCATGGACGCAGCTCTGGGAGGCCGTCAGTTCTGGTTGTTGGTCGAATCCATGGAGGACGCCAAAGAGGGCATAGAGGAACTCAAAAGGAGCAAGGCTGGAAGAGCCACCTATCTTCCTCTGGACAGGACGAGGCCGAGGACGGTCGGGAACGTCCATCTTCCCGAAAAAGGTATCGTAGGTTGGGCTATCGACCTCATGTCTGTCATGGAGGTCTGGAGGCCCGCCTTGGAGCATATATTCGGAGATCTTCTGATCGTGGAGGGCTACGAAGTCGGGGCGTCTCTCGTCTCCGGAGGATACCGTTTTCCGATCGTATCGGTCGCCGGAGAGGTGTTCTCTCCGGGAGGTACTATAAGCGGAGGTCAAAAGCGCAATTCCGGAGGGGCCTTGAAGATAAGAGGACGGCTCCACTCGGTCGAAATAAGTCTTGACGAAAGCAGAAAAAAACTTAGATCTCTGGAGAGATCTCTGGAGATGGCGGAAGTAGACGAGGCCAAGTGGGCAGAGGAGGAAAAGAAAGCCTCCGATCTCGTCGCAGAGGCGGAGACCGAGGTCCTCCGAGGCGAGAAGGTCCTGGCCGATCGAATCAGGGACAGGGAAATGTTGGAGAGCGAGGCGACCCAGACTGCCAAGAGGCTGGAATCCCTCGATAAAGAGATCTCAGAGGCAGAGGCGGAGTTGCTCTCCGTCTCGGAGGAGATCTCCAGTCTGACCGCCCCGGAGGACGAGACCATAAGGGATCGACTGAACGAACTCCGTCCGGAACTGAAACTTTGGGAGGAACGCAAGACAGCTGCATCCTTACGGGTCGGAAAACTACAGTCCGATCTGGATGAGATCAAAGCAACTCTCTCCAAAACCCTGTCGGAGTCCTTGGCCCTCAAGGAGGAGATGGACCGAAAGGGCCGAAGGCTGTCTCAATTGACATTGATGATGGATGCCAAAAAGAGAGAAAGAGCCGAGGAAAAAGCCGCTTTGGACGATGCCGAATCCGGTGGAGGTCGTCTGGGTGAGGCCCTGGACCGTTGTTATCTGAGATATCAGCTTGCCTTGGAAAGGTCGGACGACGGAGAGAAAACCGTATCGTGGCTGGAGCAGAAAAAAGACAGAGTCGCCAGTCGTCTGGAAGACCTTGTGGAATCCTGGGAATCCCGATACCCTTACCTTCTCGAGGGGGATATGGTCGAGGGCGATCTGGACGAGACGGAACGAAAGGTAAAGAGGCTGGAGAACGCCATGGCGGCTTTGGGAGACTTCGATAGAGGGGCTCTGTCGGAGGACCAATCCCTGGAAGACCGGATAGAATACTATCGCGAACAGACCGAGGACGTTTCCTCCGGCATATCGGAACTTCGTTCCCTCGTGGAGACCACTGACCTTCAGGCGGGAGAGCTATTTGGAAACGCTCTGGAGAAAATAGACCTTCGGTTCAACGGTCTTTTTCAGCGGCTGTTCGGCGGAGGCGAGGCCCACCTTAGGCTTCAGGAGGATGTAGGACTTTGGGACTCCGGAGTCGATATAGTGGCCCGTCCCCCTGGAAAGGGATCTGCTTATCTGGCCCAGCTCTCAGGAGGAGAGCAGACCCTCACGGCCCTCTCGCTCCTTTTCGCCTCCATGGAGGTAGCCCATGTACCAATGGTAGTGCTGGACGAGGTGGACGCCGCGTTGGATGAGGTGAACCTGGGGCGATTTGCCGGCATAGTCTCGGATTATGCGTCTTCCCTTCAGATACTGGCGATGACCCATCGTCGTCAGACCATGGAGAGGGCCGACGTAATGTACGGCGTCACCATGTCCGAGCCCGGACTATCCCAGATAGTAGGGGTCAGACTGGAGGACTGGCTATGATAGACCTTAAGTCCATAAGCGAAGATTCCATAAACGGCGTGGACATAAAATTGCTGCAACCTTTAAAGGGTCCGAGGGTAAACGTCGATACGGTCCTTCTCGCTGGATTTTCGAAGGTTCGTAGAGGCGAGAGGATATGTGAACTAGGTTGCGCTCACGGTGCCGTCTCCCTAATTCTGGCTAAGAGAAAGGAAGTCTCCGTGGTCGGACTGGATATACAGGAAAACCTGGTCCACATGGCGGAGAAAAACCGGGAGCTCAACGAACTATCAGATAGGGTCTCCTTTATACACGGAGACCTACGAGAAATACATAAAATCCTACCCCCTCAGGGATTCGACGTCGTAGTGGCCAACCCTCCGTACGGAGATCCGACCAGACACAGGACCGGCAACAGATCGGAAAACGTGCTGGCGAAACATGGGGTGGTCTGTTCCGTGGAGGACGTGGCGGAGGCCTGCCGGTATCTTTTGGGAGACAAGGGAAGGGCCTATTTCGTCTTTGCAGCTGAGAGGTTGGTGGACTTACTCTGTGCACTCAGATACCGTGGCGTGGAACCCAAAGCTTTGAGGGCCGTCCATCCCAGAGAGGGCAAGGATGCCTCCGTCTTTCTGGTGAAGGCCCTCCGGTCGGCCTCTCCAGGCATAAGGCTTCTTCCTCCTCTGAGGATAAACGACGACGGTGGTAGCTACACCGAGGATCTGCTGGAATTCTACTCCCCGGAGGGATCGCCATGCCCCTGATAGTTATACCGACCCCGGTGGGCAACATGGACGACATAACCTTGCGAGCCCTGGAGGAACTTGAAAAGGCCGACGTCGTGGCCTGTGAGGATACCAGACACTCAGGGTTGCTCCTCAAACGTCACGGAATAGACGCCAGACTGCTCTCTTATCATAAACACAACGAAGCCGGCAGGTCGGAGGAGCTGTTGGACCTTTTAGCTCAGGGGAAAAGAGTGGCTCTTATCTCCGATGCGGGAACTCCCGGCATATCCGATCCGGGATACGAGATAGTAAGAAAAACCGTGGACGAAGGCTTCGAGATCGATGTCCTTCCCGGGGCTACCGCCTTCGTTCCGGCCCTGATTTTGTCGGGGCTCCCTCCCCATCCCTGTCTGTTTTTCGGGTTCCTGTCCGACAGAGAAGGGGACAGAACCAGAGAGTTGGTAGGGCTCAAGGACATCCCCTGGACACTGGTCTTCTACGTGTCGCCGCACAAGGTCGTAAGACATCTCGAATCGATGATATCCGTATTCGGGGACAGAAAATCGGCTCTGGTAAGGGAGATCAGCAAGATCCATCAGGAAGCCTTGCGGGGATCCTTGACGACAGTTCTCCGAAAGGCCGAGTCGGGGTTAAAGGGTGAGATGGTCCTGATCGTGGAGGGTGCCTCCGTTGATTCCGAAGACGAAGAGATCCGGTGGAAAGAGAGGGCCCTCGATATGGTCCGGAAAGGGATGTCCCTGAAGGACGTTGCCTCGACGCTTTCGGAGGAACTGAGAATCCCGAAAAACCCGATAAAAAAATGGCTCCTAGGACAAAAGGGGATAAAATAGAGGGAGTTTTACTTTAGCAGGAGGTTGAGATCATGTCAGATTCCAAGCACTTTTACATAACCACGCCGATCTATTACGTTAACGACGTGCCTCATATCGGTCACGCCTATACTACCATAGGGGCGGACGTTATGTCCCGTTACAAGAGGATGGACGGCTATAAGGTGTTCTTTCTCACCGGAACGGACGAACATGGACAGAAGATCTACGAGAGCGCCAAGGCCAAGGGAATGACCGCCCAGGAACTCACGGACGAGATGGCGGAGAACTTCAAGAGGCTTCTGCCCGTGTTGAATATATCCAACGACGACTTTATCAGAACCACCGAAAAGAGGCATGAACGGGTTGTCCAGTCCATATTCTCCAAGCTCATGGATCAGGGAGATATCTACAAGGGTACATATAAGGGACTATACTGCGTTCCCTGCGAGACCTACGTTCCGGAGAGCAGCATGGGAGAGAACAACACCTGCCCCGACTGCGGTCGTCCTCTGGTCGAGATGGAGGAGGAAAGCTATTTCTTCAAGACCTCTCGCTATGCCGACAGACTTTTGAAGTATTATGAGGACAACCCGAAGGCTATAATGCCCAAGACCCGCTACAACGAGATAGTCAGCTTCATCAAAAGTGGTCTCAGGGATCAGTCGGTCTCTCGAACCTCCATATCTTGGGGCATTCCCGTTCCGGGGGACGAGAAACACGTGATATACGTGTGGTTCGACGCCCTGATAAACTATCTCACGGCCTGCGGTTACGAGGACGACCCGGAAAAACTGGCGGCATTCTGGCCCAACGCTCATCATCTCATGGCGAAGGATATAATACGTTTCCACTGCGTAATCTGGCCCATCATGGTTATGGCCCTGGGATTGAACCCTCCCGTTGGGGTCTTCTCCCACGGCTGGTGGACCATGGAGGGGGAGAAAATGTCCAAATCTAAGGGGAATGTGGTGGATCCCTTCGAGATGGTCGATCTCTACGGTGCCGACGCTTTCCGCTATTTCCTGTTGCGACAGGTGCCTTTCGGGATGGACGGAGACTTCTCCGAGGCGGCCATGGCACAGAGGATCAACTCCGATCTGGCCAACGACCTGGGCAACCTCCTCAGCCGGACCGTGTCTATGGTGTTGAAGTATAGGGACGGGATAGTGCCGAGTCCCTCCGATCTCTCCCCTCTCGATATAGAGCTTTCCGAGGTGGCGAGAAAGGCCCTCGATACCTACAGGGAGAAGATGGACGACTTTACCTTCGACGAAGCCCTCAAAGCCGCCTGGGGTCTTATCGGAAGGGCCAATAAATACATAGACGAGACAATGCCTTGGAAATTAGGCAATGAAGGGTCTAAAGAGCCTCTGGACGCCGTGTTGTGGGGACTTGTGGAGAGCCTTAAGTTGGTATCCATGATGATATCTCCCTTCATGCCAGAGACCGGTCATAGGGTATGGTCTCAGCTGGGTTTCTGCGGCGACCCAGCCAACCTCCAGTGGGAACACTATCGCTGGGGAGAGCCCACCGCCGGCATGCTCTCGGTCTGCAGGAGCAAGGATGTGCTGTTCCCCAGGATAGACATGAAGGAATGGGAGGAATCCAAAAAGAAGAGGGATATCGCAAAAGGCAAGGTGGTCGATCCGGGGGAACACGAGCCTCAGATAACCATAGACGACTTCGCCAAGATAGAGCTCAGGGTAGCCCAGATAGTGAAGGTGGAGGAGGTCCCACGGGCCAGAAGGCTCTACAAGCTTGAGATCGACCTGGGATACGAGAGGAGAACCATAGTCTCCAGTCTCAAGGAAGACTTCACCGCCGAAGAGCTTGAGGGACATAAGATAGTCGTCGTAGCCAACCTGAAGCCAGCCAAGATGTGCGGTGTCCAGAGCGACGGAATGCTTTTGGCCGCATCTCTGCCGGGGCACGACGGGCTGTCCCTACTGGCCCCCTTTGAGGACATTCCTCTGGGCAGCAGGGTTCACTAGGTCGAATCTCCCATATGACG
Organism: Dethiosulfovibrio peptidovorans DSM 11002; assembly: GCF_000172975.1. NCBI lineage: Bacteria > Thermotogati > Synergistota > Synergistia > Synergistales > Dethiosulfovibrionaceae > Dethiosulfovibrio > Dethiosulfovibrio peptidovorans. Next base: position 2,020,341 of record NZ_ABTR02000001.1, read on the forward strand.
CCTTATATAGACGGACATTGCCATCTCAACTCGCCGGAGCTCAGGGGGGAACTCGATCGCCATATAGACGAAGCCCGTTCCGCCGGAGTACAGAGGATGTTGGTGGTGGGTACCGACCTTCGGACCAGCGAGGAAGCCATATCCATATCGAAGGGCTATTTCGACTCGGGAATCAGGGCATCGGTGGGGATACACCCCCACGATGCCTCGTCCGTAAGCTCCTCCTTGCCGGAGGAACTTACGGATCTGGCGAAAGACCCTGTCGTAGTTGCCATAGGGGAGATAGGGCTGGACTATCACTACGACTATTCGCCATGCAAGGTCCAGCGCGACGTCATGATATCCCAGATCCTATGGGCCGAGGAGGCGGATCTTCCGATCGTTTTCCACGTGAGGGAGGCGTTCGACGATTTTTTCTCCATATTGAGGGACTATCCTGTGGATCCCGAACGAGCGGTAGTTCACTGTTTCTCCGGTTCTTTGGAGGAGGCGAAGTCCTGTCTGGATCTGGGGTTCTATCTGGGATTCGGAGGAATGATAACCTTCAAGAAAGCCGACGGTATAAGGGAATGCCTGGCATCCTGTCCTATCGACAGAGTTATCCTCGAGACAGATTCTCCCTGGCTTGCGCCGGTTCCCTTCAGGGGAAAGATCAACAGTCCTCTCAACATGCCCTTGATATACAAGGCTGCGGCTGAGGTCTTGAAGGTTAGAGATTCCGTTATGGCCGACGCGGTGTGGACCAACGGTGTGAATTTCTATCGATGGGAGAACGAATGATGTTCGAGTTCAGAGTCCAGGCGGTATGTCCCGAGACCGGAGCCAGAGCTGGAGAGCTCGTAACCCCTCACGGAATAATAGAGACGCCGGTGTTCATGCCGGTCGGAACCAGGGCGACGGTGAAGGCCATGTCTCCCAGGGAGATGGAGGAGATAGAGGCCCAGATAGTTCTCTCCAACACCTACCATCTCTATCTCAGGCCGGGAGTGGAGCTGATAGAGAAAGCCGGTGGGCTCCATCGTTTCATGAACTGGCATCGTCCGATACTGACCGACAGCGGGGGGTTCCAGGTCTTTTCTCTTTCCGGAATAAACCGCATCAAAGAGGACGGAGTCGAGTTCTCCTCCCACCTGGACGGAAGCAGACACTTCATGACCCCCGAGTTGGCAACCAGGGTCCAGGAGGGTTTGGGCAGCGACATAGCTATGTGTTTCGATCAATGTGTAGAGTTGCCCTGCGACGAGGAAACGGCGAGAAAAAGCGTAGAGAGAACCCTGAGGTGGGCGAGACGATGCAAGGAAGTACACCGTAGGGACGACCAGGCACTTTTCGGAATAGTCCAGGGGGCCCTCTTCGACGATCTGAGGAAAGACTGTGCCAGAGAGCTTATAGCGATGGATTTTCCAGGGTACTCTATCGGAGGACTTTCCGTTGGGGAAAGCCACGATGAAATGTACCGTATTCTGGACCTATTGAATCCGATTTTGCCGCAGGAAAAGCCGAGGTATCTGATGGGAGTCGGTTTCCCCACCAACCTGGTGGAGGGAGTTGCGAGAGGGGTGGATATGTTCGACTGCGTCTTGCCCACCAGAAACGGTCGTAACGGCACGCTCCTGACATCCAGAGGCAAGTTCAACATCAAACACAGTCGCTTCGAGGAGGACTGGGGACCGATAGATCCTGACTGCGACTGTTACGCCTGTAGAGAGTTCTCCAAGGCCTATATCAGACATCTCTACAGGTCCGGCGAGATGCTCGGAGCCAGGCTGTGCAGCTGGCACAACCTCAGGTATCTGATATCTCTCATGAAGGGAGCCAGAGAGGCCATACTGGAAGGCCGTTTCCCCCAGTTTCGGGACCGTTTTCACGAGCTTTTCTCCACAGGTAAGGTTCTATGAGGGTGCCGATAAAGGTCGATCGCTGGAACCCCGACAGGGAGGTCATCGATAGGGCAGTCTCCATCCTCAAGTCGGGAGGGTTGGTTGGGTTCCCCACCGAGACGGTTTACGGACTGGGTGCCGACGGACTTGATGGAAAGGCCGTCTCAGGAATCTTCGAAGCCAAGGGCCGCCCGTCGGACAATCCTTTGATATTGCACGTCGGAGATCCAGAGTCGGTGAGAAAGATAGCCAAGGTGGACGATCGAGCTGATATGATCATGAAAAACCTTTGGCCCGGGCCTCTCACACTGGTATTGCCCGCCTTGCCCATCGTGCCTCCAGAGGTTACCGCCGGTTTGGACACGGTGGGAGTCCGAATGCCCTCTCATCCTGTGGCATTGGCTCTTCTCCAGGCCTGCCCATTTCCCGTTGCCGCTCCCAGCGCCAACACCAGCGGGAGGCCCAGTCCTACGGACGCGGTGACGGTGGCTCGAGACCTTGACGATAGGGTAGATCTGATCATAGACGGGGGGGCTACCGAGGTTGGACTGGAGTCAACCGTATTGGACGTAACTGGAGAAGTTCCCGTTTTGCTTAGGCCCGGGGGGCTTTCGGTGGAGGTCCTGGCGGATCTTTTGGGCGAGATAGCTCTGCCGGTCGGGGAGCTGGAACTTAAGAGATCTCCCGGTACCAGGTATCGTCATTACGCTCCGTCGGTTCCGCTTATACTATGGATACCTGAGGAGAGCGGCCACCCTGATTTCGGTGAAAGTTGTCGTTATATAGGCATGGTCGAGCCGGTTTTTCCGGTGGATAAGTCGATAATCTTCGATTCCGTCGAGAGCTATGGAAGAGGTCTTTTTTCCGCACTGAGAGAGTTGGAACGAGAATGGGATGGAACTATAGTGGCTCAGTGGCCCGATTCTGACGGAATAGGACTGGCCCTAAGGGACAGACTTCGCAGAGCTTCCGGCGGTCGTTGAGATCCCTGACCTCGAAAAAACGATAAAGTGCTTGCAAATCGGAGGATCGGCTGATAAAATACATCTCGTTTCGAAGATACGCCCGGGTGGCGGAATTGGTAGACGCGCTAGATTCAGGTTCTAGTGGGCATTTGCCTGTAGGAGTTCGAGTCTCCTCCCGGGCACCATCCAATAGGGGTGCTATGCACGATTGGATCGCCAAGTGTGTATCAGGTCGTATTGTGTCGTTGACATAATGCGACCTTTTTGTTATTTTTATTGTTCGTCAGCATGGAGAGTTTACCCTCACTTTTAGAGACACAGGGAGGTCGTCAGCCTAATGGCCGAATTCGTACCCGTGGGCAAAAAGCGCAGCCGCCTCACCTTTGGGCGTGTTCGAGATCTAGTAGAGATCCCGGACATGGTCGAGGTGCAGCGAGATTCCTACCGAAGCTTCTTTCAGGAGGATGTCGATCCCGACAAAAGGGACAGCGTAGGACTTCAGGAACTTCTCGACGAGATTTTTCCGATTGAAAGTTACGACGGCTCCTTTGCCCTGGAGTTCGTCCGATACTATCTGGACAGGCCAGCCACTACACAGGAGGAGTCCCAGCAGAAGGACTGTACCTGGCATCGTCCCGTACGAGCCACCATAAGACTCGTAAACAGAAAGAACCTGGAGATCAAGGAAGAGGAGATCTTTCTGGGCGACTTTCCGATGATGACAGAGAGGGGAACCTTCATCATCAACGGAACCGAAAGAGTCGTCGTCAACCAGCTTACCCGCTCCGCGGGAATCTACTTCAAGGTAGACTATTCAGCCCCCGTGGCCGAGACCTTCACCGCCAAGATAATCCCCGACAGAGGAGCCTGGCTGGAGTTCGCCATGGGAAGCGGAGATGCCCTCTACGTCAACATAGACAACCGCAAGAAACTTCCTGGAACCCTTCTTCTCAAGGCCTTCGGAGTCTCATCCAACGAGGAGATGCTTCGTCTTTTCGGAGGGGAGATAGAGGAGGTCGATATATCGGAGGAACTTCTGATAGGCAGGCTTCTCGGTGAGACTGTCCTGGACGAGGGCGGGAACGTCGTGGTCCGCAAGGAGGAACGTATAGGGAAGGAAGAGCTCGAACGACTTTGGGACATCGGCCGAACGAGGGTGAAGGTCTGGAACGTCAACCCCGTTTTCGCCGCTACGTTGGAGAAGGATTTCACCAACAACAGAGACGAGGCTATGTTGGAGATATTCCGCAGGCTTCGTCCTAACGACCCGGCCAGAATAGAGAACGCCAGAGAGTACATAGACAGCCTGTTCTTCGATTCCCGTCGTTATACGCTGGGTCGTGTCGGTCGTTACAAGCTCAACAGAAGGTTGAAGCTGGATCTGCCCGACAGAGAGTACCTGCTCACGATAGACGACCTGGTCAGAATCGTCAAGGGAATAATTGTCTTAAGAGACACGGAAGAGCAGAGGGATGTAGTTTCTTTCCCCGACGTCACCGAGGAGTTTCCTGACGATATCGACCATCTCGGCAACAGAAGAGTCCGTTCCGTAGGCGAGCTTCTTCAGAATCAGGTCAGAATAGGCCTTCTACGAATGGAGAGAATAGCCAAAGAGCGTATGACCACCGTGGCGGATCTCACCAAGGCAATGGCCAGGGACCTTATAAACGTCAGGCCCATATCGGCGGCACTCAGGGAGTTTTTCGGTTCGGGACAGCTGTCTCAGTACATGGACCAGAACAATCCTTTGTCCGAACTGACCCACAGGCGGAGACTTTCCGCACTGGGTCCGGGTGGTCTTAGCAGAGAAAGAGCCGGCTTCGAGGCGAGAGACGTCCATTACACCCACTATGGTCGTATCTGCCCCATCGAAACTCCCGAGGGCCCCAATATCGGGTTGGTGACGTCTCTTTCGACCTACTCCAAGGTTAACCAATACGGTTTCTTAGTAACCCCCCGTCGCCCCGTGGTAGAGGGTGTCGTTTCGTTGAATCCCGAGGATGTCGTCTACCTTGCGGCGGATGAGGAGGACAACTCCTACGTAGGAAGGGCTAATACCCCTTACGACGAGAGTACCGGCCGTCTTTCCGAGGAGTACTGCTACGCCCGTTACAGAGGGCGTATAGTCGAGGTGCCTCAGGATAAGATCGATTATCTGGACATATCTCCTAAGCAGATCGTCTCGGCCTCTACTGCTCTGATCCCTTTCCTGGAGCATGACGACGCCAATAGAGCCTTGATGGGGTCTAACATGCAGCGTCAGGCCGTCCCGCTTCTCCTTCCGGAGGCCCCGAGAGTCGGTACCGGCATGGAGGGTAGGATAGCAAAGGATTCAGGCTCCTGCGTGGTGGCTCCCGAGGACGGTGTGGTCACCTACGTAGACGCCGACAGAATAGAGATAAGAAGCGACCTGGGGGTATATCGTTCCATGTCCCTCCAGAAGTTCAAGAGATCCAACCAGGGCACCATCATCCATCAGAGGCCTATAGTCTCGAAGGGCGATGTCGTCTCCAAAGGCGAGATAATGGCCGATGGGCAGTCGGTGGATCAGGCGGAGCTGGCCCTTGGGCGTAATGTCCTTATAGCCTTTATCCCCTGGGAGGGGTATAACTACGAGGATGCCATCCTCCTCAGCGAGAGATTGGTAAAGGAGGATTTCTTCACCTCCATACACATAGAGGAATATGAGATGGACGCCAGGGATACCAAGCTCGGTCCGGAGGAGATAACCAGGGATATTCCGAACGTCGGAGAGGACGCACTTAAAGACCTCGACGAGTTCGGGGTAGTACGTGTCGGAGCCGAGGTCAATGCGGGGGATATTTTGGTAGGAAAGGTAACCCCCAAAGGAGAATCTGATCAGTCTCCGGAGGAAAAATTGCTCAGGGCTATCTTCGGCGAAAAAGCCAGAGAGGTCAGAGACACCTCCCTTCACGTTCCCCATGGAGCAAGAGGAAAGGTCGTAGCGGTCAAGAAGCTGAACAAGGACGAGAACAGCGACTCCTTGAGTCCCGGGGTCAACGAGGTCGTCAAGGTCTACGTGGCTCAGCTAAGAAAGATCACCGTCGGAGACAAAATGTCCGGACGTCACGGCAACAAGGGTGTCGTCTCCAGGATCCTTCCCGTAGAGGATATGCCCTATCTTCCGGACGGTACCCCTGTGGATGTCTGCCTCAACCCCCTCGGGGTTCCGAGTCGAATGAATCTCGGACAGGTTCTCGAAACCATACTTGCCACCGTGGCAGTTGCCAACGATTGGCACGTAGCTACTCCGGTTTTCGAAGGAGCACAGGAAGAGGAGATCTACGATTTGCTCGATAAGCTCAGTCAGGAGAACCCCGACTATTCCACCCTGACCAGAGGCGGCACCATGCAGCTCATAGACGGCAGAACCGGAGAACCAATGGAATACAAGACCACCGTTGGGCATATGTACATGCTCAAACTTAACCACTTGGTGGACGATAAACTGCACGCTCGATCTATAGGACCTTACAGTCTCATAACCCAGCAGCCTCTGGGCGGTAAGGCTCAGTTCGGAGGGCAGCGCTTCGGAGAGATGGAGGTCTGGGCTCTTCAGGGATACGGAGCTGCTCACGTTCTTCAGGAAATGCTGACGGTAAAATCCGACGATATCCACGGCCGACTCAAGACCTACGAGAAAATCGTAAAAGGTCAGAATCTGACCAGGCCGGGAGTTCCCGAGAGTTTCAAGGTTCTTGTAAAAGAGCTGGAAGGGTTGGGCTTAGGAGTCGATATAGAATACAACGACGGCACCATCGGTCCTCTCCTTCCCGACGAGGACGATGAACAGAGCAACTCTGCTCCTGTCCCCCAAAAGGCGGAGGCCGTTCCGGCCGTAGCTCCGGATGAGGCATCTGCTCCTACGCCAAAGGAGATGGAGGAGATGATCTTCGGCAACGAGGAAGCTAGCGTTAAAGAGAGTAAAATCTCTTATGCGGAGTCTACGGAAGCTCTCTCGGATAGTCCCACGTCCGAAAAGAAGAGTGGGACCTCCGACGAAGGGTCTAAGGAAGCTCTCTCGGATAGTTCCAAACCCGAGGAGGAGAGAAAGACCTCTAACGAAGAGTCTAACGAAGCTCTCTCGGATAGTTCCACAGTCGAGAACGATGATGTGAAAGGAGCTGACCGCTAACGATGACCCGCCGCGAGATCGTCGGAGTCAGGGTACGTCTTGCCAGTCCTGGAGAGATAAGGGGACTTTCCACCGGAGAGGTCAAGAAACCCGAGACCATCAACTACCGGACCTTGAGGCCCGAGAAAGACGGCCTTTTCTGCGAGCGTATCTTCGGGCCCACTAAAAGCTTTGAATGCGCCTGCGGCAAGTATAAGAAAAGCGGTCCGAAATTCAAGGGCGTGATATGCGATCGATGCGGCGTGGAGGTAACGGATAACCGCGTTCGTAGAGAGAGAATGGGGCACATCGAGCTGGCCGCCCCTGTCGTTCACATATGGTATCTCCGGGGTATCCCCAGTAGACTCAGTCTATTGCTTGGGACCGCCACGAAGATGCTGGAAAAGGTGGTCTACTTCGCTCCCATAAGAAAGAGGGAACCGGCCTTCAAGGTAGTCATAGAGGGCAAGAGGTCCGATCTCGCTAAGAGAGGAGACATCGTCTCCGAAAGCGAGGTCAGGCTTCATTGCCATTACGACCCGAAGTTCAAGGCAGAGGAAGCCTACAGGGTCGTCTCTGTTGACGATGTCCCGATCTCGGATGGCGACATAGTGTCGTCCGCTCAGATAAGTCGCTACAAGGCTGACTATGGCGACGAATCCTTTTCCGCCGAGCCTGCCTTTGTAGTGAAAGACCGCGGAGAGGGAGTCGAGATTGAGCTTGACTCGATCCTATCCGGAGATGAATATCGGTCGTTAAAAGAAGAAGGTCTGGATGTAACGGTAGAGAGGGCCATGTCGGGCAACCAGGAGGGTTTTGTCGTCACGTCGGTTGCTAAGCTCCCATTTGCCAAGGGAGACGTTATATCCACCAGCGAGTTCAACCTCTTCCAGGAGCGCTATCCGGAACGTTTTACCGCGCAGCTTGAGACTGTTGTTGTTGAGGATCCCTGCTTTCTGGTGATAAACGGCAGCGAATCTCCCTTTGACGATGGCGACGTTATATTGGATAGAGAACAGTATCTCTGTAGTCACTACGACAAGAAATTTCGTGCCGGAATAGGCGCGGAAGGCGTAAGGGAGATGCTCGACACCCTGGACATGGATCATCTGGCCCAGCAACTCAGGGAAGAACTGTCCGAGACTTCCGGCCAGAAACGTAGGAAGCTGGTCAAGAGACTCCAGGTCGTAGAGGATTTTCGCAAGGGAGACTGCAACCCTCAGTCCATGGTGCTTGAGGTCTTGCCGGTCATTCCTCCGGACCTTCGTCCTATGGTGCAGCTCGATGGAGGTCGCTTTGCTACCTCAGACCTTAACGACCTGTACCGAAGGGTTATAAACAGAAACAACCGACTGAGAAAGCTTCAGGAGCTCAGGGCTCCGGAGATAATAGTCAGGAACGAAAAGAGGATGCTCCAGGAGTCGGTCGACGCACTTATCGACAACGGTCGCATGGGCAAGGCGGTGCTGGGGGCGGGCAATCGTCCCCTGAAGAGTCTCTCCGACCTGCTGAGAGGCAAGAAGGGACGTTTCCGTCAGAATCTGCTCGGTAAGCGAGTGGATTACTCCGGTCGTTCTGTCATAACGATAGGGCCCAATTTAAAGATATACCAGTGCGGTCTTCCCAAGCAGATGGCTCTGGAGCTGTTCAAGCCCTTCGTAATACAGAAACTGGTGGACCTAGGCATAGCTCCGAACGTCAAGAGCGGCAAAAGGATGATCGAAAGAGGCAAGGAGGAAATCTGGGCCATTCTGGAGGAGATCATAAAGGATCACCCTGTGATGTTGAACAGAGCTCCCACGCTTCACAGACTGGGCATCCAGGCTTTCGAGCCTGTTTTGATGGAGGGTAAGGCCATACGGCTTCACCCCCTGGTCTGTACCGCTTTCAACGCCGACTTCGACGGAGACCAGATGGCAGTACACGTGCCTCTCTCCGTGGAGGCTCAGGCGGAGGCCAGGATGCTCATGCTCTCCGCAAACAACATACTTTCCCCCGCCAGTGGAAAGCCTATAGTGGCTCCCTCGCAGGACATAATATTGGGGATATACTATCTGACCAATCTCAGAGAAGGTATGACCGGAGAGGGCAAATACTTTGACAGCTTTGACGACGTCTTAACCGCTCTGGATCACGGAATTGTGCACGTGAACGCCAGAATTCGCATGAGATGGAACCACGAATGGGGAAACTGGAAAGATAAGGTCGATCAATGGGGAGTCTCCTTCCTGGACGAAAGCGGAAAATGGTTCGAGACCTCGCCGGGAAGGGTTCTTTTCAACAGCTATCTTCCTAAAAAACTTCGATTCCTTGACGGTCAGCTGGGAAAGAAGGACCTCAGCAGGTTGCTTGACCTCGGCTACAACGAGGTCTCCCGTCAGGAAATGGTCGAGATGTTGGACTCCATAAAGGGGCTCGGCTATCACTGGGCTACCTTGAGCGGTATAAGCTTCTGTGTCACCGACGTCGTAATACCCAAGGAAAAAGAGGACGTGGTCTCCACTTCTCTGGTAGAGGACGACGAGATAAGAAACCAGTACGATATGGGGGTCCTCTCGGAGGACGAATACCTCCTTCAAAAGGAGACCCTGTGGTCCAAGGCGGCCGCCGATGTCGGAAATGCAATTCTTAACCACATGGGGCACGATAATCCAGTCAGAATGATGGTCGACTCCGGAGCCAGAGGAAGTAGAGGACAGCTTGCTCAGATGGCGGGGATCCGAGGCCTTATGGCCGACCCCACCGGGCGAATAATAGACTATCCCATCACAACCAACTTCCGTGAGGGGATGAACATGTTGGAGTATTTCATCTCCACTCACGGAGCCAGAAAAGGTCTGGCCGATACCGCCCTTCGTACGGCCAAGTCGGGGTATCTGACCCGTCGTCTCGTCGATGTCTCTCAGGACGTCATAATAACAGAGGATGACTGCGGAACGGAGAAGGGTGTCAAGATAGAGCCTTTGGAAAGCGACGGCAAGACGGTCATCCCTATCAGCGAGAGGATAGCCGGTAGAACGTCCCTGAACGATGTCAACGATCCGGAGACCGGTGACCTGATAGTCGGGGCTGGCGAGATCATAACCCCGGATCTGGCTTCCCGAATAGATTCCTGCGGATTCAAGGAGATCTGGGTAAGAAGCCCCATGACCTGCACAACCAGACACGGTATATGCCAGAAGTGCTACGGTGTTGACCTAGCTACCCGTTCCGTCGTCGACATCGGAGAGGCTGTCGGGGTCGTGGCAGCCCAGTCTATCGGTGAGCCTGGAACCCAGCTTACCATGAGGACTTTCCATACCGGAGGAGTTAGGATTACCGGTGAGGACATCACCCAGGGACTTCCAAGGATAGAGCAGCTCTTCGAGGCCCGTCGTCCCAAAAAAGTCTCCGTCCTTGCCGGTGTGGACGGCAAGGTGATCGAAATTCGGGAGATGGAGGGCAAACGCAAGGTAATAATAACCTCCGAGGAGCCCGGGAACGAACAGAAGATCACCCACACCATCCCTTCGTCGCAGAACCTTCTGGTCGAAGAGGGCGAGCCTGTCTACCGTTCGACCAAGCTGACCGAGGGCTATATCGATCCTCAGCAGCTTCTCGAGGTGTTGGGGCAGGAAGAGGTTCAGAAATACCTGGTGGACAGCATTCAGGAGGTCTACCGCTCTCAGGGCGTCTCCATCAACAATAAACATATAGAGGTAATCCTCAGAAAGGTCGCTCCTGTTAACAGACTGAGAGTCGTCGATGAAGGAGACACTGCATTCGTGGCAGGAGATCTGGTATGGGCCGGTGACGTGGAGGCCGAGGAAAAGGTTATACTGGAGGAAAACGAGAACAACATACACGAGGCGGTCAAGATCTTCTCCGGTAAGATATTCCAGGGAATTGCCGGAGCCGTTAAGACGGATCTGAGCAAGAAAAAAAGCCAGCCCATGGACGAAGAGCTCATAAGATCCATCCTGACCCCTGGAGCACCTGTTACGGAGATAGACGTGACAGATGAGGTTGGCCCCCTTAAAATCATTGCGGGAGAGGCCTCTTTTAGAAAAGAACTCAAGGGATTCGAGCTTATAGATCCCTTCGAGGCCAGAGACGGAAAGGTCGTCGAGTCTGGGCAGCCTCTTACCCTTGGCCAGCTGTCGGTGATAACCTCTCAGGAACCTCGGCCCTTGAGGGTCAGGGACGTGGAGGTAATAGAGAAACTGGTGGATTCGGCCTATCTTGCTGAGGACGTCTTGGTGGACGGTCAAGCCGTCGCCCTCAAGGACCACATGGTCACGGAGGAAGTCGCTGCGTTGTTGAGGATAAACGACGTGTCCTCCGTCAAGGTATGGAAGGGAATCGAGAGAATCAGCGTCTCCGACGCAATGCAGGAAAGGCTCTTGGCCAGGATATGGGGTAAACCTCTTAAGCAGGCCATAGATTCCCAGGGCAATGCGCTATCCTCAAAGCCTCAGCTTGTAGATGGTAGCGTGGTTCGAGGAATAATAGACGGAGAGCTGGCCGCCATCTCCATAGGTGAGGATATAATAACGAGGGATAACATCCTCAAAGACGTCATAGCCGATACCTGTTATGGAAAGGTTCTGCTGGACAGGGTAGAGGTTGACGGCAGGGTTGCGGCCGACTCCGGTCAGGAGATAAATAAATCGCTTCTGGACGAGCTGGTCGCAGCTGATCCTGAGGAATTGGTCATAAGACCTATTCACTGTAACAGTGAGACCAGAAACATAGTCTCCAGGGTTACCTTTGTTCGTAAGCTAAGGCAGAACCCTGAATGTCGAAAGTTTATCCATGGAATAACTAAGGCCGCTCTGGCCACGGACAGCTTCCTGAGTGCCGCTTCCTTCCAGCAGACCGCTCAGGTGCTTGCGGGGGCTGCAGTCCGTTGTCAGGTCGATAACCTCGTAGGCTTGAAGGAGAACGTGATAATCGGTCACCTCATCCCGGCTGGAACGGGAGTGGAGGATTTCCGTAAGATCGCGGTCAAGGAAAAAGAGTCCTAAAAACGAGTAATCTTTCCAAATAAAGCTCGACCTGGTGCTATGTTTCTTGACATAGCACCAGGTCGTTGTTATCATTACTCGGTGCCTATGCTCAGGAGGTTTTATGATGAACGTAGCGGAGTTGACCGAGGGCAGACGATTTGTGGGTTTCAAGCAGGTCCGTCGCGAACTTTTGAGGGGCAATGTCCGTAAAGTCTTCATCGCTGCCGATGCCGACGTTTTGATGATTCAGGAGATAACCCATATATGTTCCGAACGGGGTGTCCCGGTGGAAACGGTCGACTCCATGGCATCTCTGGGTAGGGCTTGCGTCATAGATAGAGGCGCAGCTACGGCGGCTTTGCAGCGGGACGACCGCTGTTAAGAAAGCATATAAGAATATCTGGAAGGAGGTAACGTAGTGCCAACAATCAATCAGTTAGTCCGGAAAGGTCGGAGCGAGAAGGTCAAGAAATCCGATTCCCCGGCGTTGCAGAATTGTCCGGCGCGGAGAGGGGTCTGTACGCGAGTCTATACGATCACTCCGAAGAAGCCCAACTCGGCTTTGAGGAAAGTTGCCCGTGTGCGTCTGACCAACGGTATCGAGGTGACCTCATATATACCGGGAGTCGGTCATAATCTGCAGGAGCACTCTGTCGTCCTGGTCAGGGGTGGTCGAGTCAAGGACCTTCCCGGTGTGCGCTATCACATCGTACGCGGTACCCTTGATTGCGGCGGTGTCGAAGGTCGTCGTCGGAGCCGTTCCAAATACGGTGCCCGTCGTCCTAAGTCCTAAAGGTTATAAGGAGGTAGTGCCATGCCGCGTAAAGGGCATGTGAGAAAGAGAGATTCGTTGCTGGATACCAGGTTCGGAAATCTCGCTGTCACTAAGTTCATCAATAAGGTCATGCTCGACGGTAAGAAAAGTACCGCCGAGAAGATAGTCTACGAAGCTCTCGATAAAGCCGCCGAAAAACTGGGCGTGGAGCCTATCGAGGTCTTCAACAAGGCCATGGAGAACGTCAAGCCTCTCGTCGAGGTCCGTTCCCGCAGGGTCGGTGGTGCGACCTATCAGGTCCCAGTGGAGGTTGCGCCCGCAAGGGCTCAGGCTCTCGCTATCCGTTGGATAATCTCCTACTCTAGGGGCAAGAAAGGCATGCCCATGAACGAGAGGCTCTCCAGGGAGTTTATCGATGCCTACAAGGGCGAGGGTAGCTCCATCAAGAAGAGGGAAGATACCCATAAGATGGCAGAGGCCAACAGGGCCTTCGCTCACTACCGTTGGTAGCACTTGACGATATGTTCGTCAGTCGACGTTACGCGTCCTAGGTGATAATTATGGCTGGAATGGATCTACATAAAATAAGAAACATAGGAATAGCTGCGCATATAGACGCAGGTAAGACGACCACCACCGAGCGTATCCTGTTCTACACCGGGCGCAACTACAAGATCGGTGAGGTTCACGAGGGCGCGGCCACCATGGACTGGATGGAGCAGGAACGTGAGAGAGGAATAACCATCACTTCCGCTGCTACCACATGTCAGTGGAAGGGCCATAATATCAATATAATTGATACACCCGGGCACGTGGACTTTACTGTCGAGGTCGAGCGTTCCATGAGGGTCCTCGACGGAGCCATATCGGTCTTCTGTGCCGTAGGCGGGGTCGAGCCCCAGTCCGAGACCGTGTGGCGTCAGGCCGATAAATATCATGTTCCTCGCATAGCCTTCGTCAACAAGATGGACCGGGTTGGAGCCAATTTTCTCACCGTGGTCGATCAGCTGAAGGAAAGGCTGGGTGCTACCGCAGTCCCCCTTCAGCTTCCGATAGGGTCCGAGGAGGACTTTCAAGGAGTCGTCGATCTCATAGAGATGAAGGCGATACTCTTTTCCGACGTGATGGGTGCCGAGCCCACCATAGAGGAGATTCCGGCGGACATGATGGAAGAGGCAAAACTCTACAGAGAGTCCATGATAGAGTGCCTGTCCGATTTTGACGAGGAGATAATGGCCCTCTTCCTCGAGGGAGAGGAAGTCTCCAACGACATGATCAGGTCTGCTATCAGAAAGAGCACCATCTCTCTAGATATCGTCCCGGCAATGTGCGGAACGGCTTTCAAAAATAAAGGGGTTCAGCCCCTTCTGGACGCCGTCGTAGCATATCTTCCAAGCCCCATGGATCTTCCCGCTATAGTGGGGGTTGATCCTGACGATGGATCGGAGCTGGAGAGGCACGCCAACGAAGACGAACCCGTATCCGCGCTGGCTTTTAAAATAGCGGTGGACCCCTTCGTAGGTAAACTGACATTCTGCAGGATATACTCGGGAGTTCTTAAGTCGGGGACATCTATTTACAATCCGACCAGTCGCAAGAGGGAGCGTATCGGCAGGATTCTGCAGATGCACGCCAACAAAAGAACCGACATAGACGAAGCCGGAGCTGGTATGATAGTGGCTCTTCCGAGCCTCAAGAACACCAGGACTGGCGATACCCTCTGTGACGAAAAGAACCCGATCGTTCTCGAGAATCTCGAGTTCCCCGAGCCAGTCATTTCTCTGGCGGTCGAGCCCATAACCCAAAGCGACAAAGACAAGCTCTCCAAGGGGCTTATCGCTCTGGCCGAAGAGGATCCCACATTCGTGGTCCGCAACGACGAGGAGACCGGTCAGACCGTTATCTCTGGAATGGGCGAGCTTCACCTCGACATCATCGTCGATCGTCTCAAGAGGGAATTCAAGGTCGGGGTCAACGTCGGTCGTCCTCAGGTCGCCTACAGAGAGGCCATTACTAAAGCGGTCTCCCAGGTCCAGGGTAAGTTCGTTCGTCAGAGCGGTGGTCGCGGGCAGTATGGAGACGTGGTTATCGACATGGAGCCGCTTGAGGAATGCAAGGGTTTTGTCTTCGAGGACAAGATCGTCGGAGGAGTCATCCCAAGAGATTACATACCTGCGGTACAGAAGGGTATAGAGGAAGCCATCACCAACGGTATACTCGGAGGCTTTCCTGTAATAGGCGTGAAGGTCTCGCTGGTTTACGGAAGCTACCACGATGTCGACAGTTCCGAGATGGCGTTCAAGATCGCCGCATCTATGGCGTTCAAGGAAGCCATGAGAAAAGCCGGGCCGACTCTTATGGAGCCGGTGATGTTCGTGGAGGTCGTGACTCCCGAGGAATACGTCGGAGATGTCATGGGAGATCTTTCCTCCCGTCGTGGAAGGGTCGAGGGCATGGAGATCCGTGGTAACGCCAGGGCTATAAAAGCATACGTCCCCCTTGGTGAGATGTTCGGATACGCCACTGACGTAAGGAGCAAAACCTCTGGTCGAGCCACCTACACCATGCAATTTGATCACTATGAGGCCGTCCCGGCAAGCGTTGCCGAGGAAATCCTCAAGAAATAGGACTTCTTATTAGGAGGGAGTACCATGGCAAAAGAGAAATTTGAAAGAACAAAACCGCATCTGAACATAGGGACCATCGGTCACATCGACCACGGGAAGACGACCTTGACGGCGGCTATCTCGAAATCGCTTTCAACCGAGGGCTATTCGGATTTCACCAAATTCGAGGATATCGACAAGGCCCCTGAGGAGAGAGAGCGCGGAATAACGATCAACATCGCTCACATCGAGTATCAGACGGACAAGCGTCATTATGCTCACATCGACTGTCCCGGACACGCCGACTACATCAAGAACATGATCACCGGAGCGGCCCAGATGGACGGAGCCATTTTGGTGGTTTCCGCCGCGGACGGTCCGATGCCTCAGACGAGGGAGCACGTTCTTCTCGCCCGTCAGGTGAACGTTCCGGCCCTTGTGGTCTTCATGAACAAGGTCGACATGGTGGACGACGACGAGCTTCTGGATCTTGTCGAGATGGAGATCAGGGAGCTTCTGGATAAATACGAGTTCCCCGGAGACGAGGTGCCGATAGTCAGGGGTTCCGCCCTGAAGGTTCTCGAGGAGAGCGACGGCGGCAGGGAGAGCGAGTGGAGCAAGGACATTTGGGCGCTCATGCAGGCCTGTGACGACTACTTCCCCGATCCCGTTCGTGAGACCGACAAGCCCTTCCTCATGCCCATCGAGGACGTCTTCACCATCACCGGTCGCGGCACAGTCGTAACCGGAAGGGTGGAGCAGGGAGTCATCCATTCCGGCGACGAGGTTGAGATAGTCGGAATCAAGGACACCCAGAAGACCGTGGCGACCTCCCTTGAGATGTTCCGTAAGATCCTGGACGAGGCTCTTGCAGGAGACAACGTTGGGGTTCTCCTTCGTGGAACCGGCAAGGACGACGTCGAGCGTGGACAGGTACTGTCCAAGCCGGGATCGATCAAGCCTCACACCAAGTTCAAGGCGGAGGTCTACGTTCTGAAGAAGGAAGAGGGCGGACGTCATACGCCTTTCTTCAAGGGCTACAAGCCCCAGTTCTACTTCCGTACCACCGACATAACCGGAGCCATCGAGCTTCCCGAGGGAGTGGAGATGGTGATGCCCGGAGACAACGCCACCTTCAAGGTGGAGCTTATCCACCCGATCGCCATGGACACCGGTCTTCGCTTCGCTATTCGTGAGGGCGGCCACACCGTAGGTGCCGGCGTCGTCACCGAGATTCTCGAGTAACCTGGAGGTTTCGCCGTGTCCAAGAAGATCCGCATTCGTCTGAAGGCCTTCGATCACAAGGTCCTCGACACGTCCGCCGCTCAGATAGCCGAGACTGCGGATAGAAGCGGGGCAAGGGTCTCTGGTCCGATCCCCCTTCCTACGGAAGTCAATAAATTCTGTATCCTCAAGTCCCCCCACGTGGATAAGGATGCGAGAGAGCAGTTTGAGATGAGAACCCATAAGAGGCTAATCGACATCATCGATCCCAATCAGAAGACGATGGACGCCCTTATGCAGCTGAATCTTCCCTCTGGAGTAGATATTCAGATCAAGCTTTAGTGGGAAGCTCTGAGCAAAGGAGTGAAATAATATGAGTCTTGGTATCCTGGGGCAGAAACTGGGCATGACCCAGATCTATAACGAAAATGGCCAGGCCGTTCCCGTAACGGTAGTCGAGGCCGGACCCTGTCCGGTTTTGGCGGTTAGGACCGAAGAGAAGAACGGCTACGACGCCATCCTTCTAGGGTTCGGTAAGGTCAAGCCCCGAAAAGTCACGAAACCTCTTAAGGGTTTCTTCGACAAAGCGCAGAGTGAGGCCAAGCGCTGGCTCAAGGAGTTCCGGATCTCCAACGCTTCGGATTACGAAGTCGGAAATGCCGTGGACGTAACCATCTTTGAGGCCGGCGAGAAAGTTGACGCTACCGGGGTCAGTAAAGGTAAGGGGTTTGCCGGAGTAATAAAGAGATACAACTTCGGCGGAGCTCCTGCGAGCCACGGCGTGTCTAAAACCCATAGAAAGCCGAACTCCAGCGGCGCCAGCAGCTATCCCAGCCACGTATTCAAGGGCAAAACGATGCCCGGACAGCTCGGCAACGAGCAGGTCACCGTGAAGAACCTAACCGTGGTGGCCGTGGATGTGGAGAATAACCTCGTCCTCGTCAAGGGGGCCATCCCCGGTGCCAAAAACGGCCTGGTCCTGCTCCACAAAAAGGGCTAGTCGGCACGGTTAAGGAGGTCAAGAAAAATGCCGAGCATCAAGCTTGTCACTATAACCGGCGAGTCGACCGGGGAACTGTCTCTGTCCGGTAACGTCTTCGACGTACCGCTTCACGTTCCCGCTATGCACCAGGTGGTGGTCGCTCAGCTCGCCAACAGGCGTCAAGGTACCCACTGTACCAAGGGCAGAGGCGACGTCCGCGGAGGCGGAAAGAAGCCTTGGAGGCAAAAGCACACCGGTCGTGCCCGTCACGGCAGCAGCCGTTCGCCCATCTGGGTCGGAGGCGGAGTTACTCACGGTCCC
Source organism: Dethiosulfovibrio peptidovorans DSM 11002 (assembly GCF_000172975.1). Classification (NCBI taxonomy): domain Bacteria; kingdom Thermotogati; phylum Synergistota; class Synergistia; order Synergistales; family Dethiosulfovibrionaceae; genus Dethiosulfovibrio; species Dethiosulfovibrio peptidovorans. The sequence continues at coordinate 2,038,217 of NZ_ABTR02000001.1, forward strand.
AAGCCGAGAAACTACCGTCAGAAGGTCAACAAGAAGGTTAGGAGACTCGCCATCTGCAGTGCGCTGTCTCAGAAGATCCGGGACGCCCAGTTGATGGGATTCGAGGCTTTCTCCATGGAGAAGCCCTCGACCAAGATCATGAAGGGCCTGTTTCAGTCCCTCGGGGTGGAAAAACCCCTCGTGATAGTGGATCACAGGGACGAAAACATCTCTATGTCCACGAGAAACATACCCGGAGCAGACGTCCTTCACGTGGACAGCATCAACGTCTACGACCTGTTGAAGCACGGACACGTTTTTATCAGCGCCGGTGCCGTTAAGAAGCTGGAGGAGGTGTACGCCTAATGAAACTTATGGCTCACGATATCATCGTTCGGCCTATCATCACCGAGAAAAGCAGCCGTATGATGGAGGATAACAAGTACACCTTCGAGGTTCATCCCCAGGCAAACAAGACCGAGGTCCGTAAGGCCGTTGAGACGGTTTTCAAGGTCAAGGTCGAGAAGGTCCATACCCTGAAGGTCCGTTCCAAGCCCAAGAGGATGGGAGTGTTCCTGGGGAAGAGCCGGGCCTGGAAAAAGGCCATCGTTACTCTGGCTGAAGGGGAACGCATAGAGTTCTTCGAAGGCGCCAGCGTTTAGCTCTGACGGGAGGACGGAACAATGGGAATCAAGAAATATAATCCCACGACGCCGGGTCGGCGTTTCATGAGCATCCAGACCTACGAAGAGGTTACCAAGAGCGAGCCGGAGCGTTCGCTTTTGGCCCCTATCGCTAAAAAAGGCGGTAGAAATAACAACGGTAGGATCACGATGCGCCATCGTGGGGGCGGAAACGCCAAAAGGTACCGTATCATAGATTTTAAGAGAAACAAGATCGGGGTTCCCGGCAAGGTTGCCACCGTGGAATATGACCCCAACCGTTCGGCTAGGATCGCTCTGATCCACTATGCCGACGGAGAGAAACGTTACATCCTTTGCCCTGTAGGACTTCAGGTTGGGATGACCATCATGGCAGGGCCCGAGGCGGACATAACTCCAGGCAACGCTCTTAAGTTGTCCGACATCCCTGTAGGTACCATGATCCACAACATCGAGCTGGAGCCCGGTAGAGGCGGAGTAATGGTCCGTTCCGCCGGAACCACCGCTCAGTTGATGGCAAAGGAAGGCAAATACGCCTTCGTCCGTATGCCCAGCGGAGAGCTTCGTCTCGTGCTGTTGGAGTGTATGGCTACAGTGGGACAGGTCGGCAATACGGAGCATGAAAACGCCAGCATAGGTAAGGCCGGTAAAACCCGTTGGCTTGGCCGGAAACCCCACGTTCGCGCCATGGTCATGAACCCAGTTGACCATCCCATGGGCGGCGGTGAGGGACGAAGCAAGTCCCATAAACACCCTGTATCTCCTTGGGGAACGCCCGCAAAGGGATATAGAACCCGCCGGAAGAAGCCTTCGGATAAGTTCATCGTCCGTCGCCGGTTTGCCAAGTAGAGATAAGGGGGTAAATCAATGGCTCGTTCTGCCAAGAAGGGACCCTTCGTCGAACAGAAACTTCTCAGCCGCGTAGAAACTCTCAACGAGAGCGGGGAGAAGAAGGTCGTCAAGACCTGGTCCCGTGCCAGCATGATAGTTCCGGCGATGATCGGACACACCATCGCCATACACAACGGCCGTATTCACATACCTATTTACATCAGTGAAAACATGGTCGGTCACAAGCTCGGGGAGTTCGCTCCCACCAGGAAGTTCGGCGGTCACGCCGGACAGGAGCGCCGCTCCGGCGTAAGATAGGGAGGAATAGGATTATGGAGGCAAGAGCACGTGCCAAACAGGTCCGCGTCTCTCCTTTTAAGGTGCGCCAGGTGCTGCCTCTGATCAGGGGCAAGAAGGTAGGCGACGCTTTGGTCGTCCTCAGATACACCCCGAAGAAGGCTGCCAAGGTCATCGAAAAGGTGCTCAAGAGTGCCGTGGCCAACGCCGAGCACAACTACGGACTTGACATCGATAAGCTCGTGGTAGTCGAGGCCTTTGCCGATCAGGGGCCCAGCATGAAGCGTTTCCGTCCGGTGTCGATGGGTCGGGCCCATCCCTACCGCCATCGCACGAGCCACATCACCGTGTCGGTAGCCGAACGTTAAGGAGGGCTAAAGATGGGTCAGAAAGTACACCCCGTAGGATATAGAGTCGGTGTCATCCGGGACTGGGAGTCCCGTTGGTTCGCCGACGGCAAGAACTACGCCAAGAACCTTCACGAGGATCTCAAGCTTCGTGATTGGATCAAGGCTCGCTGGGATGGCGCAAGCATCTCCAAGGTCGAGATCGAGAGAGTGGGTAAGGTAATACGCTTTTCGATTTGGACCGCCCGGCCTGGTGTAGTTATAGGAAAAGGCGGCTCGGAGATCCAGAAGGTCAAGGAAGAGCTTCAGGCCATGACTGGCTCTAAGGTAATGATCAACGTTCAGGAGATCAAGAACCCCGAGGTCGAGGCCCAGCTTGTGGCTGAAAACGTGGCCGCTGCGTTGGAGCACAGGGTAAGCTTCCGTCGCGCCATGAAACAGTCCATCTTCAGGACCATGAAGGCTGGCGGCAAGGGCATCAAGATCCAGTGTGCCGGACGTCTCGGTGGAGCCGAGATAGCCAGAACCGAGTGGTACAACGAAGGACAGCTTCCTCTCTCCACGCTCAGGGCCGACATCGACTATGGTCTGGCCGAGGCTAAGACCATGTATGGCGTCATAGGCGTCAAGGTCTGGATCTACAGGGACGAGAAGGCCATCAACACTCCTGCGCCGAGACAGCCCAGGAGGGGTCGTAGAGATGGGGGGCGTAGCTGATGTTGATGCCCAAGCGCACCAAATGGCGCAGACCTCATCGAGAGAAGCTTAAGGGAGACACCAAGGGCGGTGCCTACGTAGCCTTCGGAGAATACGGTCTTCAGGCCCTTGAGTGCGGCTATATAACCGCTCGTCAGATAGAGGCCACCCGTATCGCGATCACCAGGAAGCTTCGTAAGGGCGGTAAGGTTTGGATAAGGATATTCCCCGACGTGGCCTACACGAAGAAGCCCCTGGAGACCCGAATGGGTAAAGGTAAGGGGTCGCCGGAATTCTGGGTGGCTCCGGTCAAGAGGGGACGTATCATGTTCGAGGTTGCGGGGGTGTCCCGCGAGATCGTCGAGAGGGCCTTCAGAACGGCCTCCTACAAGCTTCCGATCAAGGTGAGGCTTGTGGCTCGGGAAGGTTTGGGTGGTGAGTAAGCCATGGATGCCAAGAGTCTGCGTGATTTGACAATAGAAGAGCTGCAGGAAAAGCATCGTCAGTACAAAGAAGAGCTCTTTAACCTGCGCTTCCAGAACGCCATCGGTCAGCTCAAGAACACGAGCAGGATCAAAGACGTCAAGAAAACCATCGCCAGAGTCCTTACCGTCGTTCACGAGAAAGAACAAGGTCTGGGAATCGGTGGAAGGAGGTAAGGACAGATGGAGACCCGTACACCCCATCGTAAAACTCGTGTCGGAACCGTAGTCAGCGACAAGATGGAAAAGTCCATCTCGGTCCAGGTTATCCGTCACGCCATGCATCCTCTCTATGGAAAGAGGATCATAAAGTCAAAGAAGTTTATCGTCCATGACGAGGAGAACTCCTGTCGCATAGGTGACAGAGTCCTGATCGGCGAGGAGCGCCCCTTGAGCAAGACGAAGCGCTGGTCCGTCGTCAGGATAATCGAGAGAGCTCCCGTACTCGGAGATAGTACTACCGAGTCTAAAGAGGAGGCGTAGGTCATGATCCAGCTTCGTACCGTCCTTAACGTGGCGGACAACTCTGGAGCCAAGAAGATCATGTGCATCCAGGTCGTGGGCGGAAGCCGTCGCCGTTGGGGCAATGTCGGCGACGTCATAGTGGCCTCCGTAAAGGAAGCCATTCCCAACAGCAACATCCCCAAGGGGAAAGTGGTCAAGGCGGTCATAGTCAGAACCAAGAAGGAACATCGCCGTGTCGACGGATCCTACGTTCGCTTCGACGACAACGCCGCAGTGATCATCGACAACAACGGGGACCCCAGGGGAACCCGTATCTTTGGCCCTGTGGCCAGGGAACTTCGGGCCAGGAAATACATGAGAATTCTCTCTCTGGCTCCCGAGGTAGTGTAAGGGGGCACATGGTATGAACAGATTAAAAAAAGGCGATCGCGTCCGTGTGATCTCCGGTAAAGACAAGGGAAAAGAGGGCAAGGTCCTCAAGGTCCTCAAAAGCAAGGACAGGGACATGGTCGTGGTCGAGGGGGTCAACATGGCCTCCAAGCACGCCAAGCCCTCCCAGAAGAGCCCTCAAGGCGGCATCGTCAAGCAGGAGAACCCCATATATGCCTGTAAGGTGATGCTGGTCTGTCCGACCACCGGGAAACCCACCAGGGTCGGACATGCCTTCCTTGAGGACGGTCGCAAGGTCAGAGTCGCCAAGGTTAGCGGCGAGATCGTGGACCAGATCTAGCGGAGGAGGTACGGAAATGAAACCTCGTATGCTCGAGAAATATCAAGGCGAGGCTGCTCCGGCCCTTCATAAGGAGTTCGGCTACAGCAACCCAATGGAGATCCCTCGTCTCGTCAAGATAGTGATCAACATCGGAGTCGGTGAAGGCAAACAGGACGCCAAATACGTCAACGCCGCCATGTCCGAGCTGGCTACCATAGCGGGACAGCGACCCATGATGAAGAGGGCTAAGAAGTCCATAGCCGGTTTCAAGCTCAGAGAGGGCGTTCCCGTCGGTTGTTCCGTGACCCTTAGGGGCAGTCGTATGTGGGAGTTCCTGGATAGGCTGGTCAGCGTCGTTCTCCCTCGTATTAAGGACTTCCGGGGCATATCCGGCAAGGCCTTTGACGGAAGGGGTAACTATAACCTCGGTCTCAAGGAACAGATAATCTTTCCCGAGATCGACTACGACAAGATCATGGTGTCCAAGGGGATGAACATAACGTTCGTCTCGACCGCGAATACCGATGAAGAGGGACTGGCCCTGCTTTCCAAGCTGGGCATGCCCTTCGCAAGGTAGAGGAAGGGGTAACGGAGTATGGCCAGAAAAGCCATGGAGCACAAGGCGACTTTGACGCCCAAGTTCAAGGTACGTCAGCATAACAGGTGCCCTATCTGCGGCCGTGTTCACGGATATATGCGGAAGTTCAACATGTGCCGCTGCTGCTTCCGCAAGCTGGCGAGGGAAGGCAAGATTCCCGGCATCGTCAAGTCCAGCTGGTAGTCACTGAAAGGGGGCACACACGGGATGTACGTTAACGATCCTATAGCGGATATGCTCACTCGGATCAGAAATGCCAACATGGTGTATCATGATTCGCTGGACATTCCCATCAGTAAGACGAAGCTCTCCATAGCCAAGATACTTAAGGGCGAGGGCTATATAAAGAACTACAAGGTTATCAACGATCCTAAGAAACCCTACGGGATCCTGAGGGTATTCCTCAGTTACGGTCCCAACAGGGAGAGGGTCATACAGGGACTGCGTCGCATAAGCAAGCCCGGACGCAGAATGTATGTAGGCAAGGACAAGCTGCCCAAGGTAATGGGCGGCCTCGGCATCGCCATCATCTCCACCTCCAGCGGTCTAAAGACTGACGCTGAAGCCAGAACCTCTGGCAGTGGTGGAGAGGTCGTCTGCTACATCTGGTAGGGGGGAGAGGCATACATGTCTAGAATCGGACTTAAACCCGTAACCCTTCCAAGCGGAACCACGGTCTCCGTAGCGAACGACAAGATCGTCGTCAAAGGGGCTAAGGGAGAGCTTTCCATGCCCACGATCCAGGATATCTCCGTCGAGGTCTCCGATGGTATCGTCAAGGTAGCGAGGGCTAACGAACTAAAGAAGACCAAGTCGGCCCACGGGATGGTCCGTGCCATGATTCAGAACATGGTGACCGGAGTAACCGATGGCTACGAGATAAAGCTCGAGATCGTCGGAGTAGGGTACAGGGCTCAGATGCAGGGAAGCAACCTTCAGTTGAGCCTTGGATTCTCCCATCCGGTGATCCACGAGGCGCCAGAGGGCATAGAGTTCGCCACAGACGGTCCTACGAAGTTAAGCGTAAAGGGAATCGACAAGCAGCTAGTCGGTCAGACCGCCGCTATCATCAGGGGATACCGTCCGCCCGAGCCCTATAAGGGCAAGGGCATCCGTTACGAGGGCGAGCACATAATTCGTAAGGCCGGCAAAGCCGGAGCCAAGTAGGGGTGATCGCATCATGATCAAGATAAAAGGCAGAAACAGGATGAGGGTCGTCCGTCATCTTCGGCTTCGTCGCAAGCTCAAAGGAACCTCCGAGCGTCCCAGAATGTCGGTGTTCCGGAGCCTGAACGAGATCTACGTCCAGATTATAGACGATACTGTGGGACGTACCCTGGCATCGGCTTCCACCCTCGACAAGGCCCTCAAGGCAGAGCTCCAGGTCCACGGCACCGTGGACGCCGCTAAGGCGGTCGGCGAGCTAGTGGCCCGCAGAGCTCTGGACAAAGGGATCTCCGAGGTCGTCTTCGATAGGGGCGGTCATATGTATCACGGTCGCGTCAAGGCGCTGGCCGAGGCCGCTCGCGAGGCGGGCCTGAAGCTGTAAGGAGGATGGAGCATGAACGGTAGACAGGCAAACTCCGATATGCTGGAGCGCGTCGTCGCGATCAACCGGGTCAGCAAGGTCGTCAAGGGCGGAAAACGCTTCCGTTTCAGCGTCCTGGTTGTCGTTGGAGACGGCGAGAGCAAAGTAGGCGTAGGCATGGGCAAGGCTCGTGAGATCTCCGAGGCCGTCCGCAAGGGCATAGAGGCCGCCAAGAAGGATCTCAGGGTGGTCAAGAAGGTCGGAAAAACCCTTCCCCATCCCATCATCGGGAAGTTCGGATCCGCCGAAGTTCTTCTCAAGCCGGCAGCCCCCGGTACGGGAGTAATCGCTGGCGGAGTGGTCCGAGCCATCATGGAGCTCGGTGGGGTCAAAGACGTTCTCACCAAGATCGTCGGACGTACCAACAACCCCATCAACGTGGCTCGTGCTACCTTGTCCGCGGTAGGTGCCCTAAGAACTCCGGACGAGATCCTGGCGCTTCGCGGCAAGAAGCGCACTCAGGAAACCGCTTAGGACAGGTGATCGATATGGCTAAACTTATCATCACCTGGAAGAGAAGCACCATAGGTCGTCCTCCCAAGCAGGAGAGGACCGTCAAGGCTTTGGGCCTCAAGAAGCTAAACTCTACGGTGATCCATGAGGATACTCCTCAGATCAGGGGCATGGTGGCCAAGGTTGCTCACCTTGTCGAATGTTCGACCGTAGAGGAATAGGGAGGGAAGTCCAGTGAAACTCAACGATCTCCATCCCGCACCGGGAACGAAGAGAAAACCCAAAAGGGTTGGATGCGGCGCAGGATGCGGCAGCGGAAAGACCTCCGGTCGGGGACATAAGGGACAGAAGTCCAGAAGCGGAGGCGGAGTTCGCCCCGGTTTCGAAGGCGGACAGATGCCTTTGGTTCGCAGAACTCCTAAGAGGGGATTCAACAACGCTCGTTTCGGGACCTCCTACCAGGTCGTCAACCTGGATCTTCTCGAGTCCCGTTTCGAATCAGGTTCGGTCATCACCGCCACCGAACTGGCCGCCAAGCGGCTTATAAGCGACGAAAAGGGCCTGGTGAAAGTCTTGGCGAAGGGGGACATTTCCAAGGCCTTGACCGTCAAGGTCAACGCTTTCAGCGCCGAGGCCATCAAGAAAATAGAGGCGGCCGGCGGGAAAGCCGAGGTGATCTGAGGTGCTGGATTCCTTCCGAGATGCATTCAGGCTTCCGGATCTTAAAAGGCGGATTCTCTTTACTATGGGGATGCTTTTCGTTTTCCGCCTCGGGGCTCATATTCCCACTCCGGGAATTGACTCCGCCGCCATGGCGCACCTCTTCGAGGGAGGCGGCGTGCTCGGGTTTCTGGATATGTTCGCCGGAGGCGCGTTGAGACGATTCAGTATATTCGCTCTCGGTGTCGCGCCTTACATCAACGCCAGCATCGTCATGCAGCTTTTGGTGGTCGTGTTCCCGGCTCTTGAAAAAATGCAGAAGGAAGGACCGGAAGGACAGAAGAAAATCATTCAGATCACCAGGTTGAGCACACTTGGTTTCGCCGCTATCCAGGCCGTCGGAATGGTCTTCTGGCTTCAGAGGGTAGGTGTCTTCTCCGGTGGTGCACTAGGCATGGTGACCGCCATTTTGACCATAATCGCAGGAGCCATAGCGGTTATGTGGTTGGGCGAGGAAATATCCGATCACGGAATAGGAAACGGAATCTCTCTGTTGATATTCGCCGGAATTGTAGCCAGAATTCCCGAAGCCACTATAAGAACCTGGAACATGCTCCATCTCGGAGAGCTTCACGCACTGATCGTCCTATTGGCTCTGATGGTCATGATAGTCGTGGTGGCCGGTTGTATAGTCTTACAGGAAGGTCAGAGACGTCTTCCGGTTCAGTACGCCAAAAAAGTCGTCGGCAACAAGGTCTACGGAGGTCAGAGTACCTTTATTCCTTTGAAGGTCAACCAGGGAGGGGTCATGCCGATAATATTTGCTTCCTCCATATTGATCTTTCCTTATACGGTGCTCAAGTTTTTCTCCGGAGATATAGCGATCAAGATGCAGAATATGCTGGCTCCCGGTAGCTGGCTCTATTCGGTTCTCTACGTAACCTTGATATTGTTTTTCGCCTATTTTTACACCGCTATGGTCTTCAATCCCAGCGATGTGGCGAACAATATGAAGAAATACGGTGGCTTTATCCTCGGTATACGCCCCGGAAAACCCACCTCTGATTACATCGAAAAGGTAATGTCCAGGATCACCCTGGGCGGTGCTCTTTTCCTCGCCGTCATAGCCCTGATACCTACGGTGATGACCAATCTCATGGGGATAACCAGCTTCTACTTCGGTGGGACCGCCGTCCTCATCGTGGTCGGTGTTGCCTTGGATCTCGTACATCAGGTCGAGGGTCAGCTGTTGATGAGACACTACGAGGGCATCCTGAAACGTCGTAATGGCGCCGGTGCCGGTATCCTGAGGTTCTAGGCGGTGTCGATATGAGAATCATTCTCCTTGGACCTCCCGGAGCAGGGAAGGGAACCCAGGCGGAAAAGATAATGGAGCGCCATGCGGTGGCTCACATATCGACCGGAGACATACTCAGGGCCAACGTCAAAGCTGAGACAGATCTGGGACGTAAAGCCAAAAGCTACATGGACGCGGGAAAACTCGTTCCCGACGAGGTTATAGTCGAGATGATGGAGGAGCGTCTTCAGGAAAGCGATTGTTCCGAAGGCTTTCTTCTCGACGGTTTTCCCAGGACAGTGGCTCAGGCAGAGGCTCTGGACGTTATGTTGAAAAAGCTCGGACTCGTCCTGGACGGGGTGGTGCTTCTGGACGTCGACGACGAGACCGTCGTCAAACGTCTCTCCGGACGCAGAATGTGCAGGGGATGCGGAAAGATCTTCAACGTGACATTCAAGCCCTCTGCCAAGGGAGACCTCTGTGATCAGTGTGGAGGAGAGCTCTACCAGAGGGATGACGACCGAGAGGAAGTCATCCGAAATAGGTTAGCTGTCTATCATAATCAGACGGCTCCCCTTATCTCCTATTATGAGGAGAGGGGACAGCTTCACAGAATAGATGCGGCGGACGGCGACGACGTCCCCGATAAGATCGATTCAATCGTCGGACGGGTCTAATGATCTCGATCAAAAAAACCCGCGAGATAGAAAAGATGCGCCGGGCCGGCCGTATAGTGGCCGACGTGATCATGCTCCTCAAGGACATGATCCGGCCCGGCATAACGACCGCCGATATAGACAGAGCGGCGGAGGATTATATCCGGAAGGCCGGGGCCTATCCCTCTGAAAAGGGATATAAGGTCCCGGGAATACCGGATCCCTACCCTGCATCAGTGTGTACCTCGGTAAACGACGAGGTGGTGCACGGGATCCCGAGCGAGGATCGATACCTTGAAAACGGTGACATCGTCAGCGTCGATATAATGGCCTGCTACGACGGTTATCACGGAGATGCCTGTTACACCTACCCGGTGGGAGAGATCTCCGATAGCCGCCAAGACCTCCTGAATATAACCAAACGGAGTCTGGATCTTGCCTTAGAGGCAGCCAGGGCCGGAAATACCCTGGGCGATATCGGGAACGCCGTTGAATCTCTGGTCATACCTGCGGGCTACGGCCTGGTAAGGGAGTACTCGGGACACGGCATAGGAAAGAGACCTCACGAGGCGCCTATGGTCCCCAACTACGGACGACCGGGACGGGGAATAACCCTGAAGGCCGGCATGACCTTGGCTATAGAGCCCATGGTCATGGCTGGACGGGAGGAACTTGTCCAAGGTTCGGATGGTTGGCTTGTCTCCACCGCCGACGGATCCGATGCGGCCCATTTTGAGAGAACAGTCCTCATAACCGAGGGAACCCCCGAGATCCTAACTCCCTGGGAAGACTAAGGAGGGAAATCCATGGCCAACAAAGACGATGTTATCCAAGTACGCGGAGTAGTCGTAGAGCCTCTGCCCAACGCTATGTTCAAGGTTAAGCTCGAGAACGACCACAAGATACTGGCCCACGTGTCCGGTAAGATGAGAATGCATTTTATAAGAATATTGCCAGGAGACAAGGTCTTGGTGGAGCTTTCGCCCTACGACTTGACAAGGGGACGAATCACCTATAGATATAAATAGTTTTTTCGTCCGTTCTAAGACTCCGTTTCCTAGAGGAAGACGAGCAGGAGGAGCGTATATCATGAAAGTCAGATCTTCGGTAAAACCGATATGTGAATATTGTCGTGTGATAAAGCGGAGAGGTGTGGTCAGAGTCATCTGCAGCCGCAACCCCCGTCATAAGCAGCGTCAGGGAGCGAGGAGGTAAGGCGATGGCCCGCATTTCAGGAGTCGATCTGCCCCGCGAGAAGAGGGTTGAAATAGGTCTCACCTATATATTTGGAATAGGTCTGACCACGTCTAAGAAGATCTTGGCCACCACCGGTGTGAACCCCGATACCAGGGTCAAGGATCTGACCGAGGAGGAGACCCAGAAGCTTCGGTCCGAGATCCAGAACGGCTACACCGTTGAGGGAGATCTTCGTCGAGAGGTGACCATGAACATAAAGAGGCTCATGGACATCGGTTGCTACCGGGGTATCCGTCACAGACAGGGTCTTCCCCTTCGAGGCCAGCGGACCAAGACCAATGCCAGAACCAGAAAAGGTCCGAAACGAACCGTTGCCGGCAAGAAGAAATAGCCGGGAGTCAAAGGAGGTAGACCTTCGTGGCCAAGCGTACTCAGCGTAGAGGCAAGAGAAAAGAGAAAAAGAATATATCCTACGGAGTTGCTCACGTATTTTCCACTTTCAACAACACTATCGTGAGCATAACCGATAAGGGCGGAGCCGTTATTTCATGGGCTTCCGGTGGTAACGTAGGATTCAAGGGAACCAGAAAGTCCACTCCCTTTGCGGCTCAGATCGCCTCGCAGCAGGCGGCCAAAGCCGCACAGGATCACGGACTTAAAGAGGTAGACGTCATAGTCAAGGGCCCCGGTCCTGGCCGAGAGTCCGCCATAAGAGCTCTCCAGGGGGCGGGACTTCAGGTCAACAGCATCAGAGACGACACACCGATCCCCCACAACGGATGCCGTCCTCCCAAGAGACGTCGCGTATAGCCGTGTCTTGCGGTCACGGAATCCACATGTGGCCGGCGGTCATAAGGAATGGGAGAAAAGACGATTTATCAGCGAAAGGTGTTGGGATCATTGGAGTTTATGAGGCCTGAAATCCGAGTTGAGGAATGTTCGGCGACCAGTGCCAGGATCGTCGTCGGTCCCCTGGAGCGGGGGTTCGGCGTAACCATAGGTAACGCCCTCCGCAGGGTATTGTTGTCCTCCATCAAGGGGGCTGCCATCACCTCGGTGCGTATCGACGGCGTCGTCCATGAGTTCAGCACCATCCCTGGGGTCGGGGAGGACGTCATCGAGTTGCTGTTGAACCTTAAACACGTACCGATACGGTCCTACAGTCCTGAAGTCAGGGTGCTGAGGCTCGAGGCCGAGGGAGAGCGGAGGGTAACAGCCGCCGATTTTCAACCCGACAGCGAGATAGAGTTTGTCGATCCCGAAGCCTACATCTGTACCTTGGCTGAGGGAGCTCGTCTCTCACTGGAAGTCTATATCGAACAGGGAGTCGGTTATGCGCCAGCAGATAGACCTAAACCGGCCTATCTGCCTATGGATTCGTTGTTGATAGACGCCATATTCACCCCGATACAGAGGGTCAAGTACGAGGTCCAGGCGGAGAGAGTCGGCCAGAGGACTGACTACGAGAGGATCGTCATGGACGTCGACACCAACGGAGTGGTAAAGCCCGATCTGGCGGTAGCCGAGGCGGCTAGGCTCCTGAGGAAATATTTCACCATAGTCGTAGAGGAAATCCAGAAGTTACACCCATCGGAGCATACTGATCCCGAGATCGTGGAGTCTCAGGAGATCTCTGTGGCAGAAGAAGAGACTGAAACCGAGCAGGAAAGCGAGGAGAACACCCTCCTTTCCAGAGGCGTTCGAGATCTCGAACTCTCCATCAGAAGCGAAAACTGCCTCCTGCGAGGGGGTATCCACACCATCGGCGACCTGGTGAGTCGCGGGAGGGACGATCTCCTTAAAATCCGGAATCTCGGAAAGATCTCCCTCAGGGAAATCGAGGAAAAGTTGGAGAACCTTGGTTTCTCGCTCCAGGACGAAAAAACTGGAGACACAACGGACAAGGAGGACGAGTCTGAATGAGACATCGAGTCGATAGAAGAAAGCTCGGTCGCCACGGCAGCCATCGTAAGGCCATGTTGGCCAACATGGTAGCCAGCCTTATCATCGAGGAAAGCATCGAGACCACGGTGGCGAAGGCCAAAGAGGTGCGCCGAGTGGCGGAAAAGATCATCACGAGAGCCAGGGGAGGGTCCCTTCACGATAGAAGGATCGTCATCTCCAAGATGAACCACAAAATCGCAGTCAACAAGCTTTTCGACGACGTGGCCAAACGCTATTCCGAGCGTCCCGGCGGTTACACCCGTATCGTCCGTACGGGGTATCGTAACGGCGACGCCGCTCCCATGGCGGTCATCTCCCTGGTCTAGAGGATGGACGAACTTTCCATTGCCTCCCTCGATAGAATAGGTTATTCCTACGTTGAGGAAGGCAATCCCGCCCTCAGGGACATATCCCTGGAGGTGCGGCGGGGCGAATGGCTCGCTCTTTTGGGCGGCAATGGCTCCGGCAAGTCCACGCTGGCAAAACACCTTAACGCCCTGCTCGCTCCGATGCAGGGCGCTTGTTTTATATCCGGGATGGACAGCAGAGACGAGAGGAATCTCTGGGAGATAAGAAAGACCATCTCGATGGTATTTCAAAACCCGGAAAACCAGATCGTCTCCACGGTGGTGGAGGACGACACCGCCTTCGGACCGGAAAACCTGGGTCTTCCTCCCGACGAAATTGAGAACAGAGTCAAAAAAGCTCTCGATATTGCGGGATTGAGCGACAAAGCTAAATCGGCATCCTACACCCTGTCGGGAGGTCAGAAGCAACGTCTGGCTATCGCAGGGGCCATAGCCATGGAACCTCCCTGTATAGTTCTAGATGAACCTACCGCTATGCTCGACCCTCAGGGACGAGGTGAGGTGATGGCCCTATTGGAAGAACTTCACGGTCACGGAATAACGATAATCCACATAACCCACAGGCTTGAGGAAATACGAAAGGCGACCAGAGCGGTCGTTTTACAGGCAGGTCGGTTGATCTGGGACGGACTTCCCGAGGACCTGTTCAAAGAACCTGAACTGACTTCATGGGGGCTAGAGCTTCCTCCGATAGTCTCTTTCTGGCGTCGTCTCAGGGAACGGGGTCTATGTGAAGATGACGTCATCCTCACCGTCGAAGGGTTGGTGAACCGGCTATGTCGATAGAAGTGAATAACTTGACCCATATCTACCATAGAGGAACCCCGCTTGAGACGGTAGCTCTGAGAGACATCTCTATGGAGGTACCCGATGGTGGATGGGTCTCCATAGTCGGCCATACCGGAAGCGGCAAATCCACATTAGCGCAGCATCTGGATGCTCTCCTGCTTCCCGACGAAGGCAGCGTCCTGGTGGACGGCCTATCCACGGACGTAAAGAAAGACCTCAGAAAGATCAGACGCAAAGTCGGCCTAGTATTCCAGTATCCGGAACAACAGCTTTTTGCCGAAACCGTCAGGGAAGAACTCTCCTTCGGACCTAAGAACTGGGGTGAAATCGACGATATCGATCGAACCCTGGCTGAGGTCATGGAGCAGGTCGGACTGGACGAATCCTATCTGGAAAGATCCCCATTCAAGTTGTCCGGTGGCGAAAAAAGAAGGGTCGCCATTGCCTCTGTATTGGCGGTTAGGCCTTCCTATCTGGTCTTGGACGAACCTACAGCAGGACTGGACGCCTCGGGCCGTCATCGTCTGGTAGAACTGCTTTCCAGAATACACTCAGATGGAACGGCGGTCATAATGGTGACTCACGATCTAGAGATAGCTCTGGACCTGAGCGATAGGATCATCGCTCTCGAAAAAGGTACGATAGCCTGTCAGGGTAGTCCGGAGGAAATAGTCCTCTCCTTGGAAAGTCGACCGGTCTCCGGATTGGTTCTGCCCGATATATGCAAAATTTGGCTGGGCGTTAAAAACAGAGGCATGGAGATCCCCTTCAGCTGCGATCCCATCTACCTTGCGGACTTCATCGCTGATAGGAGCTGATCGGTTTGAAATTCCTAGATAACCTGAGTTTCGGACAGTACATACCGGCGGATTCCCCCGTTCACAGATGTGATCCCAGATGTAAAATTATGTCGGTCCTGATCCTTCTGACCGGTGTATTTCTGGTGGATTCCCCTGTAGGCTTTATCTTTTGGGGAGGTCTGTTGTGGCTGTTGAGCCTTATCTCGAAAATAGGCATCCCCGTCCTTCTCAGGACGGTAAGGCCGATAATGTTTCTTATAATATTCACTGCTATAATAAATCTCTTCTTCACATCGGGGACTCCTCTGTTTGAAATAGGTCCCATATCGATTACGAAAGAAGGAGTTCGATTGGGCGCCTATATGGCCCTTCGGCTCCTGTTTCTGATCCTCTTCGCCAACCTCTTGACCTTGACCACTAGTCCTATGGCATTGGCTGATGGTATAGAATCTTTGTTGTCTCCCTTTAAAAGACTGGGGCTTCCCGCGCATGAAATGGCAATGATGATGACCATCGCCTTAAGATTCATTCCGACCTTGATGAACGAGACCGACAGGATAATGAAAGCTCAGCTCGCAAGGGGGGCTGATCTCGATAGGGGAGGATTGATCAAGAGACTAAAGGCCTTTATACCCGTACTTATTCCTCTGTTCGTGATAGTATTTCAGAGGGCCGACGATCTTGCCGTAGCCATGGAAGCCAGATGCTACAGAGGTGGAGGAGGACGAACCAGAATGCGTCCTTTTGCCTGGGGGACCGGAGAAACCCTATCCTTGGGCTTCGTACTGACCGTGGTGGTAGCTCTGACCGTCCTCGAAAGGAACATCGGCCTATGAAGTACGCATTGGAGTTATCCTATGAAGGCAATCACTTTTCCGGTTGGCAGCTGCAACCGGATTCGATAACGGTGCAGGAAGTTCTCGAAGAAGCTCTTACCGTTCTTGAAGGGGCTCCCGTCAAAGTTTCCGGTGCTGGAAGAACCGACAGCGGAGTCCACGCCAGAGGTCAGGTGGCATCCTTCGAATTGTCGAAAACATGGGATCCCTACAGGCTCACTCTTGCGGTAAACGCCAATCTTCCCGAACACGTCTCGGTTATGAGGGCCTCGGCGGTCCCGGACGATTTTGACGCTAGACGGAGCGCTCTATGGAGGGAATACGCCTACTTTGTATGGCACGGGCCTTCCTGTTTTCCCCATGTCCGTGACATGGTCTGGTGGAGAAAGAGAGACGATTGGGACATGGACGCGGTCGACGGATGTTGCAGGGCTTTGGTCGGGGAACACGATTTCGGCGCCTTCTGTAGACTCTCCGAATGTCCTGAAAACGCCGTGAGAACACTGTTCAGTGTAAGGCATATAAGGAGAGGAAGGCTGTCCATCTTCAGGATAAGGGGTAAAGGGTTTCTCACTAACATGGTGAGAATAATCCTCGGGAACATCGATGCCGTAGCGACCGGAAAGAAAAGACTAGAATGGTTCGAAAGGCTGCTTCTCGGAGGAACGAGAGTAGACTCGGCTACGACGGCTCCCGCTTCGGGATTATTCTTTTGGCGGGTTGGCTACGACGATTTTTAACGGTAGAATCGTAGACGTTATCGAGTTCGAGGATCTAAGTCGTAATTGAGGAGGAGACTGCCACGTGTTTGGTTTGGGAAACGATATAGGCATAGATTTGGGGACGGCGACGGTCCTGATCTACGTCAAGGGTAAAGGTGTCGTCCTTCGGGAGCCCTCGGTCGTGGCGGTGGATCAGGAATCGGGAAAAATCCTGGCCGTAGGGTACGAGGCTAAAAACATGGTGGGACGGACACCGGGAAATGTCATATCGGTCCGCCCCCTTAGAGACGGAGTTATAGCGGACTACACGATGACCGAGACCATGCTCAGATATTTCATGAGACGGGTCAACACCGGCATTCGCAGGTTTTTCAGGAACAGGGTCATGATATGCGTTCCATCCGGGGCCACAGACGTAGAGAGGCGAGCCGTCCTGGAGGCAGCCGTAGAGGTGGGAGCCAGAGAGGCCTATCTCATAGAGGAACCCATGGCCGCGGCCATAGGAGCTCAGCTGAACGTCGAGGAGCCCAGAGGAAAAATGGTGGTCGACATAGGCGGTGGCACCACCGACATAGCGGTGATATCCTTGGGCGGTATCGTGATATCCAAATCGCTGCGAATCGGAGGAGACAAGTTCGACGAGTGCATAATGCGCTACCTTCGTAGGCAGTACAACCTAGCCATAGGCGAGCAGATGGCCGAAAATCTTAAGATAATGATAGGAACATGCTTGGCCGACGGAGAGGAAACGGAGATGACCTTGAAGGGCAGGGACCTGGTCCAGGGACTGCCCAGACAGATAGAGGTCAGCAGTAGAAGCGTCTGTTCCGCCATAGGAGAGAGGGTCCAATCCATCGTCGACGGTGTTAGAAACGTTTTGGAGCTCACGCCGCCGGAGCTTTCCGCCGATATTATAGACGGAGGGATCGTTCTTACCGGAGGAGGGTCCCTCTTAAGAGGTCTGCCGGAGCTCATATCCAGACAGACCGGAATCAGATGTTTTGCGGCGGATCAGCCTACCGAGTGCGTCGCTCTGGGAACCGGAATAGCCCTGGCGAACATAAACAGGCTGCTGGATTCTGGAAAAGGAGGTATCCTTTTCTCGGCCAGAAGAGGACGTCGCCGTCGCTGGTGAGGAGGGACGCTAAAAGTGCATAAAGGCATTTACGCCGGAGTATCGGCCATGATGGTGCAGCAGGGAGTCACCGACTGTGCCGCCAACAACCTGGCGAACGTAGACACGGCTGGGTTCAGGGCTAGAAAACCTATAGCCAAGTCATTTCCAGAGGTTCTAATGGAAAGGGTCGATCCCGCCAAAGGGCAGGGGGAGATCCCTCCTTGGCCTTGGAGGAGTCACCCTATCGGAAACGCCTCCATGAACCAGGTGCTTTCCGAGACGTATATGTCCACCGACGAGGGGAACCTGCAGGTTACCGATTCCCCTATGGACGTTGCTTTGACGGACGAAGAAGGTTTTTTCGTACTTCAGGACGGAGAGGGCAACCAATTCTACTCCCGATCCGGTCATTTCCTAGTCAACGAGGGGGGGCAGCTGGTCAATCCAGACGGATATCTTCTCGTGGGAGACGGAGGACCTATCGACGTAGGGGAAGCCGCTGCCGTATCTTTTACCGACGACGGACAGGTGATCGCAGATGGGATCGCTGTGGCTCAGATAGACATAGTGGGATTCGAGTCGCCTACCGCCCTCAGGCAGATGGGCAAAAACCTTTTGGCAGAGACGGAGGACTCCGGGGCTCCTGCTCCCGTCGAAGTTCCTCAGGTGGCGGTGGGGGTACTGGAGCGTTCAAACGTCAACGTCGTCGAGGAGATGGTCCGCCTGATAGAGGCACAGAGAGCCTACGAAGCCGCGTCTAAGGGAATCCAGACTTCCGACGATATGACCGGACAGCTCATAACGTCCTTGGCTAAGCCTTAAGGAGGATAAACAATGATAAGATCTCTTTGGACCGGCGCTACAGGAATGGTAGCCCAACAGACCAATCTAGACGTTACCTCCAACAATCTAGCCAACGTCAACACCGTGGGCTATAAGAAGGTAAGGACCAACTTCGCCGACCTTCTATACCAGATAAACCGCGAACCGGGTTCTCCCGTAGAGGGGGGGACTACGGTACCCACTGGAATACAGGTCGGACTGGGAGCCAGGGTCAACGGAACCTCCAGGATAACCACCCCCGGCAGCTACGAGGTTACCGATGCACCTTTAAACGTCGCCATAGAGGGCAACGCTTACTTTCAGGTCGTCCTCCCCAACGGGGATATAGCCTATTCGGCTAACGGAGAATGGCAGAGAGACGGCGACGGACAGATAGTCACCTCCGACGGTTATCTTTTGGAGCCCGCCATAGTCATACCGGAGGACGGAACGGACATAACCATAAGCTCTACCGGACAGGTCTACGTAAGCCAGCCCGGCGACGACGAGGCTCAGGAAATAGGTCAGATAGAGCTGGTTCGTTTCGTGAACCCTGCGGGCCTTAGGGCCATAGGGCGCAACCTTTTCAGGGAAACCGCAGCCAGCGGAGATCCTCAGATAGGCAATCCGGGAGACGACGGTTTTCCCACCCTTCAGCAGGGCATACTCGAGAGGTCGAACGTACAGGTAGTGGAGGAAATGGTCAACCTGATAGTCGCTCAGAGAGCTTACGAGGCAAACTCCAAGACCATTCAGACCGCCGATAGACTTCTGGAAGTTGCAAACGGCCTCAAACGCTAACAATAGGAGGATTCTGGATGGTATCCTCAAACGCCGGGCGGCGGGTCCTCCTGAGGGCCCGCCTCTGTCGTATAATAGTGTCGATGATAGCGGTTTCGGTGTTGTCCTTTTCTGCCGAGGCATTGGAGCTTTCTGTGGAGATCAAATCGGGAGCGGTCGTCCCGTCCGGACCGATCAGGCTGAAGGACGTTGCCTACGTCGCCTGCGACTCTCCAGAGATATTGACAGGGAGCTCCTCCGCTATATTGAGACCCTCCGGAAATACAATAACCCCGGAGGACGTCGTAACCGCCCTTACCCAGGCTGGAATAGGCGGGGTATCTCTCAGGCTTGTCATGGCGGACAATGTGCCCTTTCGACGTGAAAACGACATAGAGCGATGGCTTAGAAACTACTCCGGGTGGACAGGAGCCCTCGAGGTAGAATCCGACGGATTTCCCCAAGGGGGCAGGCTGGTACCTCCCGATTCCCTCTATCCCGGGGCTAAGGCGATAAACCTCAGATTCGATGTGGCCGGGGCAGAACAGATATATCCCGCCAGGCTGCGATGGCTTCTTCCTGCGGTAGTCGCCGACAGCTATCTTAGAAAAGGCGTATATATAAAAAACACCGACCTGGCGATCGCAGCCATAGAGGTTAGAAGAAACAGAAAATATTACGACGATCCCAAAGACCTGGTGGGAATGACTGTCGAGAGGGACATGGCCAAAGGCGATCCCTTCACCGTAAGGATCACTGAGGAGCCCGAGCTGATTCGAACTGGCGATCTGATTCGGTTGTTATACCGTAGCGGCTCCCTGTTGGTCTCTACGTCGGGAAGAGCCATGGACAGAGGTGCTTTGGGGGACAGGATAAAGGTCCGTAACGACAGAACGAGAAAAATAGTGTTCGGAATAGTGACCGGGCCTGGAACCGTGGAGGTGAGTGAATGAAATCCTTAACTATCGTGATGCTGGCCGTCTGTCTGGCGTCTACTCCGATCTCCTGCGCGTCTGGACAATCCCTATGGCAGGACGGCACGAACTACATAGGAGACGACAGACCTTCCA
The DNA here is from genome assembly GCF_000172975.1 of Dethiosulfovibrio peptidovorans DSM 11002. Classification (NCBI taxonomy): domain Bacteria; kingdom Thermotogati; phylum Synergistota; class Synergistia; order Synergistales; family Dethiosulfovibrionaceae; genus Dethiosulfovibrio; species Dethiosulfovibrio peptidovorans. The sequence goes on from NZ_ABTR02000001.1 coordinate 2,058,385, forward strand.
GAGTAGGGGATATCGTCATGGTCGAGGTCGACGAGAGAACGGATACCGAGGACGAGGCCAAGACTGAGACCACCAAAGAGGGTGGGGCTAACGTAAGCGAGGGAACCGGTATATTGGACTTCATCAAGGGGCTGAGCCTTACGTCCAGCACGACCAGCACAGGAGACGGATCCTCTGAGAGAAGCTACAGGACCAGGGCCAAGGTCACCTGCGTCGTGACGGAAGTGCTCCCGAACGGCAACCTGGTCATAGAGGGCACCAGAGATCTCCAGACCCACGGCGAAACCCTGAAAATGAGGTTCAGAGGGGCCATCAGGCCTCAGGACGTCGACGGAGATAACACTATCTCCAGCGAGAGAGTCGCTAACGTGGATCTTATAGTCGACGGCAAGGGCACCCTTACCAGGCTGCAAAAGCCCGGCATATTGACCCAGATCCTGCAGGCAATTTTCTAGGAGGTCCCGGTGTAGATGAAGATAATAAAAGCGATCCTTTTGTCCGTTGCTGTTTCTCTTTCCGTGGCCGGACTGAGTCTCGGTGCCCCTATAAGTCCGGAGGTACGAATAAAAGACCTGGCCGATATCGAAGGGGTCAGAAGCAACCAGCTTTCCGGGGTCGGTGTTGTTATGGGACTTCAGGGGACGGGGGACAAGTCGGACATGTCCATACAGGTTCTTCGTAACCTCATGCGTCGCTTCGGAGTTACCTTGTCGGATAAAGACGTCAAGAGTAAAAACGTAGCCATGGTGGCGGTAACGGCGGAACTGCCTCCTTTCGTTCGTCCCGGACAGACTGTCGACGTTACCGTGAGCACCCTCGGAGACGCCAAGAGCCTCCAGGGAGGCGTCCTTCTACAGACCCCCCTTAAGGCAGCGAACGGCAACGTCTATGCCGCCGCCCAGGGTCCGGTTCTGGTCGGTGGATTCTCCGCCGGTAGAGGAGGCTCCAGCGTGACCAAAAATGTCGTCACAGTAGGACGCGTCAACGGAGGGGCCATAGTGGAGAGAGATGTTTCAACCGAATTTTCCTACGGAGGCAGGCTCTCTCTTCTGCTCAGGAACCCCGACTTCACCACCTCCAGAAGGATAGCCGACGCCATAAACAGGAAATTCGGATCGATAGCCTCTGCCTTGGACGCCGGACGGGTTCAGATACAGCTTCCCGGAGCCTATATGGCCTCGCCTTCCGCCTTCATAGCCGACATGGAAAGCATGAGGGTTACGCCGGATATGCAGGCCAAGGTAGTTGTCAACGAGAGAACCGGAACGGTCGTTATGGGTGGTAACGTCCAGATCAGCTCGGTTGCAGTGGCTCACGGAGACCTGACGGTCAGGATAGACCAGGAAAACCAGGTATCCCAGCCTGAGCCTTTCTCGGGTGGAGTCACCACGCCCTACGCCAACGATACGGTCCAGGCGGAGGAGAAGAGAGGTTCCTTCATAAAGATGGATGCCACCACCACGGTAGATCAGCTGGTAGACGCGATCAACGCGGTTGGAGCCTCTCCCAGAGACGTAATAGGAATATTGCAGGCGATAGATAGAGCCGGTGCGCTTCACGGCGAACTGGACGTAATGTAAGGAGGTATCCGAGGTGAAGATTGACAACTCCGAACTATCGGCCCTCAGCTTAAGCGGAGGACGAAAAGACCCTCACGAAACCTTAAAGAAAGCCTGTCAGGATTTCGAGAGCGTCTTTATGGCCCAGACCTGGAAAGAGATGATGAAACAGGCCCGGGAGATCGGCGGCAAGGACGAGGACGATCGCCCCTTCGGGATATTGGAAGATCTCTCCGTGGAGATGGCCTCGGAGGCCCTGGCGGGGCAGAACGACAACGGTCTTTGGAAGGTCCTTTACGACTCTCTGGCGTCCTCCCTGCCCGACGAAGATATCGAGAAGTCATGAAAGCATCCTCTCCCTGGTGGTTCGAAGGGCTTAGATTCTCCTGTGTAGGATGCGGAAGATGCTGTAGAGGAGAACCTGGCGCCATCTTCTTTTCCAGATACGAGGAGATGAGAATAGCTTACTGCCTGGGGCTATCCTTAGGGGAGTTTCGTAGAGGATATGTAACCGGTAGATGGGGATTGCCCAGCATCGACGAGAGATGGAACGGCGAATGTCTCTTCTACGATCCTGCGACCGCCAGATGTCGCATATACCCGACACGTCCACTTCAATGCAGGACGTGGCCCTTCTGGCCGGAGATACTGGATACCCCGGAATCCTGGCGGAAGGCCTCTAAAATGTGTCCCGGAATGGACCAGGGAGTCATGCACGACGGTCCTGAAATAAAGGGGATACTGGATTCCTACGTCAAATACCTCGGGGAGATGGTAAATTGACATCCTTAGCCGATGCCTTGCCGGAGATGAATTGGCAGTTGATATTTTTTACCGTCCTTCTCAGTGCGCTGGTGGCCTTCTTAGGCGACCTGTTAGGCATGAGAATCGCAAAAAAAAGGATCACCCTTTTTGGCTTAAGGCCCAGACATACCAGCACCCTTATAACAGCCATAACCGGCATGGTTATAGCCATGGGAATAATGACCGCTCTGGCTGTGACTTCCGACACCGTCAGGACCGCCCTCTTCAGCTTGAAATACGTTCAGAGACAGGTCCTGGACCTAACATCCCAGCTTCAGGAAGCTAGAGACGAATCGGATCTAATGGGCATTCGCTACGTCGAAAGCCTCCAGAAGCTGGAAAACAGTGAAAAGGAACTGGCTCATGTGAACGAGAAGCTGAACTCTCTCACCCCGGAGCTAGAGGCCACCAGAAAGGAGATATCCGAGCTGCGCTCTCAGAGGGCGAAGCTTCAGGAACAGATAGAGGCCCTTCGTTCCGAGGCGGTAAACCTTCGTAGAGGTCTGGAGGCGGTCAGAGAAGGACGTGTAGTGGCCTTTGCGGACGAACTTTTGTCTCAGGAGACCGTTCAGGAGGGAGCGTCCAGGGAAGACTTGCTCTCGATAATGTCCAATCTGAGGAATAAAGTGAGATTTATAGTGGCCAGAAGAGCCTCTATATCCCCGGAGGACATCTCTATCGGGAAGGACGAACAGGAAGAGGAGCGGGTGATCTCGCGATGTCTCGTCATAAACAGCAGAAAGGTAATCCGGGCGAGAGCTTTGTCCAACGTGGTCGCCGGAGAGCCAGTCACCCTCAGCTACAGGGTATACGAGAGCGTTAGAGTGTATAGAAAAGGCGAGCTCGTATTCAGAAAAGCGGTTCCCCCCGTAAACGATGTAGCAGAGGCGGAGGGAGTCCTCCACGAGGTTCTCAAGGAGGTAAACCCCATAGCGGTCAGGGACGGTATCCTTAGGGATCCCTTCACCAGGACGGTGGGGCAGATAGACGCAACCGATTTTTACGAGGCGGTAGACAGGCTTAAGGACACCGAAAGCTCCCAGATAATCGTGTCGGTGCTGGCTGCCGAGGACATATACACCGAGGGACCGGTCAGGGTGACCTTGTCGATCGGTCTAGACGAGGGGTAGACCAGATGGATCGGGAATACCTGTATTACGACAGCAAGATAGGACTCTCTTCCGAGGAACTTCAAGGGTTGTATCGATTTACCCGATGGGGAAGAAGCCGTTCCGTATCGCAGATAGAGAGAATGCTCAAGGGCACGGACCTCTGTTTTTCCGTCCGTTATGAATGTGAGTTGGTCGCCTTTTGTCGAATAATCACCGATTTCGTCTTCAGGGCCTCTTTATGGGACGTGGTGGTACATCCGGACCATCAGGGGCAAGGGCTCGGTTCCAGCCTGATGGGGTATGCCCTGGAACACCCTGCCATAAGGAATATCCCGATGATAACCACCTACAGCAGCGAGCTGGGCCCTTTTCTGGCCAACATGGGGTTCGAGCCCAAGGAAGGCATGATGATGTTGCTTCGGTGTCCTATAGAATACTCATGACCTCGATAGACCTTTTCTTGCATTTTCTGTGGCCGGTAAGCTGTCCCGTTTGCGGTAAATTGGCCAGCGTCCTCTGTCGTTCCTGTTCGGACGAACTGGTTAGGGATAATCCCTTGCGATGTCTGGTATGCGGAGAGGATATTCCCTGTCATCTTCACGGCCATAGCTATCCTTCCGTATCGGGAGCAGTCCACTCCGGCATGGCCAGAGAGTTAGTGTTATCCATGAAATATCACGGTGTGTCGGGAATGGGAAGAATAATGGGACGATCTCTGGGATCCGCCATAGCCATGCCCTTTCCCCAAAATCGCATAGTGCCCATTCCTCTCCATCGTGGAAGTACCAGAAGATACAACCAGTCCCGATGGTTGGCTATGGGGATATCGGACGTTTGGGGTGTAGTTCTATCGGATCATCTGAAATGGAGGACATCGGAAAAACAGTCGGAACTTGGGGCCGAGGCCAGGAGGAGTATGCCAAAAAACTCCATCCTTTGGAGAGGTCCCGATCTTAAGGGGCAGAGCTGTACCCTCGTCGACGACGTAAGGACGACCGGAACCACCCTTCTAAGAGGAGCGGAGGCTCTTTACGAAGCCGGCGCCGAGAACGTTCTGTCCATCACGTGGAGTCGGTCGATAAACGCTAACGAGAGAGGAGATCTATCATGGAGCTGAAACACTGTAAGATCTGCGACAAAGTCTTCGCAACCGTCACGGCGGATATATGTCCTTCCTGTTGGGAAGATCTGGAGGAAGTCTACATGAACGCCAGAAAAGCCATAAGGGATCATCACGGCTCCCGGTTGGACGCCTACTCTTTGTCCGAGATGCTGAATGTAGACTCTATATACATAGAGGTACTGGTGGACCAAGGGCGTTTAAGCCTCTCCGGAGAAGACGACGGTAGGCCTCGTTGTAAGTCCTGCGGCGTAGAGGTCCACTCCGGGCAGGAGTACTGCGATACCTGTAGAGAAAAGCTGATAAAAGGTTTTTCCTCCGACGGGGAACACAAGAAAAAGACCATGTTTAGACAGGAACGCAGGAGTAGATGAGGTTAAAGTTCGCGATCTTCTACCTGTTAAGGAGTCGGCCCCGAAATCCGATACATAACCAGATGCTCCTGGGGGGGATGTCACGATGATAGATAAAATAGTTGGATCCTACTTATACAACGGCGGTTCTCCCGTAAAGAACCGTAAAAAAATCGACTCCAACGTCGGCACGGATAAAAAAATCGACGGAGTAGAGGTAAGCGATTTCGCCCAGACTCTGGGCAAGGCCATGATGGAATCCAGGAAAGTATCGGACGTCAGGCAGGACAAGGTCCAGGCTATGTCCGATAGCATAGATTCCGGTTCCTACGATCCCGACATGGGAATATTGGCGGCCAAGCTGATAGCGGCCGGGCTGACCAGGTCTTCCGATTGATATGTGGTCGTCTGAGATCGTAGGGGTGATCGAACGGCAGACGGAGGCGATCCATCGCGTCCTGTCCGTGGTCGTGAAACAGCGAGAGGCGCTCAAAGAGGGGCGCCTCGAACTTTTGAAAGACCTCCTCAAGGACATGGATCAGGCCCATCAGGAGGCCATTACCGCCGAGTCCATGAGGATCCAGGTCGTCAATAAGATAGCCGAGAGCAGAAAATGCTCCCCGACCTTGAATGAACTGGCCGCCTCAGGTACGCTCGAGGAGTCCGAGGCGATGCTGAAGGCGGGAAAAGCCCTGAGAGCCGCGGTCGAATCTGCTCGGTCCGAGATGGCGTTGCTGAACTCCCTTGTCGAGGAAAACAAGGCCCTTAACGATATGCTTATAGACGAATGGCGGCGTTTAGGCGGAAATCAATCACTATCGTCTCTTGACTTGAAAGGTTAGGTGAATGCCTCATGATCAACAGTTTTTTCGGGTTCGAGATGGGAAGAAGGGCCCTCAGCTATTTCCGTCAGGGATTCGAGACATCCGGTCATAACATCTCCAACGCGGACGTGGAGGGGTATTCCCGCCAGAGAGTTGAAGCTTCTTCTACCGATCCTTTTACCGAACCGGGCCTGAATCGTCCCGCTCTTCCAGGGCAGATCGGCACGGGAGTAAAGGTGGATGCCATAGTCCGTCTCAGAGACCAATTTCTCGATCTCCAATACAGGGAGGAGAGCACGGTAAAGGGGTATTGGGACATAATGACTCAAGGTCTGGACACCCTAGAGACCTTCGTCAACGAGCCCAACGGAGAGAGCGTAAGGGTCGGTTTAGACGATTTCTGGGCCGCTCTTCAGGAAGCTTCCAAAAATGCGGACAGTTCCTCCGCCAGGGAAAACCTGATATCCAAGGCAGGAACCTTGGGAACCTATCTGGACAGTCTCTCTAGAAATTACGAAGAGTACAGGACCGGATTGAACGAACAAGTTTCCCTGGCTGTGAACGAGGCCAACACCTATATAGACCAGATCTCCGCCCTGAACCTTACGATAAGGGAGGTCGAGGGAACCGGCGGTAACCCTAACGACCTTTACGATCGGAGGGACCTGTTGGCCGAAAAGCTCTGCTCTCTTATAGATTGTGAAGTAAGCGCCCCTTCCGATATGGAGGACGGCGAGTACAAGATATATCTCGGCGGAAGGATATTGGTTCAGGGAGATAAGGCCAGACATCTCGAATTGAAGTCCGTTCCAGGTAACTCCGGTTTCTATGACGTCCAGGTCGAGGACAATACCTTCGATCACGTCTCAGATACCGACGTTTTGACCGCTTCGATAGGCCAAAAGGCCTCCGAGGCGATCCATTCCGTGGCGGTAGAAAGGCTTGCCAGCGAGACGACCTGGAAAGTCGGAGGGGGAACCATAAACGGAGCCGTCGGTCGACTGCCGGTGAGCGATCCGGACGAGGCCATGAACATAGAGGGAACCATCAGACTGCAGGTTGGATCCTCCGGAGTCAGAGCCACCGGCAACCAGATGAACAACGAAATGGGAAGCCCTGTGCTTCTCAAGTTTCCCGGAGGAACCGATCGTACCGAGTATACCTTCAGAATAGCCTCTCAAGACCTGAACTCCATGCCGGGCAATCCCGAGGAAATGTACGTAACGGTTTCCTGGAACTCTGCGACGTCGGAATGGGAGATGTCCAGCCGCTGCGGCAACAGCTCTTCCGGCACGGTGTCCGCAGGTGGAGAGCTTTCCCTCGATGAGCTTCAGTCCTTTCTTCAGAACGACACCGGTGTGGGAGGCCGGTTGGAGGTATACGTAGAGAGCTCCGGATCGGTAGACCGTCTGGTGATAAAGTCCGGCGACGACCATCTTCTCTCCTTCAACGACATGAAGGGAGACCTACTTTCCGGAACGCTGGGACTCGAGAACGACGCTCCGGTGGTAACGGTCGAGATAGACAACGACGACACCCTTAGATCAATAGCGAACAAGATAAACGGTGCTTATAACAACGGCGATGGAATGCCCGACGATCCGTCGGAATGGCTCCACGCATCGGTGAAAAGCGACGGAGGCGGAGACTACTACCTAGTCTTGGAAAGCGACGTGGTAGGCGAGTCCAGCAGAATAAACGTTATGGGATCCGATGCAGGAGATTCCTATGCCGCCAGACGTCTCGGGCTTATGGGGGGAACCGCCGCGGAATACTCCACCGAAACCCTCTCCACCTCTACGGATGCATTGGTGATGGTGGACGACGATCGCTATCTGTCCTCTTTCAACGAGTTTCGGCAAGCTCGAAAAATATCCGCTTCCGACGGATATAAGGCTTCTTCCATGGAGGATGTCGCTTCGGGCATAGTTCTCAGCCTGAAGGACACAGGCAGCTCCGCCATAAGGGTGGAACATCACGTCTCCGGAGGAGAGATAAACGCCCTTATGGAGGTCAGGGACGACGTAATATTGCAGCACCTGGAATCCTTCGACGCCATAGCCTACAACCTGATAAACGAGATGAACGCAGTACACTATGCCGGTCACGGAAGCGGGGACTATTCGGACATAACAGGAACGGCCTTCTTCTCTCCGACCTCCGTTATGTCGGGAGCTTCCAGGAATCTCTCCGTGAACGATCAGTTGGTGCAGGCCTCCGGGCTCTTCGCCGCTTCCGCCGACGACGGAAACGGCCAGTCCAAAGGCGAGGGCAACGGGGACAACGCCATCGCCATGGCCCAGCTGAAACAGGCCAAGGTAATGGCCGGCGACAGCGCCACCTTCAACGAATATTACGAGGATTTCATCGCAAGGCTTGGGGTGGAAAGCCAGAGATCTCAGGCCATGCTGTCCAACCAGACCACCTTAGTGGACCAGATAAGCTCTCAGAGACAGTCGGTCATGGGGGTCAACATAGACGAGGAGATGATGCAGATAATGCAGTTTCAGCAGTCCTTCAACGCCATCTCCCGTTACGTAACGACCCTGGACGAGATGCTCGACAGGGTGATAAACGGCATGGGCCGCGTCGGCCTGTAAGGAGGGTAACCCATGAGAAGGGTCAGTAACTCCATGATGTACGGTGGCATGATGACGGACATGCACAACAACTTGGCCCGTCTTCTTAAGATGAACAAACAGGGCTCGACGGGAAAGCTCCACCATAAACCCTCGGACTCGCCTATAGACGTGACCAGGGAGCTCTCCCTCAGCACCACCATATACGAAAACGAGCAATATATAAGAAATATGAACGACGGTCTTACCTGGTTGAAGAACACCGATTCGGCTCTCAATCAGATAGGTGAGATGATAGATCGGGTTAGATCCCTCTCCGTTCGTGCCGGAAGCGGTGCCTTGAACGACGAGGAGATGGATGCAATCGCTCAGGAGATGATAGAGCTTCAGGAGGGAATAAGGGAGGCCGCCAACTACAGCGTTGAGGGTCGATATCTCCTCTCCGGCGCAGCGACCTCCGTGCCCGCCTTCCAGAGGGACGAGGAAGGGCACGTGATATATGCCGGAAATGACTACAGGGTTCAGTTCGAGATGGAGCGTGGCATAGTCAGCGACGTATCCGTGACGGGCAAAGAGGTCTTCCCCGATGACTACACCCAATATACCCTGAGGAGTGCCGACGTTCCCGCCGATTTCGAGTGGACCGGCAGAAACGAGATAATACAGATCCAGGTCGGAGATCGTTCAGTTAAGATCAGGATACCCGAGGAAGACTGGGAGGACGATAACTACGACAGCTCTACCCTTACCGACTACAACAGATTCAGAGATCCCGGAGAGCTTCACCCTATGTCCTTGGACGATATAGCCGAGACCATAGAGAGCTCGGTCAATATGGGAGACGCCGGGAAGCTCGTGTCGGTTCAGGTAATAAAAGACGAGGACGCAGGCACTCAAAAGCTGGAGATTCGCAGCCATACAGGAGAACCTATCTCCATGACATCCTGGCCCGAAACGGACGATATACCGATGAACCAGGCAGTAGAATCACTTGCAGTGGATGACTCCGTTCCTGGCGGCTACGTTCTTCCATCGGACGGCTCGATCGAAATAGCTATAGACGATAGCCAGAATATCACTACACTGAACTTCACCGCCGGAATGACCTTGGATCAGATGGCCGACCAGATCTCCGGACAGGAAGGTTTGGTCGGTAAGGTAATAAATTCCGGAACGTCTTCCGCCAAACTCATCGTAGTCTCCAGCGATGAGAACGTAAAACTCAACGTAACTCCCGAGGGTGGAGCGACAAACCTTTTCGGTCCCGACCCGGTCGCCTCCGAAGCAGTTTCCAAGCCTCACGATCACAGTCATATAGGCCTTATGGGTTTACTGGGAATGGAGACATCCCTTCAGGGAACCGAATATTCTGAAGGGGCTACCATCGCTTCCGGACTTTCGGACACGAACAAGGTGAACTTCTACATACAGTCTGGAAAGAACAAAGCGGAAATTCTGGTCAACTCCGGACCGGACATGACATTGGAGGACCTGGCCCAGGAGATAAGGGCCGTAGCGGGAGATTGGCTCGAAGTGGTCGTGCAGACCGATCCGGGAGACGGAGTGGCTGGTCCGAACGTATCCGGAAGTAACCTCGAAAACGGAACCCAGCGCCTGGTCATCAGGGCCAAAGACGCAGGAGCTCCTGTAAGCATGATGGACCTAGCCACCGATGGAACAAATGCGAACACCTCGCTAATTCAGTCTATGGGACTGTCCACCGCCGTCTACGCTCAGGGAGCGGCGGAATTTCCCACCGGAGGAGATCTAGATCCCAACATGCCTGCTCGTATGACCGTGTCGGTAGGAGAGAGGGACTATGATCTTAAACTTTACTCCGATGACGTAGCGACAGGCGGAGTGGTGGACAACGTCAAGATGGCTCGGGAAATTCAGCGTCAGGTAGGTAAGGGCCCCGACGGCGAGGACCTCATCGGCTACAAGGAGCTTTCCTCGGGAGGAGTGGCACTATTCGCCACCTCCGGAGAGCCGCTTCAATTCGTCGATCGTTCCTTCGGAGATCCTTCAGTGGACGAATACAGCGCCGGTCTTGCCCTCCAAAGCGGCATTGCTTCGGGGATACAGGGAGAATCCGTTGCGGAAAATCTGGCCGTAGATACCGGCTCCGGAGGGGTTATGCGCATAGAGGCCCTGGGGCGGTCCGTGGATATATCCGTGGCTCCGGGAGATACCATGAAGGATTTTTCCGAAAAACTTCGCAAATATGCCGGGAACTGGCTTAACGTATCCTACGTCGATACCGATCTGGACGACGGCACCAACGACGTTAGGCTCTCTATATCGGCAAAAGACGGCTCCGCCGTCAACGTCTACGACCTGGAACCGGCCGCCATGACGGCAGGTGGTCCCGGTGCGGCGGCAGCTTTCGGCATAGACACTGCGATCAGGGGGGCCGCTCTGCCTGCCGGTCCGGTCGTCGTCGACGACAGCACGAACACTCTCTCCATTTCGGTGGACGGATACGAGCACACGATGGACCTCAGAGAGCTCGATGCCGACGGAAGCGGAGTTCTGAGCCACGACGAGATGACCTCGGTGGTGGACCTCATAAACTCCCGTTTTCAGGGACAGGACGTAGAGGCTCAGCTATACACCGACCAGGCCGGAGACGATCATGTCATACTGACATCTCCCAAGGGGTACGAGATAACCGTATCGGGAGATCTGGCTAACGACTTTTTCGGGGCCGCTACCATCACCAGCCCTGACCACGGAGGAACGGGCCCCTACGGTCAGGTTGTAACGAGACGAACCGGGGCCGACTATCGCCAGACCGATTTTTTCGGAATGATGGAGGATCTCATAGACGCGGTCAAGGGGCAGGACAGCGAGGCAATAACCACGCTCCTAGGCGACATAGATAACGAGATAGACTCCCTTCTCAAGTGCCGTACAGAGGAGGGGGCCTTGGTCAAACGATATGAGGGCAGCTCCAGCAGGCTGACCCAGAACAACGGCAACTACACCGAGCTGTACAGCTCCATAAGCGACACCGATCTGGCCAAGATGGCCATGGAATACATGTCGGCCCAGTCGGTCTATCAGGCCGGACTTGCCACCATAGCCAGGATAATCCAGCCTACGTTGGTGGACTTTCTGTCATGACGAAAAAAATGTCTAAAACGTTGACGATCTCGACGAGCCGTTTCGGTGACGTGAAATACGAGGAAAGCATGATTTTTCTATCGCCTAAGGGGATCCCGGGATTCGAGGATATGCGCAGATGGTTACTGGTAGGCGAGGATGACTCAACCGTAAAACATCTTCAGAATTTAGAGGACGGAGGTCTTGCTCTGCCGGTAGCCGTTCCTCAGCAGCTTTTTTCCGATTACTCGGTGAAAATCCCTCGAGAATTTCTAGATGAAGTGAAAGCCGAGGACGAAAGAGACCTAGGGATCCTTTTAATTCTTACTGTTCCTTCCGGAGCGATATGGGATATGACCGTCAACATGAGAGCCCCCATATTGATAGGGCTTTCCTCTCGGTTGATGCTTCAGGCCATATTGCCGGATGAATCCCTGACTCTTCGTCGCCCTTTGTGGAATCAGGCTCAAAGAGACGAGATGAAAAGTAAAATTCAGCAGTCGTCTCTAAACGGGGAATAACCTATGTTGGTTTTATCCCGCAAAGTCGGAGAGGGAATGAAAATAGGAGAGGATATAACTCTCAGGATACTCGAGGTAAAAGGAGACACCGTTAAGTTGGGATTCGTGGCTCCTAAAAACGTCCCTATATGGAGATCAGAACTCTTCGATGAAATAGCCGATGCCAACCGTCAGGCCGCCTCGATAGAACTAGGAGGCGATATAAACCTAGATAACATTTTAAGGTCTACGAAGAGGGGTGATGCCTCGTGATGGATAGAGCTCTACTAGAAAAAAATTTGGAAAAACTGGAGGGGCATCAGCCTTTACTGGTAAAACGATTGAGGGCAAGGCTAGAGGAACTCGGAGATTCTCCTATGAAACCGATTTTCCGTGAAACACCTAACGGCAAATGGGTCTCGGGCATTACGGAATCACCTTTTTTCGAGAAGGAACCGGCGTTCAACTTCAAACACGTAAAGGTGCCGGTCTACGCTCTGTTCGGGATAGGAACGCCTCCCTATCTCTTCAAGATGCTCAAGGCCCTGCCTCAGGAGGCCCTGGCGGTAATCGTTGTCGAGCCCTCTTTAGATCTGATACTCCATACCCTCTCCCTTACCTCGGCTTTTATGGCATTGCCTCGAGGATGCCGCCTTTGTTTCCTGGTGTCCGACGACCGTCCTTTAATGGACGAGCTAATGGACTGGACCTTGGTACCCATGGGGATATTCCCGGCCGCCAACATGCACTCCGAATATCATGGGGGAGAGGTGGAGACGGTTCCTGAACTAAAAAACCTTGGTGAGTTCTTCCGTACCGAGGTGGTTTACAGACTCACCCTGCTGGGGAACTCGCCGGAGGACACCCTTCTAGGATTTCGACATGCGGTTCTCAACACCCCGAGGATTCTAAAGGGAATTTCTATGAAGTCTCTCAAGGATGCCTTCGGAGGAAGGCCATTCATCTGCGTAGCCGCCGGGCCGTCGCTGGAGAAGAACGTGGATTTGATCAAGGGCATGGAAAATAAATGCGTCATCGTCGCATGCGACACGGTGCTTCTGCCCCTTCTCAGGCGGGGTATCGTTCCCCACGTCGTAACGACTATAGAGAGGCCCTATCTCAGCTACAAAATCTGGTGTCAGAGGGTTCTGGACGAATATCCCGATGAGTGCCACAATATAGTGCTTTTGTCCCAGTCGGTCAGCTACCCTATGACGGCGGGACGATGGCCTGGCCCTGTCGTGGTGATAGGCAAAAAAGGCGTTCCCGTCGACGAATGGTATGTAGGAGCGTTGCTTCACAGGGATCGACTCTATTCGGGCCTGTCTGTTGCTCATATGGCCCTGACTCTGGCTATCTATTCGGAAGCTTCTTCTGTGGCCTTGATAGGTCAGGATCTGGCTTATGCTCCGTCCGGCGAGACCCACGTCGGAGGAGCGGTTGGTCAGGCTATAGAATCCATCGAAAAGAGTAAGGCAAGGCTAACGGTTCCCGCCTCCATGGGTGGTACGGTGGAGACCCACGACCTTTGGTTGACCTTTATCCAGATATTCGAGAGGATAATAGCCGCCACGCAGAAAAAAGTTTATGACTGCACCGAAGGAGGAGCCTTGATAAAGGGCACCGAGGTGATATCCCTGGTCGAATATCTGGAGGAACACGTATCCTCCAAGTCTTTCGAACCGGTAGACCTTTCTTACCTTTTAAAGACGGACCGACGGGGTTGGTCCGAGGAGCGGGAATCTATACTGGCTCGTATAGACTCGGCCAGAGGGGATCTCGAATGGTGCGTCCGGATGTTGGACGAAATGGACGATTTGATCGAAGGCGCAACGGCCCCTGCCTTGCCCCCCTCCAGGAGGAGGGACAAGGGGTTCAAAGTTGCGGAGTTATTGGACAAAATACATGCGGCCAATCCTGTTCTCTCCTTTATAGGTCAGAGCTACACCTACTTGGCTGGAACTGCCATGGCGGAGACCAGAATGATGGACAACGTGGAGTCGGTCTCCCGTTGGGAAAGGGTCCATCGCGAAATAGTCCGATCTCACAGGGCTAACGTCGCATTTTTGGACCAGTGGCTAAACTACGCACGGTCGGTGGTACCGTTCGACACTGATACGACCGCCGACAGGGATTCTGCGATGGATCTTCTCGAAAAAATCGACGGAACCACGGATAAATCCGACCTCATGGTGGCGCTCTCTGAGTTGCTCTGTCGCATGGATCCCGTCGTGGAGGGCGATTTCGGGCCGGAGGACCTGTGGTCACTGGCCCGTTTTTTGTCTTCCAGGGGGAGATCGGAGGAGGCATGCCTCTTCATGGCGAAAGGGGCCTCCCTGATGGAGGATACCTCCGTTCCCGTGGATTTTGCCGGTAGATTCCTCCGGGACTGGGCAGTTATGAGCGCCTCCCACGACCTGTGTAGGGTTCCCAACCTTGAGGAGGCTATGGAATTGGCATCCAACGCTATGCGTTATCTGCCGGACGACGAGGATCTTAAGGCCATAATGGAGGAGATCTCCTCCAGAAACGTCGATCAGCTCAGGGAACTCTCGCGCTTTTTCTCCGACATGGGAGAGACGGTACGATCTCTGAAGTTTAGTGTCGCCAGGGGAAGAAATAAGGCGGAGCTGGCCATTAGACATGACGATCTTGTAGGAGCTATGGATGTCGTCAGGGATATGATATTGGACCTGCAAGCCGACGAATCCCATGAAAATTTCGTAGTTGCGGTCTCTCCCTTCGTGGAATGGCTCGCCACCACCTCGGCCCGTTGTTTGGAGGCCTCTGACGGTCTCATTGTCGAAGGGTCGAAAAAGCACCTGGATTGGCTGGCCCATTGGATTCCTACGGCAGGATTAGAGGGATTGATATTTCCTACGGTTACGGTACAAGCTCTTGAAAAATTCGGTCTCAAGGTGTGGATCGATACGGCCGAAACTGAAACAAGTCAATAGATAAAGGGGGGACGAATTAGTAATCCGAAACATGGGCATGGAAGCCCAAAATCATACAAGGAGGTAACAAATAATGCGTGTATATCATAACGTACCTGCACTCTTCGCCTACAACTCGCTGAGTGCAACCAACAACAACCTTCAGAAGTCCATCAATAAGCTGTCCACCGGTCTCAGGATCAACTCCGCTGCCGACGATGCCGCTGGTCTCGCCATCAGCGAGAAGATGCGTGCCCAGATCAACGGTCTGGATCAGGCAACCAGCAATGCCCAGGACGGCATCTCCATGATCCAGACTGCAGAGGGCGCCCTTAACGAGACCCACTCCATCCTCCAGAGGATGAGAGAGCTCTCCGTTCAGGCTGCCAACGACACCCTCACCAGCCAGGACAGGGATTACATCCAGATAGAGGTCGACCAGCTGAAGGAAGAGATAGACCGCATCTCCACCACGACCCAGTTCAACAAGAAGAAACTGCTCGACGGTTCCGCCTCTGTCCTTTGGTCTTCCGATAACCTGGAGACCAAGGCCTTCGTAAGAGGAAGCCTCCGTACCGTAGACCAGTTCGGTCAGAAGTCGGCTGCAGAGGGCAACTACAAGATCAGCATCACGGCAGACCCCGGTCAGGCCGAGGTTCAGAAGACCGACATCTTCAAGATCAAGCACGAAAACGTCATAATGAACGTAACCAAGAATGAAGCGGATGGGCTTCAATCCATAAGAGTCGATAGCCTTCCCGCCGGTACCTATAATGTTATTGCTTCAGCCGGAGTTACCGCAGCCGCTGTGTCCGAGCTTCAACAGTATGGTACAACCGCTGTTTTAAATTTGGTTGCAGGAACTGTAGATGTTGCTGGTGCTTCCATTTATCTTGAAGTTGCGTCGATAAATACGGCGCTTAATCAGGTTACATTTAAGGCAACAAGCAATGTTCTTGGTTCCGATGGTTCTCTTACGACTAAAAACAACACCAACCTTGTTGTTGGATCAGCGGCGGGGACGGCTGCAGTTCAGCTAGATAGTCTTGGCCTTGGTTCAGCTACCGTTGCGATAGGAAATACTACTGCTGAAAATGCTGCTATGTACTCCATAGGTGATAAGATCGTAATTGGATATGTTGGTTCTGCTGGAGATGTTAGCGTAACTATCTCCGGTACCACCAACCCCGAATGGGACGGACACTGGGGAGGTACCGCTGGTACTGATCTTGACGACCGTAAATTTTCCTTAGTCGCAGCAGATGTTCGGGGCAAAGATATACACTTCAAGAACTTCTACTTGAACACCGCCAACGGGACCCTGTACCAGTCGGACACGGTTCTGGAGTTCAATACGGCCTTTGCTGCCGCAGATGCAACACTTGCCGGATTCGACGCCGCCTACGTCGGTCAGGTTGCCAAGGGCGATGTTCAGCTTAGAGATCTGGACAAGTTCTGGGACGCCAACGGCCGTTTCATGTTGGAGGATGCCCAGCCTATAACCGTAACTCAGGGTGACGGAACCCAGACCAGCATAACCCTGAACTCCACCGATACCCTTAGAGATGTCGAGATAAAACTCAACGATGCCATCGCTTTCGGGCTAGGTCAGGCCAAGTACCTTGATGGCAATACCGACCGTTTCGTCGACTTCATAGAGGGCGAGACCGACAACACATCCGAGTCCGTCGAGGGTACGTTTGTAATACGTTCCGTCGTGGCCGGTTCTGACGGAGAGATCAACTTCGCCGGAGATGAGGACGTAATAAAGGCTCTCAGCCTCAACGTGATACAGGAATCAACTGAGAGTCAGTACGATGTCACCGTCAACGACGCCCATAGCGGCAACACCATCGCCTCCAACGTCAAGGTAACCGGTAACATGCTTTACGGTGTGGTACACAAGAACGTAGACGTTCAGTTCGATGCCATGGCCGATACCAACGTCGAGTGGTCCGAGGATGCAAAGTCTTTCCGCCTAACCACCGACAGCGATGATACCTACGAGACAGTCATCCACCTTGCCGATAACAGCACCGTCTTCCAGATCGGAGCAAACGAGAAGGAAGACATGGGAATCAGCATAGGAGACATGGGATCCGAGGCTCTTGGTATCGATGGGCTTCTTGTAACGGACAGAGAGTCCGCCGCTCGTTCGATCACGGTTATCGACAGTGCGATAGACACTGTATCGAAGCAGCGAGCTAACCTCGGTGCCTATCAGAACAGGTTAGATCACACCATCAACAACCTTACCATTGCCAGCCAGAACCTGACCTCCGCAGAGAGCCGCATCCGCGATCTCGATATGGCCAAGGAAATGATGAACTTCACCAAGCTCAACATCCTTTCCCAGGCTGGAACCAACATGTTGGCTCAGGCCAACCAGCTGCCGCAGAACGTCCTGTCGCTGCTCCGTTAATTGAACTAGACGACTCGGCCAAAGAGGCGGGAGGGAGCTCCCTCCCGCCTCTTTTTTAAAACCCGAAAGGGGGCATGACAAGTGACGGTAGAAAAACTTGTTCCGTCATCTTCTCCCTCATCGAGGTATGTCGTGTCCGATGGAAGTTTAGTAGGGCGTCAGGTAGATGTAAAAGATAGGGCCGCCTCCGTACAGAGGTCGAATGAGTTTCTCCGTCCTCGGAAAGAAGAGATAAAGCGTTCTTTGGCGAAAGCTGAAGAGGTGGCCCAGGCTTTCGACAGGCAGATCCGTTTCCGTTTCAGGGAAGAGGCCGATGAATTTCAGGTCGAGGTACTTGAAAAGGACGGATCGGAGGAAAAAGTCATAAGGAAAATACCACCTGACAGCGTTATCAACTTCATAGAGCACGTACAGGAGATGTTCGGAGCTTTGATCGACGTGGAAGCGTGACGATTGGAGAAATCGACGGTATTGAGAGGCTTCCGCCAGAGATGCGGCGGCCTCTTTTGACTTTTATCCGGACCGGTGTCCGATGAAGGGTGTGTCTTTATGTTCGACGATAGATCGATACTTATAACCGGAGGAACCGGTTCTTTCGGAAAGGCCTTTATCGGCAGATTGCAGAAGGAATGGAGCCCCAAGCGAATAGTCGTATATTCCAGAGACGAATTCAAACAGTACGAAATGCAGCAGGTTTATAATGCCCCGTGCATGAGATATTTCATAGGAGATATCCGCGACGGCGACCGTCTCTCCATGGCGATGAAAGGGATCGATTTCGTCGTTCACGCCGCCGCCTTGAAGCAGGTCCCAGCCGCCGAATACAACCCCATGGAATGCATAAAGACGAACGTGGACGGAGCATACAACGTTATACAGGCGGCCATAGCCAACGACGTGGACAGAGTGGTAGCCCTATCGACGGACAAAGCGGCCAACCCCATAAACCTCTACGGAGCGACAAAACTCTGCTCGGATAAACTCTTCACCGCCGCCAATAACCTAGTAGGAGAAGGAAGAACCCGATTTTCCGTCGTTCGTTACGGCAACGTAATGGGATCCAGAGGATCGGTAATACCTTTTTTCAAGAAGCTGGTCGAGGAAAATGCTCCCGAAATTCCGATAACCCACGACGGCATGACCCGTTTTTGGATAACTCTCCCTCAGGGAGTGGATTTCGTGGTGAAAGCCTTTCTGCGTATGCAGGGAGGGGAGCTCTTCGTGCCTAAAATTCCATCAGCCAGGGTGGTGGACATCGCCACAGCCATAGCTCCGAAAACACATCAGAAAACAGTCGGAATTAGGCCGGGTGAAAAACTCCACGAAATCATGTGTCCTCTGGACGATGCTAGAAACGTCCTCGAGTTCGAAGACCACTTCGTCATAACGCCGTCGCTTACCTTCCAGTCTCAAAGGGATTTTCAAAGAAACGAACTGGGAGAGACCGGCAAATCAGTAACTGAGGATTTCGTGTATAGCTCTGGAGAAAACGAATGGTTCCTTACGGTCGAAGAAATAGCGCAAATGATAGAGCGTAACTGCGAAAGATAGAGTATAAAATGATAACAGCCCTGATCCCCGCCAGAGGGGGAAGCAAGAGAATACCGGGTAAAAATATACGACCATTTTTAGGCAAACCGATAATGGCTTACTCCATAGAGGCTGCAGTGAAAACAGGTCTTTTCGACAAGGTGATAGTCTCGACGGACGACGAAAAAATAGCCGACGTAGCTCGTTCCTACGGTGCCGAAGTTCCCTTTATCCGTCCGGAAAGACTATCGGACGATCATACAGGAACCGATGCGGTTGTCCGTCATTGCCTGGAATGGCATGAAAAACGAGGAGACATCGTCACCCATATATGCTGTATATACGCCACGGCCCCGTTCGTACAGTCAGAGGATATAATAAAGGGGTATGAAAAAGTCTGTGAAGAGGGAACGGCATCCTCTTTCTCCGTAACCCCTTTCGAATATCCCATATACCGTGGATTGAAGCTCTCCGAGGACTGCCATGTGGAGATGATCTGGCCGGAATACCAATCCTCGAGATCGCAGGATCTGCCGGAGGCCTACCACGATGCGGGGCAGTTCTACTGGCTGAACGTATCGGAGATGTCCGAAGAGGGCCCCCTCTTCTTCAGCCGAAACGCTAGGCCTGTCATATTGCCGTCCTGGAGAGTTCAAGACATAGACACGTTGGACGACTGGAAAAGGGCCGAGCAGATATTCCGTATGATAGAGGAAAAAAAAGAAGAGTAAGTTTATAAAAAAAGGAGGTTCTTCCATGACGGACTCTATTTTCATGGCAGGAAGGCCTGTAGGCGAAAAACACCCCTGCTTCATAATAGCGGAGGTAGGGGCCAACCATAATAGGTCCTACGACCTGGCCTTACGACATATAGACGCCGCTGTCGAGGCTGGGGCTGATGCGGTCAAATTTCAGATATACTCGGCAGACAGACTCTACTCAAAAAAAACGCCTAAGCACTCCGGATACGACAAGGACCTCCACACCCTCATATCGGAGATAGAGACTCCCAGGGAATGGCTTCCCAAGCTTGCCGATTATTGCAAGAAAAAAAACATACTCTTTTTCGCCACTCCCTTCGATCACGAGGCGGTGGACGAACTGAACAAAGTCAGCGAATTCTTCAAAATAGCATCCTTTGAACTGGTAGATCTGGACCTAGTAAGATACTGTGCCTCCAAGGGCAAGCCGATGATAATCTCTACCGGTCTGGCCGACATGGAGGAGATAGAGGACGCCTATAGAGCCTGTGTGGAGGCCGGCAACGAGAATATAGTCTTTCTTCAGTGCGCCTCCGTCTATCCCGCTCCGCCTCATATAATGAACCTGAAAAGCATGGAGACCATACGCAGGGCTTTCGGAACCCTGGTGGGGTTATCGGACCACACGCCGGGCGTACATATATCCGTTGCCGCCGTAGCCATGGGAGCTTATGTGGTAGAGAAGCACTTCACCTTGGACAGATCCATGGAGGGACCGGACCATCCCTTCGCCATAGAGCCCGACGAACTCAGGGAATTGGTCAGGCAGATAAGGGAGGTCGAATCGGCCATGGGAGATGGCAGGAAGCTAGGTCCTTCCGAAGAGGAGATGGAGTTCTATCAAAAGGCCAGGAGAAGCCTCCATGCATCTAGGGATATAAAAGCGGGAGAGACCATAACGGAGGGTATGCTGACCTGTAAAAGGCCTGGACTTGGTATCGCTCCCAAACACTCAGATATAGTGGTGGGAAGAACCGCCAAGATCGATATAGAACGAGACCAGTGGCTCACCTGGGAGATGATTTGAAATAGATAAGTCATTGATGTTTAAAAACTTGAAGGATGTTTCGGAAGAGACGAGGCTTAAGCTTTTGAGATGGAGAAACTCACCATCCGTTGCCTCTAAGATGCTTAATTCTAAAGAAATAACCTTAGAGGAGCATCTTTTCTGGGTTCGACGTGTTGTGCAAGATGTGACTAAAAATATTTTAGTTGCTTTTTATGACGATATCCCGGTGGGAATAATATCCTTCAGAGGTATAGATATTGAAAATCAGCATGCTGAGTGGGGATTTTATATTGGAGAGGACAAATATAGAGGTCGTGGTTTGGGTTCTTTCATGTTACGAGAAATTATCCGTATCGGTTTTTGCGAGTTTAAACTGAGGCGACTTTATACCTCCGTTTTGTCTACTAACGAGAAAGCTATCGCTATGTACGTCCGTTACGGATTCCGCATAGAGGGATGCTGGAGGGAGCATCTTTTTCGTGACGGGAAACCGGTCGATATCTACTGGATGGGAATGTTGAATACGGAGAAAAGGGCCGACTTATCGTGATTATCCTGGCCGACGGCGGTCCTTCCGTCGGAGGAGGACACATAAGCCGTTGTCGGTCCATCGCTTATGAGATAGACAGAATGGGTCAGCCGGTTCGTTGGATAGTTCCGGTTGAGGCGTCTCCCTTCATGAGGAAAGAAGAGGATTTTTCAGGCATCGTGGATTTTACCGTGGATGCAATCTCCACGGTGTTGAACGCCGACAATCCCATTCAAAAGAGCGATATTCTTCTGGTTGATGGCTATCGCTTTTCGGAGGAACTTTTAAGGTTCCTGGGCGATAACTGCATCCTGGTCGTTTTGGATGACTATCGTAACATTCCTGTGGATCGATGGGCTTCTATCGTGATCAACTATAACCTTGGGGTGACGGATATTCCCTATGGTAGAGAGGCCGTCAAGCTTCTTGGCCCTTCATACTGTCCTCTTCGTCCTTCTTTTGCGAAACTGACTCCCAGCGATGAAGGATTCGTACTTTTTCTGGCCGGTGCCTCGGATATGGCCGGTGTCACGGCGGATGTCGTGACATGGTACGATATCTCGTGGCCTCCTATGGTAGCTGTGTTGGGTCCTATGGTGCCGGACGACTATTTTGATAAGGTGTCTCGGATGGCTGACAAGAAGGACGGATTGACCTTGATGAGGGCTCCCTCCGATTTCGATAGGCTGATGGCTAGGGCCTCCTCGGTGGTCTGTACCTCCAGCGTGACCTGTTACGAGGCGATGGCACTCGACAAGCCTGTGGTGGTGTTTCAGGTGGCTGAAAACCAGAGAGGGATAGGACGGGCCCTGTCCGAACTTGGCTGGGGTATCGATCTGGGGTGGTGGAAAGACATATCCCCCGAAATCCTGCACAGTGCCATAGAAAAGGCCTTCCCCCCTCCTGCCGGTTGCGTGACCACCGACGGAGCAAAGAGGGTGGCCAGTGCCATACTCTCCATGGTTCGATAAAAACTTGAGAAGAAAGCGGCGGTGTTTTCATGATCCCCTATGGGCATCAATATATAGACGAAAAGGATATAGAGGCTGTCTGCGCGGTTCTCAGAGGAGACTGGCTGACCCAGGGCCCCACTGTGGAGTCCTTCGAAAAGGCCCTGGCGGCCAAGGTCGGGTGTAGATACGCCGTTACCTTCAGCAACGGCACCTCCGCATTGCACGGAGCAATGTTCGCCGCCGGAGTGGAGAAGGGAGACGAGGTTATTACGTCTCCCATGACCTTTGCCGCCACCTCCAACTCGGCTCTTTATCAGGGAGGGGTTCCAGTTTTCGCCGATATAGACGAGAGAACCGGATGTCTCGATCCCGAAAAGGCCATGGAAAAGCTGTCTCACAGGACGAAGGTTATAGCCCCGATAAGCTATAGCGGCTATCCGGTGAAGTTGAGTCCCTTTCTGGAGATGGCCCGTTCCGTAGGGGCTCTCGTCGTGGAGGACGGCTGCCATGCCTTGGGCGCTAGTAGAGATGGCTTTATGGTGGGGCAGGAAGCGGATATGACGGTTTTCAGCTTTCATCCCGTAAAGCACATAACCACAGGAGAGGGGGGAGCGGTCGTCACAAACGACGAAGAGCTGGCCCGAAAGCTCAGGCTTTTCCGCTCCCACGGAATAACCAAGGATCCCGACGAGATGGAGAACGCCGATGGACCGTGGTCCAACGAGATGATCGATCTGGGCTACAACTACAGGCTTACCGATCTTCAGTGCGCTCTGGGGTTGAGCCAGCTTGAGAAACTGGACGACTTCGTCTCCTATCGCAGGGCGGTGGCCGGACGATACGACGAGGTACTCGCCGAGCTTCCAGGGGCGGTGATACCGGCCGGGCATCCCGGTCATGGATACCATCTCTACGCCTTCAGGGTTCCAGCGGATATCAGGAAAAAGCTCTTTTTGGATCTAAGGGATGAGGGCATATGGGTCCAGGTGCACTATCCTCCGGTTCACCTTCACCCTTATTATAGAAAGAGTTTCGGCTATAAAATCGGGGATTTTCCCGTGGCCGAGAGATTTTATTCCATGGAGGTATCCCTTCCAATATATGTGGGCCTTTCCGAGTCGGATCAGGGTTTGGTCATGAGGAAAATCGAGGATATGTTGAAAAATCCGTAGCAACGGTTCGACTACTGGTATAATGATAAAGTGGTTTTCTTAAGGCTTGCGGGCCTTTTCAAAGATCGAAAGAGGTGTCTCATGGAGAAGATCGTGCTCGACGGGGTCCCCTTGACCCTAGATGAAGATGGCAACGTTCAGGTTTACGAGAGAATATCGTCTATTTTAACCGATCAAAACCGGGTGATAGCCTCCGTGGCCGTGGACGGCGTGGAGATGTCTCCCGAGGCCTTCGTCTCTCTTGAGGGGGGAACCTCGGTGGAGTTCGTCTCCATGGACGTGAGAGAGCTGGTCGTCCAGACGTTGGGAACCGCCGGAGAATACGTCGTCAACGTTCGAAAAGGCGCTCTCTCCGTGGCGGATATGCTGGAATCGGAGAAGGTCGAACAGGCCATGAATCTGTCGGTTCAGGTCATGGAGGGGATGGATTGGCTTCTTACCGCCGTCGGCAGGTGTACGTCTCTTCTCGGCTGCACCCCCGACGAGGGTATCTTCGGAGATTTTCAGGATGCCCGTCAGAAGGTGGCTGAAAAGATGGAGTCGGTGGTCGATTCCTTCGAGGCCGGGAAGTTTTTTGCTCCTGCCTTTGTGTTCAGAGAGGAAATACCTCCTCTAATCGACGTAGTACAAAACACTATCGCCGCGTTGGAGGGACAGGTTACGGGACGCAGACAGTGATATAGGCGTTTTTACCGTGGACTTGTCCTGAAGGACGGGGTAGAATTCTTACGCAACGAGAGAGATGTAATAGCTTTGAGGAGGTTTTTTTTATGGGTATGGTTAAGTCTGTCAGGTTGGTAGCTCTTGGGGTTCTTTTCGCTTTGGTCTTTTCGTCCGTCGCGGTAGCGGCAGAGAAGATCGGGGTGATCGAGCCTCAGAAAATTCTTTTTCAGCATCCCAAGTTCGAGCAGGTAACTAAGAGAGTTCAGGCCGTTCTGGATTCCAAGCAGAACGAGGCCAAGTCCGCTATAGAGAAGGCCTCGGACAACAAGAAGAAGGCCGAGATCTACGCTACCAAGAAGCAGGAGGCCGCCATCGAGGAGCAGAAGCTCATGGCTCCTCTCTTCAAGGAGATCAACCTCGCCATAAGGACTGTGGCCAAGGCCAAGGGCATAACCGTCGTTTTGGACAAGGCGCAGGTTTTCTACGGCGGTGTGGACCTCACCGAGGACGTCATCCAGCAGCTCAAGAAGATGAACCTTTCCCAGTGATAGAGGGGATGGATTTTTCGGGGCCCCGCCGTTCGGCGGGGCCTTTTCGTCGTCTGTTGGTAACGGATCTGGACGGAACGCTACTGGACGGCAAGGGCAGTATGTCTTCCACCACCGTTTTGGCCTTGGAAAGGCTGAGGTCCGACGGTTGGGATATCTCCGTGGCCAGCGGAAGGATTCTCGGTTCCGCCTTGCCACATATCCTGGCGGTCGGGGCGGAGCTTCCGTCGATTCTATACGATGGGGCCAGGATAATTGATAGACGAGGCCAGGTGTACTGGGAGGCCCAGATGGATCGTGATCTTGTGACGGAGGTCCTTCGTCTCGGCTGGGAGCAGGGGGTCGAGGTTCAGGCTATGGGGGACGAGTTGGTCTTCTGTAGGCCTCAGGACCTCGGAACCATAGAGTTTTTCGAGTCCGTCGGCGTTCCTTACTCTCCGTCTCTTGCCGGTCCCGAGGCCGATCTCGGTAGGGTCTTCCGGGTTATGTTTCACGATCGTTCCCGGTCGGAAGGCAGGGGCATCTCCGAGATGCTCAAATCGGCTCTCGGCGGAAGGGCCGAGGTCGTCTTGGCGGGAAACGGATTCGTCGACGTTTTGCCTTTCGGGGTGAACAAGGGAAGCGCTCTGAAAAGGTTGCTGGACATGGTGGATGTGGAGTACGATATAGTCGTCGCCGTAGGGGATAACGAAAACGACATGGAGTTGTTGCGCAGGGCAGATGTCCCTGTGGCGATTTCCTCCGCTCCCGGGGATCTTCTGGCTCTCGCTTCCTGGACAGTTCCATGTCCAGAGATGGGCGGCGCAGATGTCCTTGTGGATCGGCTTTTAAAGATCGAGAAGGAGGAGTACGTAAATGGCTGAGATTTCGAGATGGTGCGTCGAGGATATGGTCATTCCGGAGAACTGCAACATAGTGTTGGGGCAGAGCCATTTCATAAAGACCGTAGAGGACCTTTACGAGGCTCTTGTGACCTCGTCGCCTTCGCTGGAATTCGGCGTAGCCTTCTGCGAGGCCTCGGGAGATTGTCTAATTCGAAAGGATGGCAACGCTCCCGACCTGGTCGAGACGGCGGTTGAGAACGCCGGAAAGATCGCTGCTGGTCATAGTTTCGTCGTCCTTTTGAGAAACGGCTATCCCATAAACGTGTTGGACCGTATAAAAGGGTGTCAGGAGGTTTGCCGGATTTTCGCCGCCACGGCGAATCCGATTCAGGTTTTGGTCGCGGAGACGGAGCAGGGCAGAGGGGTTGTAGGCGTGGTGGACGGCTTCGTTCCCAAGGGAGTCGAGTCCGAGGAGGATGTAGCGGCCAGAAAAAGCCTCCTCAAAGATATCATAGGATACAAAAGGTGAGCTTCCGAAGCTTTGGAGTGGCTCTTTTTCTCCTTTTGCTGACGGCCCTGTCCTCGGCGGAGGCCGAGGTTCCCCGCTCGGTGGAGGAGGGGTGGGCCTGGCCGATCGCGGTGATACCGCCTTCCGACGGTTGGGACAGCCCTTCCGGCCGGTCTGTGGCTCCCGTGGTGGAGTACGCTCAAGGGCTTGTCAACGACAGTATCGAGGGGATAAAGGAACACGACGTCTTTTTGCGCCTGGAGTCGGGCGACGTGTTCGATTCTTCCGACATGGCCCGTTGGAGAAAAGAGGGTTTTCTGGCGGTGATCTCCTTCGCCGACGAGAGGGTCAACCGTGTGCTGGCCGATTCGTGGCGACAGGGAGATCCGGTGTTGCTCTTGGCGGACGATTCCTCCACAGTTTTGAGGGACGAAAAGGAGGTCGTAAAGGCAGGACTTTTTTCACTTGACCTTCACGATTCCTACGTTACAAGGGCCGCCGTCGAGACCGCCGTATCGATCCTTCCTCCCGCGAGCGAGGTGGGGCTTTTATCCGATCGTCTGGCCCAGTCTCTTTCCAGAGGAGCCAGAGCCGTCTCGAGAGGCCTGAGAGAGGGAGGGCTCAATTCTCAGGTTTTCTGGGTTGCCGGAGGGGGCACCGATTCGTTTTCCATGATGGCTCAGGAGATGCTGGGCTTCGGATCCGATATGGTAGTGGTCTGGATGACCGACATGGCAGCCAGGGAATTTTACCGGCAGTTGAGGGTGCTGGATGGATCCGTTCCGGTATGGTCCGGTGGGGCTTCTCTGGACGGTATCGTCGGTTTAGAGGGAATAATGACTGTCGATCAGGATCTGCCCCTTAGGCTCGACAAAGCTATCAAGACCCTCAAGACCGACGTCTGGGATGCCACCAGGGTTCGGGTTCCGGACAGCCCTCTGGCTGCCAAGGCCTACGCCTGCTGTCAGTGGGTATTTCAGGGGCTGAAAGACGTACAGAAGGCCGATCCCGAGCACTTGGCCAAGGTAATGGCGTCCACCAAGGGAATTCCTCTAGGATCGGAGAACTTGGAGATAAACCCCGTTACCCATCGTCCTTCTGTGAAGAAGGTGGCGGTCATAAGGGCAAAAAAAGGAAAATGGATTCAGGACGAGATATTCTCCCTTTCCGAGTCCGGAGCCGGCTATTACTTCGGAACTCCTAAAAATGAATAATTATTTGTTATTTTTATTGATAAGACAGTCTGTTTGTGATAAAATCTTCCTAGAAGATGACCTGCTGAGGAGGGGTGTTAAGTGAGATATGCTATAGCATTTGATTTAGATCAAGATACTCTCTCTAAGAGTTATCCCAATCCAAGTTATACTAACGCATATAATGATATAAAGAAAATCTTAGAGGATCACGGTTTTAGCAGACGTCAAGGTAGTGTGTATTTTGGCAATGAAACCGTTGATGCTGTCAAATGTGTCCTGGCGGCCCAAAAGCTAGCTAAAGAATTTTCTTGGTTCCCCTCTAGCGTAAAGGACATCAGGATGCTAAGGGTTGAGGATGATAACGATTTAAGAGAGGCTATCGAGAGTATTTAAAAAAGAGCAGAGTTCCATGTTTTTCCTTAACAGTGGAGCTCTGCTCTTTTTGTCGTTATTTATGTCTTTTTTTCAGCTCTCTCCAGATCTCTCCCGGAGACAGGTCCGAGGCCAATAGTCCCACCAGCAGATGGTAGACCAGGTCCGCTGCTTCGTAGATAGTCTGTTTCCTGTCCTCGGTGGCTATCGCCAGGGCCGTCTCCACCCCTTCCTCCCCGATCTTCTGGGCGACCCGGCTCTTGGGCCCGGCGATCAGTCTGGCCGTGTAGCTTTCCTCCGGCGAGTCCTGGGATCTCTTCTTCAGGTAAGCCCACAGACGGCCCAGAAATACGGGAGAATCGTCGTCGTTTCCATGGATGAAGCGGTAGAAGCAGCTGATCTTCCCTGTGTGGCACGCCGGTCCCATGGGATGCACTCTGGCAAGGACGGCGTCGCAGTCGCAGTCTATCTGCAACGACGCCAGAGGCAGCCTGTTGCCGCTTGTCATTCCTTTGTGCCATATCTCTTTTCTGGATCGACTGTAGAAGACCATCTCGCCTCTCTCCAGGGTCAGCCTCATGGATTCCTCGTTCCCGTAGGCCAGCATGAGGACCTCTCCGCTGTCGGCGTCCTGTACCACCACCGGTACCAGGCCGTCGGGACCGTATTTTATGTCTTCCGGTTTCATCTGCATCGTCCTCTCATATCCTGACCGGGATTTTCGCCCCGACGAGGTACCCCTTCACATCTCCTATCCTAAGCTTACCGTAGTGGAAGATCGACGCTGCCAGGGCTGCGTCCGCTCCGGCTCGAAAGGCCTGAAGTATGTGTTCTTCCTTTCCCGCTCCTCCCGATGCTATCACCGGGACGGTGGCTTTAAGGGATACTCGTCTCAGAAGCTTGAGGTCGTAGCCCGCCTCCGTTCCATCTCCGTCCATCGATGTCAGGAGTATTTCGCCGCAGCCCAGTTTCTGGGCTTTTTCTATCCATTCCAGTCCGTCCAGGTCGGTTTTATTCGCTCCTCCCTGGATATAGACGGCCCAGCGGCCGTTTTCCCTCTTGACGTCCACCGCAACCACCACGGCCTGGCTTCCCAGCAGTCTCGAACATCTCTCTATCAGAGAGGGGTCTTTTACCGCGGCGGTGTTCAGGGAGATCTTATCCGCTCCGAGGGCTATTATCTCTCTGGCCTGTTCCGCCGAGGATATTCCTCCCCCGACGGTGAAGGGTATGGTCAGGCGATCCGCCACGGCTTTTACCCATTCGGCCATGGTGGCCCTTCTTTCTTCCGAGGCGCTTATGTCCAGCAGGACAAGCTCGTCCGCTCCCTCGGAGGAGTAGAGCTCCGCCAGCTCCGCCGGATCTCCGGCGTCCTTCAGGTTTACGAAGTTTATGCCCTTTACCACCCGTCCGTTCTTAACGTCCAGGCAGGGTATTATCCTCTTGGTCAGCATATCCCGAATTCCTCGACGGCCTCTCGGAGATCTACCGTGCCTTCGTAGATGCTTTTGCCGAGCACTGCTCCGGATACGCCGATTTCGGCCAGGTCGGCCAGGTCTTTTTTGTCCCTTATGCCTCCCGCCGCCAGGATCCGTCCGTCCGTTTTTTTCAGCCTTTCGTAGAGCTTCAGGTCCGGTCCGGAGGCGGTGCCGTCTCTGGATACCGACGTGACCAGAAAAGTGGAGTAGCCGATCCGGAGGAGTTCCGTTATAGCCTCCTCCGGAGGGAGTTGGGTTACCTCGGTCCATCCGGATAGCGCCACGGTTCCGTTTTTGACGTCTACCGATGGCACGATGGAGTTGCCGAACCTTTTCCACAGGGTCCTCGGCGATCCCTTGAACAGCAGGCTTCCCAGGTATACCCTTTTCGCTCCGGAGGAGAGGGCCAGGGCTACGTCCTCCTCCGTTCTCAGTCCCCCTCCGTATTGAACCGGCAGGCCGGTGGAGGCTGCCACCTTTTCCAGCTCTTTCAGGTGGACCGGAGAGCCTTTTTCCGCTCCCTCCAGATCTATAAGATGTATCCAGCGGGCTCCCGCCTCTGCGAAGGATAGGGCTGTTTCCACCGGGTCGTCTCCGTATTCCTTTATCTTTTCGAAGTCTCCTCCGGTCAACCTGACGACCTTTCGGCTGTATAGGTCTATGGCTGGGTATATCTCGATTTTTTTCATCGGCCTAGTTCCTCCAGTATTCGGTCCAGTATGGCGTGTCCTACGTCGCCGCTTCGTTCCGGGTGAAACTGAAGCCCCATGACGGAGTCTTTCCTTACGGCGGAGACGAAGGCGACTTTTCCCGCCTCGGTCGTGGCTGCCCGGTCCTTCGAGTTTTTAAGGCCGTAGCTGTGGACGAAGTAAAGGTAGCTGCCGTCGAAGGGCTTTAGTATGGGGTCTTCCGTGGATATGTCGTTCCATCCCATGTGGGGCAGAGGGGTCATGTCCAGTTTTTCCGATTTTCCCTCTATGAGTCCAAGCCCTCGGTGGCTCCCGTTTTCGTCGCTTCCTTCGGCGAAGAGCTGCATTCCGAGACATATTCCGAGAAGGGGCCTTTCTCTATCGGCCCATTCGATAAGGGCCCGGTCCCAGCCTTTTTTTCTCAGAGAATCCATCGCCGGTCCGAAAGCCCCGACTCCGGGCAGAACGATGG
Organism: Dethiosulfovibrio peptidovorans DSM 11002; assembly: GCF_000172975.1. Classification (NCBI taxonomy): domain Bacteria; kingdom Thermotogati; phylum Synergistota; class Synergistia; order Synergistales; family Dethiosulfovibrionaceae; genus Dethiosulfovibrio; species Dethiosulfovibrio peptidovorans. The sequence goes on from NZ_ABTR02000001.1 coordinate 2,088,403, forward strand.
TGGATACGGATTCGGGGATCTCGTCGGGGGATTCGAGCAGCACGCCGGATCTGCCGAGTCTTTTAAGGGCCCTCATAACGTTGCCCAGGTTCCCGGCACCGTATTCCACTATGCCAACCTGTTTCACAGGAGTCTACCCTTGGTGGAGTTCAGGTCGCTCGATTCGGCAAGTGCTTGGCCGAGGGCCCGTCCAGCTCCTTTGAAGATGGCCTCCGCGAGGTGGTGGGAGTTATCCACCGCCAGGGCCTTTACGTGCACCGTGGCCCTGGCCTCCCTGGAGAAGGCCCTCCAGAACTCCGGTATCAGCTCCAGATCGAAGGTTCCGCATTTTTCCGTGGGAAACGGGGCTTCCATGGTGAGGCTTCCTCTGCCGCTCAGGTCCACCGCCACCAGTGCCAGAGATCCATCCATCGGCAGTGCGCACCAGCCGTATCTTTCGTATTTGCGCCCCTCTAGAGACTTCAGCAGGGCGGATCCCAGGACTATGGCGAGGTCCTCCGTCAGATGGTGTTCGTCGACGTCGTCTCCTCTGGCGGATATCTTAAGGCTCATTCCGCCGTGGAAGGCCATCAGGGTGAGCATGTGGTCCATGAAGCCGCATCCCGTGTCTATGTCGACGGACCTTTCCTCGGGGGAGATGTCCAGCGACAGACATATGGAGGTCTCCTTAGTCCCCCTTTTAAGGGTTGTCATGCCACCACCTCCCCTACCAGTCCCTTCATGTTTTCCAGCACCGGTTTTATGCCGTTCCATCCGAGGGAGGCGCTTTTCCTGCTGGCCACCAGACGGAGGGACACGGGAGCCACCTTTTCCAGTGTAACCAGGCCGTTGGCCTTGAGGGTCGTGCCGGTCTGGACGATGTCCAGTATGCAGTCGGTCATGCCGAGCATGGGGGCCAGCTCTATCGATCCGTTCAGATGGACTATCTCCACCTGGACTCCTCTTCTTGAGAAGTGGTCGTCGGCTATCTTTGGGTACTTGCTGGCGACTCTGAGCCACATGAGCTCCGATCTGTGGCAGCGAAACCTCTCGCCGAGCTCGGGAGGTCCCGCCACCTGGAGAGAGCATCGACCCATTCCCGTGTCCAGAAGCTCCACCAGTCTGGCCCCAGATTCCCACATCACGTCGCTTCCCACCAGAGCGAGGTCCGCCACGCCTCTGTCGACGTAGAGGGGAACGTCCATGGGTTTTGCCAGGATATAGCGTATTTTGTCTTCCTCTATCACCAGTTCTCTGCCGGGGTTGCTCAGTTTTTTCGACGGGAGCCCGGCTTCCCTCAGAAGTTCTATCGCCTCTTTCATAACTCGTCCCGTCGGCAGGGCTATGGTCAGCATGAGCCTTTCTCCTCTCTGTTTCGAAACCAGACCTCCAGGCTCGCCGTATTTCCGCCTTCCCTGGATATATCGGTCACTGTGTCGTTTTCCGGATCGTACCACCAGGAGTATCCCTTGGCTTTGGCTCGGGCCATTCCCGAGTCTCCGTCGTGGCTCCAGGTTATCTCGGTGGTGAGCCCTGCGTCGTGGAAGGCGGAGCATCTGGACAGGACCAGGTCCGGCGGTGTTCCTCCTCCTTTGATGGCCACTATCGGTTCCGGGTTCCTGTAGATCGAGTGTCTGGCCAGTTCCTCCAGATCGAGTCCGAAGCCTATGGCCTGGCCGCTGAGGCCGTAGGAGCCTAACAGGCTGTCGTATCGTCCTCCGCCTCCCAGAGATTTTCCCGATTCGGGGGAGTAGACGTCGAAGACCGGTCCGCTGTAGTAGTCCAGCTCTCTGATCGATCCCAGGTCGAAGGCTATTCTGTCCGATTTTCCCATCCTTCCGAGGATCTCACTGATGTTGTCCAGGGATCGAAGGGACTCTGCTCCTGTCAGTTTTCTGGCCTCGTCCAGCACCTCCGGGCCTCCCTTCAGCTCCGGAAGGGCCTCCAGAAGCCTGTTTTCCTTGGATCGGCATCCGGACAGAAGTTTAAAGTAGGTTCTGTATGATCCTTCCTGAAGGGCCTTCAGCAGGTCGGATTTAAGCTCCTCGTCCAGTTTCTCCATGGCGTTGTCCACTAGGGTGACGTCGCTCAGAACGAGCTTTCCGTCGATCAGCCCCAGAGAGTCCAGTCCCTCCAAAAGAAGGGAGAGGATCTCCACGTCGGCACCCTCTCCCTCCCATCCGAGCAGCTCGGCTCCGATCTGAAATTTCTCCAGGTCCCCGCCTGGAGCGGGGTTTCTGTAGAGACGATCGGCGTAGCACATCCTGAGAGGCCGTTCCTGAGGGGAGTAATGGTTCGCCAGATAGTTCACCGCCGCCAGTGTTATGTCGGAACGAAGACAGCAGGGCTCTCCCATGGGAGAGGTCAGTACCAGAAGGCTCTCCCTTATGGTTCGAGGAAGAAGATCCCAGGAGGTCTCCAGCAACTGGAGCCCGGAAGACCAGAAGAGGCGGTATCCGTGTCGGTTGAAGAGGCTTATGAATCGATGTCGGCATCTCTCCATGGCTATGGCCATGCGTCCTCCGGTGCTTCTGCACCCTGCCGGTAACCGTCTCATCGATCTCGAAGATGTCATTGGGATCTCTCCTTTATCATGCTAAAGCGATAGTATGGTGTCGTGCGGGATCATACCATCGTGAGGTCGTCCTGTAAAGTGGTCAGGACAGGCCTGTGACGGTACAATGATCCGGTGAAGGTCGAAACGGAGGCTGTTTCTTATGGCGAAGAAGAACGAGGTAAGATACGTCTGTTCCGAGTGCGGCTACGTCAGCCTGTCTCCCATGGGACGCTGTCCCGGCTGCGGAGAGTGGGGGACCGTTGAGGCCGAGGTTCTGTCGGTCTCGACTGAGGGCAGAAAGAGCGGATCGTCCCCCCTTTCTCCCCGGTCCATACTGGGGCTGAAGCCCCCGAAGCGGCTGCCCTCGGGGATAGGGGAGCTGGACCGGGTTATGGGAGGAGGCTGGGTCGAGGGCGGAGTCGTCCTCCTCGGTGGACAGCCCGGTATCGGGAAGTCCACTTTGTTGTTGCAGGTCTGCGGGAACCTGGCCAGATCGGGCTCCAAGGTGCTGTACGTCTCGGGGGAGGAGTCCGCTTCCCAGGTGGCTTTGAGGGCATCCAGGCTGGGGGCCGACTCGGAGGGACTGGAGCTGCTTTGCATAGCCGACGTAGAGATGGCTCTGGGGTCCCTGAACGATCACGGTCTAGTGGTGATAGACAGCGTTCAGGCCATGAAGGATCCCGGAGAGGGAGGCTGGCCCGGCACTCCGAGCCAGGTCAGGGCCACGGCTCAGAGGTGTATAGACACGGCCAAGTCCAAGGGGATTCCGATGGTGCTGGTCGGCCATATAACCAAGGAGGGCCGCATAGCCGGGCCCATGTTGCTGGAGCATATGGTGGATACGGTCCTTTTATTCTCGGGAGACGACGGGTCTCCCTACAGGACCTTGAGGGCCACCAAGAACAGATACGGAGGGACAGACGAGGTCGGACTCTTCCAGATGGGCGAGAGGGGGTTGAACCCGGTCGACGATCCCAGCGGCCTTTATTGGGATAGAGGTGATCAGTCGGTTCCGGGAGTGGCTCTCACCGTGGTGATGGAGGGAAGCCGAGCCTTGGTCGCAGAGGTTCAGGCTCTTGCCGCATCGACCAGTTTCGCCTATCCCAGACGGACCGCCAGGGGTACTTCGGTTAACAAGCTCCATTTGCTGCTGGCGGTGCTTCAGAAAAGATGCGGTTTAACTTCCTCCGGATTGGACGTCTACGTAAACGTGGCGGGAGGGATGGACCTTAGGGATCCCGGGGCCGATCTGGCCCTGGCTCTCTCTTTGGCGTCTTCCGCCATGGACAGGGCTCTTCCGTCGGACTGCTGTCTCTTGGGAGAGGTCGGTCTGGTAGGCGAGATAAGGCCGGTCGGCCGGACCGGACAGAGGCTAAGGGAGGCTGCCCGGTTGGGATTCAGAAGCGCCGTGGTCAGCGCCAGGGAGAAGGAGGAAGCCCCTAGGGGGATGGATGTGATGGCGGTCAGGTCTCTGGCTGAGGCCATGGCCCGATTAGGGCTGAACTAGCGATAAGTCGATTTTGTAGGTATAATCGGCGAGTTCAGATAGAACCTGGAGGAGGACGAACTGGCTATGGATTACGATTTTCGATCCATCGAGAGCAAATGGCAGGCCTATTGGGAGGAGAACAAGACCTTCAAGGCCGAGGAGGACCCCGCGATTCCCCGGGATAAGCGTCGTTATGTACTGGATATGTTTCCCTATCCCTCCGGGGCGGGGCTACACGTCGGCCATCCCGAGGGCTACACAGCCACGGATATATACTGTCGTTTCCTGAGGATGAAGGGCTACGCCGTTTTGCATCCCATGGGATTCGATTCTTTCGGCCTTCCGGCGGAGAACTACGCCATAAAGACCGGAACCCACCCGGTCGTGACGACCGAGAGGAACATAGAGCGTTTCAGAGAGCAGATAAAGTCGTTGGGATTCTCCTACGACTGGGACAGGGAGGTCTCCACCCACAAGTCGGATTACTACCGCTGGACTCAGTGGATATTCCTGAAACTTTTCGAAAAGGGGCTGGCCTACGAGGCTGAGACCCCGATCAACTGGTGTCCCTCCTGTCAGACCGGCCTCGCCAACGAGGAGGTAAAGGAGGGGCGATGCGAGAGATGCGGAGCCCAGGTTGAGAGGCGAAACCTGAGGCAGTGGATCCTCAGGATAACAGCCTATGCAGAGAGGCTTCTCCAGGATATCGACAAGGTGGAGTGGCCCGAGGCCATCAAGGCCATGCAGAGAAACTGGATCGGAAAGAGCACCGGCGCCAATGTATCTTTCCCTCTGGAGGACGGAAAGGGCGAGCTGGTAGTCTACACGACCAGGCCCGACACGCTTTTCGGTGCTACCTATATGGTGTTGGCTCCGGAGCATCCTTTGGTGGCAGAGATAACCACCGAAGAACATAGAGGTGCGGTGGAGGACTACATCCGTCAGGCCTCCCTGAAGTCCGATCTTGAGCGTACCGAGCTCAGCAAGGACAAAACCGGCGTCTTCACCGGAGGGTACGCCATAAACCCGGTGAACGGCAAGAAGATCCCCGTGTGGATATCGGACTATATCCTCATCTCCTACGGCACCGGGGCCATAATGGCCGTTCCCGCCCACGATCAGAGGGACTGGGAGTTCGCCGTCAAGTTCGACCTGCCTATAGTCGAGGTGCTTCAGGGAGGGGATGTCTCCGTCGAGGCCTACACCGGGGACGGACTGCACGTAAACTCCGATTTCCTGGACGGCATGGGCAAGGAAGAGGCCATCTCGTCCATGATATCCTGGCTTGAGGATAAGGGGCGCGGCGAGAAGACGACGAACTATAAGCTGAGAGACTGGGTCTTCTCCAGACAGCGTTACTGGGGAGAGCCCATTCCCCTGGTTCACTGCGAGAAGTGCGGGGTTGTGCCGGTGCCGGAGGATCAGCTGCCTCTGGTGCTTCCCGAGGTGGAGAGCTACGCTCCTACCGGGACTGGCGAGTCTCCTCTGGCCGCTATAGACTCCTGGGTGAACACGACCTGTCCCTGCTGCGGAGGGCCTGCCAAGAGGGAGACCAACACCATGCCCCAGTGGGCCGGCTCCTGCTGGTATTACCTTCGCTATCTCGACCCGGACAACGAGTCCGAGTTCGTGGGGCGGGACAAGGTGGATTACTGGATGCCGGTGGACCTCTATGTCGGAGGAGCGGAGCACGCTGTTCTCCATCTGCTCTACGCTCGCTTCTGGCACAAGGTTCTCTTCGATCTCGGGGTGGTTAACACCGATGAGCCTTTCCAGAGGCTGGTCAACCAGGGGATGATAACCTCCTTCGCCTATCAGAGAAAGGACAAGTCTCTGGTGCCGACCGACGAGGTCGAGGAGACCGGTCCGGACACTTTCGTGGAGAAGGATACCGGCGAGCCACTCGAGAGGGTCGTGGCCAAGATGTCCAAGTCCCTGAAGAACGTCATCAATCCGGACGACATAATAGAGAACTACGGAGCCGATTCCATGAGGATGTACGAGATGTTCATGGGGCCCCTTCAGATGTCCAAACCCTGGTCCACCCAGGGACTCATAGGGGTTCACCGTTTCCTCGACAGATTGTGGAGGCTGATGGACAGGCCTTTGGTGGACGACGAGCCTCCTGTGGAGCTTACCAGGGTTCTCCATCAGACCATAGCCAAGGTGTCCTCCGATACCGACTCTCTGAATTTCAACACCGCCATAGCTCAGATGATGGTGTTCGTGAACGAGTGTTTCAAGGCAGAAGCGGCCTATAGATCCCTAATGGAGCCCTTCGTTCTGTGTCTATGTCCCTACGCTCCCCATATGGCGGAGGAGCTATGGGAGCGTCTCGGCCATAAGCCCTGTGCCTCCCTTCAGCCGTGGCCGTCCTACGATCCCGAGCTGGTCAAGGAGCCGGAGATAACCGTGGCGATTCAGGTAAACGGAAAGGTCCGGGAGAAGATACAGGTGTCCTCCGATGTGTCCGAGGACGAGTTGAGAAAGGCCGCCATGGAACATCCTGGAATAGTCGGCCGGATCGAGGGTAAGTCGGTCGTGAAGGTCATAGTAGTGCCAGGTCGACTGGTCAACGTGGTGGTGAAGTAGACGGTGCCCCATCTTGTGATAGTAAGCGCCGCTGAGTCCTCTCAGCGGCGTCTTCTGGTGGAGGCGGTGGAAAAGGCGAGATCAGACGGCTACGACGTCCTGGGCTCGTCGGAGGAGATGGACTGGAACGGCCTTTTCGCCGACGCCATGACCGCCGGTCTGTTCTCCTCTCGCTCCGCCCGGGTGATAGAGAAGGCCGAGGCAATGGGGAAGTTTCCCGATTCTTTGATACCCTCCTTGGAGGGCTGCGATGCCGATTACAGGTTTATACTCCTCTACGGCGGTGGATATAAGAAGTTTTTTCCCAAAGATGCGATCGCTTCCTCCACCGTCAAGGAGGCCGAGCAGGTTCCCTTTTGGCCCTCTCAAAGGACCAAGTGGCTTCTGGGTCGGGCACGGTCCCTCAGGATAGACTTAAATTACGATGCAGCCTCTCTGATGGTCGAATGGGTGGAGGAGCCGGAGGAGCTTCTGTCCGTCCTGTCCACCTTGGGGAATTTCGCCGACGGTGAAACGGTGGACTGCGATATGGTCGAGAAGCTGGTACTGAACCAGGAGGCCAAGGGTATGCTCCGCCTATTGGACGGTTTCTGCGCCAGGAAGGCGGGAAAGTGTCTTCAGGGTTTCTTGGAGCTCAGGGAGACCGGGGATGTTATTCCCACCATGGCTGCCCTGCACAAAAGGGTTCGTTTCGCCGCCTATCTGTCACTGACAGGCGGGGGCGATTCCGTGGAGAAGGCTTTCGGCATGACCAAATATCAGGCTAGACAGGCGAGGGATGCTGCGGGCAGGTACGACCCTCAGGAGCTGAAGGACCTTCTGGCCGGGGTTATCTCACTTTCCATGGCGGAACGTACCGGAGCGGGAGAGGGCTGGGCCGGATTTGAGAGATTGGTGCTTCAGTCCATGTGAGGTTATGGAGGCATAAAAAAAGAGAGGATGCGAATTCGCAACCTCTCGGTAGGGTCCTCTCGTCGAGGATTTCGGTGGTTTTGCTACGCCTTTGCCGTGGCCAAAGTCTTGACCTTGGCTGCCAACCGCGCTTTGCGGCGGGCTGCGGTGTTTTTGTGAACCACGCCCTTGACGACGGCCTTGTCCAGAACGGACTGAGCCATGTCGAGCCTCTTTGCGGCCAGCTCCACGTCACCGGCGCTGACGGACTCGAGCACTCTTTTTACCGCGGTCTTGCACCGGCTTTTCCAGTAACGGTTGTAAAGACGGTTTCTCTCGGACGTACGGACCCGTCTCCTGGCGGACTGTTTGTTGGGCATCCTCGACTCACCTCCTTGGTAAAATCATGGTGTATTATACACGCTCGTCGAACATTGAGCCATAGGCTACTTTCGGGCGCAAGACAAGATTGTATCAGAAAACGACGGTGATTGCATGACCGATTTATTCGGCCCAGATGGGCTTTTCTGCAACAACCTCTCCGGATTCGAATATCGTCCTCAACAGGAGAGGCTTTCTCAGGCGGTGTTGGGCCTGCTGGAGGGGAATTCCGGTCGAATTTTGGCCGCCGAAGCTCCTCCCGGGGTGGGCAAGACTTTTGCCTTATTGGCTCCGGCCGTAACCTGGGCCAAGACTACGGGAAACACGGTTTTGGTGTTGACCTCGAGCATAACCCTTCAGGAACAGCTTATAAACAAGGACCTTCCGACCCTTTCGGAGGTGTTGGGTTTGGACGTTCCCTTCGGTCTTCTGAAGGGAAGGAGCAACTACGCCTGCATGAGAAAGGCGTCGGAGCTAGGGGACGAGGGGTTGCTTTCCTTCAACGATAAGGGAGAGGCTTCCGGTGTGATACTGGAGTGGCTGGCTCTGACCGAGGAAGGGGATCTGTCCGAGGTTCCTCTGCCGCCGGGGCATCCCGCGGTGGAGCGGATATCCGGCAGTTTTAGAGGGTGTCTGGGGGCTCGGTGTCCCTACAGGGATCGTTGTTTCGTTCAGAGGGCTCTTCGGAACGCTTCTAGATGGACGGTGGTGGTCGCGAACTATCACCTTTATTTTTCCTACGCTTTAGGAAGGGGAGGGGCTTTTCCGGTTCCGGCCCGTCTGGTGCTCTGCGACGAGGCCCATAGGATGCCTGAGGCGGCATCCTCGGTCTCGGCCGTAAGCACCAGGATGGACGACTGGATCAGACATCTCAGAAGGGTTCCGTCTCCCGGATTGAACGAACTGGGAGCGAAGACGGTGGGCTACGATCAGCAGAAGACGCTGGACGATGTGAAGTCCTTGAATCGGGCGGTAAGGCTGTTTTTCGAGAGGCTCGATTCCTCCGGGATAAAAAACGGCCTTTTTATCGAGCCTCCGGAGGAGTTGGTCAGGGAGGGACTCGACGTCCTGGACCTGGCGGCTCCCGTTATAGCAACCGGTCGTCGTTTTTCCTCCTATCTGGATGATCTGGGGCCCTCCGGCGAGGAGATGGCCAGGGACGGAGCGGAGTATCTCGCCTGGGTACAGGTACTGGACGAGATGGGGCAGGCCTTTCGGTGGTGTCTGGACGTTTCGGACTATCCCGATTGGACTTACTGGAAGGAGGACGGCGCCCTGTCGAGCGCTCCGAGCAAGTGCGGCGATATCCTGCCCAGGGCTTTCGGAGGGGACGATCCTCCCTATATGGTGGCTGTTTCCGCCACCATGGCTGTGGACGGGCGTTTCGACTATTGGAGCAGGGAGACCGGCCTCGAGCCGGACGAAGCTCTGCTGCTGGACTCTCCCTTCCCCCTGTCGGAGCAGATGGAGCTTTTGGTGGTCGATCTGGGGATAGCCGTTACCGACGAAAAATACGACGATCGGGTATGCAGGGTGGTCAGAAAGCTCTGCAAGGAAAACGGGGGGGCGTCCTTGGTGCTCTTGAGCTCCACCAGGCTGCTCAAGAGGGTGGGAGGTTACCTCAGGCGTTGCAGCGGAGACGGCTACAACGTGTTGATTCAGGGAGACCTTCCCAAGGTGGAGCTTCTACGTCGTTTTAGGGAGGACGAAAGCTCCGTTCTGGTGGGCACTGTTTCGTTCCGAGAGGGGGTGGACGTTCCGGGAGATTCTCTGACCCAGGTGATAATCGATCGTATTCCCTTTCCCCATCCGGACGATCCTATCCAGAGGGCGAGACGGGATCTGGAGGGGCCCTCCAGCTTCGTAAAATCGGTCCTTCCCAACGCTAAAATGCACCTCAGACAGGCGGTGGGGAGGTTGATACGCTCTTACGGAGATAGAGGAAGGGTCGCCGTTTTGGACGGAAGGCTTTTATCCCGCAGGAACTGGAGGGTCTTGGACAGCCTTCCGGATGTGCCGATAAGAAAGATAAGAGTGGTCGACAGATCTGTTGATACTACAGGTGGAGTGTGATATATTGTCCAAGCTGGTTTTGATTCTATAGGGATTTTTGTCTTCACTAGATGGCAGGAGGTGTAACCATGAAGCAGACGTTTCAGCCCCACAATAGACCTAGAAAGAGAAAGATGGGTTTTCTCGCCCGTTCCAGTTCCCCCAGCGGCCGCAGGATCCTCGCTAACCGTCGTGCCAAAGGTCGGAAGCGCTTGGCCGTTTAACACCGGGGCCTTGGAGTTCAAGTATCCACCCTCGTTAAGATTGAAGAGGGGATGGGAGTTTGACGTCGTATTCCGCACCGGCAGTCGGCATAAAGGCGCGCTGGTGCGGTTGTTGTTTATCGAAGCCCCCGACGGAAAGACCCGCTTCGGAGTCGTTGTGGGCAAAAAACAGGGTAATGCCTGTGTCCGCAGTCGTGGGAGACGGGTGCTTCGGGAGGCGGCCCGCAGGCTGGCTCCCTGGGTTCGTCCGGGATATTGGTTCGTACTGAGTCTGTCTTACAGAGGGCTCGGCGGCAACGCCAGAGATGTCTATGTCGATGTATCCCGTCTGATGGAGCGCAAGGGTTTTTTGTCTTCCGATTGGCCTGGAATATCGTGGTGAAAATTCCGGCTCGAATCGCCGTTTGTTTTATTAGGGGATATCAGCTGTTCATATCCCCCTATCTAGGAAAAAACTGTCGGTTTCATCCTACCTGCTCTCGTTATGCCATAGAATCTATAGAGCGTTTCGGCTTGATCAGGGGTGGTTGGCTGACTTTGTGTAGAATCGTTAAATGCGGTCCCTGGCATCCTGGGGGCTACGATCCGGTTCCAGAAAAAACAACAGATGGACCCGACTCAAGAGGAGAGTGAAAGTTTTGTGGGAAGCAGCTAGTAACGCTATGTATGGTCTTCTTTCAACCATCCACAATTTTGTAGGTTCCTGGGGCCTTGCGGTTATAGTTCTGACTTTGTTGGTGAGGTTGCTACTTCATCCTCTGAACCACAAACAGCTGGTCAGCATGCAGAAGATGCAGAAGCTTCAGCCTCGGATCAAGATGCTTCAGGAGAAGTACAAGGACGACAAAGAGGGGCTCAGCAGGGAGACCATGGCCCTCTACAAGGAGAACAAGGTTAACCCTGCGGCGGGGTGTCTCCCCCTTCTGGTGCAATTGCCCATACTGATACTTCTCTTCAGGGTACTCATGAACTCCGATTTCGGAGGAGCCAGTTTTCTCGGCATCACTTTGGAAGGATCCGTTCTCACCACCATGGCGGAGGCTCTCGGAGTCGTGGCCGCCGAGGGCACCAATATCGGCTTTATGACCGTGGTCAAGGCGATAATGGCCAACCCCTCCGGACTGGCCTCTTTCGGTCTGTACGGACCCAATCTCCTTCTTCTTGGCCTGATCATATTCGTGACCTGGTATCAGCAGAGGATGTCCTCTACCGGAAATCCTCAGATGGCTATGATGAACTGGTTCATGCCGGTCTTCATGGGATTCATCTGCCTTAGCCTTCCCGGAGGAGTCATGCTTTACTGGGGGGCCTCGTCTTTCATAGGAGTGGGGCAGCAGTGGTGGGTCCTTCACAAGACCTCGCAGGAAGGGAAGCCCACTCTATACAAGGATAACCCGACGAAGTCCAAGGAGGATTAGGTTTCCTCGAAGGGAGGAATAAAGGGTGACCGAAGACTACAGAATAGTTCTGGACGTCAAGTCCGAGGAAGAAGCTATCGCACAGGCATCGGATATCTGGGAAGTCGATCCTGATAGATTGATAGTGAAGGTCTTGGACGAGGAGAAGGCTTTTTTCGGCCTTTTCGGAAGAAAACTGAGGGTCGAGGTTCGAATGGAGGCCGACGACCCCGAGGTTACTGAGGTCGATTCCGACGGAGGTCCATCGACGGAGGACGAGGATACTCTCCCTGTAAAGGGGGATCCAGCTTCGGATGGGCCGAGCTCCAAGGAGGAGATTGTTCGAAAGCTGATTTCCCTGATGGGGCTCGACATCCAGGTCGACCTCAACGAGCGGGACAGGATAAACCTCTCCGGTCCGGATGCCGGTATCGCTATAGGCAAATACGGCGATACGATAAAGTCCATGGAATATCTGGCAAATCTCATGGTGCGACAGAGTTCGGGAGGTCCTAGGATTCGGCTGGACAGCGACGGATACAGAGAACGAAGGGAGTCCTCTCTAAGCCGTTTGGCTAACTCCGCCGCCAAGGATGCTCTCAGAAGCGGACGCACCGTATATCTGGATCCCATGACCAGCTGGGAGAGACGGATCGTTCACCTCGCTCTCAAGGACAGAAAGGACGTCGAGACCCACTCGGTAGGTGTAGACCCCGATCGTAAGGTCGCCATCCGCCTCACTCAGCAGGGCAGAAAAAGACGAACCTCCAGGAGGCATTGATGCATCCCGTCTTATTTTATATCGGTTCCGTGCCGGTCCACAGCTATTACGTGCTGTGGACCGCCGGTTTGTGGATAGCCCTCTTTTGGACCAGGTCCAGAGCGGAAAGACGTTACTTCGTCGACCCGGACGATCTTCATCACGTCCTTATATGGAGCTTCATCGCCATGCTTCTCGGAGCCAGGATAGGCGGATATTTCGACAATTGGTCGATCTACGCTCAGGATCCATCCAGGATATGGCGGATCTGGGAAGGGGGGATGTCCTCCATTCCTGCGGCAATTTCTTGCGGATTGACGGGGATCTGGCTCTGTCGGCGTAAGGGGATAGATGTTTGGCGTCTTGCCGAGGCTGCTAGCGTTCCTACCATGGCCTGTATCGCCATAGGCAGGTGGGGATGCTTCCTGAACGGGTGCTGTCACGGGATTACTACCTCCTGTCCTCTGGCGGTTAAATTTCCCAGGCTTTCCATACCTGTTCATCCTACCCAGCTTTATTATTCTTTCGGAGCTCTGGCGATAGCCATGCTTTTATGGGCTATCGAGAGGCGGATAGGTGCAGGGGATAGAAAGACCCCTGTGGCGATTCTGTGGCCCCTCTTGATGATCCTCTACGGTGCCGAACGTTTCTTTGTCGATATTCTAAGAGATGGAGACCGAATATTGGATTTCAAGGTTGGGCAGGGGTTGGGCTTTTTTGTGGCTTTGGCCGGCTTTCTCTGGCTTTTCAGATCGATCTCCGTTATGTATATTCATTCTAGATCTCAAAAAGGTTAAAACACCTCCGCGATATCGCGGAGGTGTTTTTTTGAATCAATATTCAGCATATAGGGAATATTGCGCGTGCATTATTGAATATACTTTATACTGTATTTTGGAACGGGCCTTTCTTGAGATGCACGGTGAAAGAGAGTATTCTTAGATGGAGAAGTTTTTAACAATCTCAGAGGAGGGGGAATATGTCGCTCAACACGACAGAAGTCATCGCCAGAACCAGTGAGATCGTGTCTCCCTGGAAGTCGAAGCATGGGGGGTTGATCCCCATCCTTCAGAGCATCCAGGGAGAGTTTGGTTATCTTCCAACGGAGGCCTTGAAGACGGTTTCCAAAGATCTAAAGATTCCGGAGGCGGAGATCTACGGAGTGGCCACTTTTTACGCTCAATTTCATCTGAATCCGAGGGGACGCCATGTAGTGAGGGTCTGCCGAGGAACGGCATGCCACGTCAGAGGAAGCCAGAAGATCCTCGACATGGTGAAAGAGATAACCGGTATAAACGAGAACGAGACCACCAAGGATCTGCGGTTTACCATTGAGCCTGTGGCCTGTCTCGGGGCCTGCGGTCTGGCGCCGGTCATGATGGTCGACGATCAGACCTTCGGACGTCTGGAACCCAGCAAGGTGCGGGAAATTCTGGAGAAGTTTGAGTAGCCTGAGAGGTGGGGGAATATGGCTAAGATCAAGAGCCTGGACGAGTTGCGCAGGATAAAGACGTCAGCCTCGGACCTGACCGCTGCGAGATCCAGCAATGCCGTGAAGGTCATAGTAGGGATGGGGACCTGCGGTATCGCCGCCGGTGCCAGAGAGGTTATGGACGCCGTTTTAAAGGAAATAGAGAAAAGAGGGCTTAAGGACGTCTCGGTGCAGACAACTGGCTGCATCGGTATGTGTCAGGAAGAGCCCCTTTTGGACGTGATTTATCCCAATAAAGGGAGAATCACCTACGGTAGAGTGACCCCTGAGGACGTTCCCAGAATAGTGTCGGAGCATGTCGTCAATGGTCGTATCGTCGAGGACCTGGTCATAGCCAGGGTCGACGATTAACGGAGGGCTGTCATGTATAGAGCTCACGTTCTCGTATGCGGCGGTACAGGCTGTACGTCCAGCGGATCTCATGGGGTTATGGATGGCCTTAAATCCGAGCTGAAGAAGCAGAATCTCGACGACGAGGTACTGGTGGTTCAGACCGGATGTCACGGTATGTGTGAGATGGGACCCATCGTGGTGGTGTATCCCGAGGGGACCTTTTACTGCAGGGTGTCCAAGGACGATGTTCCCGAGTTGGTAGAGGAGCATCTTCTCAAGGGAAGGACCGTAGACCGTCTTCTATACACAGGAGAGGGAGACGTTCACGTTCCCCACTACAGCGAGATCCCCTTTTACTCTAAACAGGAAAGGGTAGCCTTGGGTAACTGCGGCTATATCGACGCCGACAAGATAGAGGAATATATAGCAAGGGACGGTTACGAGGCCCTGGGCAAGGTCCTTACCTCCATGACCCCCGAGGACGTCGTGGAGGAGATGAAGACATCCGGCCTCAGGGGCAGAGGCGGCGGAGGATTCCCCACCGGTCTCAAGTGGAGTTTCTGCGCCAAGTCGCCGGGGCCGAAGAAATACGTCATCTGCAACGCCGACGAGGGAGACCCCGGTGCTTTCATGGACAGATCCATACTTGAGGGCGACCCCCATTCCATCATCGAGGGCATGATGATAGGTGCCTATGCTATGGGAGCCGACGAGGGATATATCTACTGTCGTGCCGAGTATCCTCTGGCGATAAAACGTCTGAAGAGGGCCATAGATCAGGCGGAGGAGTACGGTCTTCTCGGAGAGAACGTCCTGGGAACCGATTTCTCCTTCTCTCTCCACGTGAAGGAAGGTGCGGGAGCCTTCGTCTGCGGCGAGGAGACAGCCCTGATGGGATCGATAGAGGGTCGGAGGGGAATGCCGAGGCCTAGGCCTCCTTTCCCGGCTGTCAGCGGTCTATGGGGTAAGCCGACCAATATAAACAACGTCGAAACCTGGGCCAACGTGCCGTCCATTATCCGCAGAGGTGGCGCCTGGTTCGCTTCGATGGGAACGGAGAAGTCCAAGGGTACCAAGGTTTTCGCCCTGACCGGAAAAGTTAAGCATACCGGTCTCGTCGAGGTTCCCATGGGTATAACCCTTCGGGAGATCATCTTCGACATAGGCGGAGGAATTCTCGGGGACAAGAAGTTCAAGGCGGTCCAGATAGGCGGCCCCTCCGGAGGATGTCTTACCGAGGAGCACCTGGATCTTCCCGTCAGCTACGAGGATCTGGCCAAGGCCGGAGCCATAATGGGATCGGGCGGGATGGTCGTCATGGACGAGGATAACTGTATGGTCGACGTCGCCAAGTTCTTCCTGGAGTTTACCCAGAGGGAGTCCTGCGGAAAGTGCGTTCCCTGTAGAGAGGGAACCAAACAGATGCTCCTGCTTCTCAAGAAGATTTGCGATGGAGAGGGGACCATGGAGGATCTCGCTCAGCTCGAGGAGCTGGCCCATATGGTAAAGGATATGTCGCTGTGTGGGCTTGGACAGACCGCTCCGAACCCGGTTTTGACGACTCTGCGTTACTTCCGTCACGAGTACGAGGCCCATATAAAGGACAGAAGCTGTCCCGCCGGGGCCTGTCAGGCTCTCATCCGCTACAGAATAGATCAGGACAAGTGCAAGAAGTGCGGTCTCTGCGCTAAAAACTGTCCGGTCAACTGTATAGACGGAGATCGGAAGACCCAGTTCGTCATAGACGAGGATGCCTGCGTCCGTTGCGGTACCTGTTACGACAAGTGCCCCTTCGATGCAATCCTCAAGCTCTAGTCCCGGGAGGTTCTAAAAGATGAGTCAAATTACCCTGACCATAGACGGAAAAATCTGTAACGGGTCGGCGGGGCAGACCATCCTAGAGGTTGCCCGGACCAACGATATATATATTCCCACGCTATGTTACCTGGAGGGGCTCTCTCCTATCGGGGCCTGTCGTATGTGCGTCGTAGAGGTGGAGGGGAACGCAAAGCTTCTCACGTCCTGTACCACTCCCGCCAACGATGGGATGGTAGTCCATACCGCGACGGATAAGCTGAAGGCATACCGTAAGGAGATTCTGGAGCTCATGTTCGCCGGCAGAAACCACTTCTGCATGTTCTGTTCTCAGAGCGGCGACTGCGAGCTTCAACGTCTTGCCATAGAGCATGGAATGGACAGCGTCCGTTATCCATTCCTGTACGCTCCCTTCCATAACGATACCAGCAAAGAGACCATTCAGATGGACCATAACCGGTGCATCCTATGCCTTCGTTGTATCAGGGTCTGTGCTGAAAAGGTCGGCGCCCATACCCTCGATCTGGAGAAGAGAGGTTGGAACACCAACGTCGTCGCCGATCTCGGTCACTTGCTGGGGCAGAGTGAGAGCTGCGTAGACTGCGGCGCCTGTGCCCAGGTCTGTCCCACCGGTGCCATAACTATAAGGGACTTCGTCTATAGAGGCAGAAGGAACGACTGCGACGATGTGGTGGAGAGCGTGTGTCCTCTTTGTTCGATGGGATGCAAGATCAAAGCCTACGTGAGAACCGGAAGCGTCACCAGGGTCGAGGGAACCGAGACCTCGTCTCCCGACGGAGGTCAACTCTGTTTCAAGGGGCGCTGGGAGCTTCCCAAGTCCACAGAGCGAGACAGGGTCGCTGTTCCCATGATAAGAGAGGGGTCGTCCTTCAGAGAGGCATCCTGGGACGAGGCTCTCGATCTGGTCGCGACCAAGATGAAGGGTGCCTCCAAGGATAAGATGGGTGTTCTGGTGTCCGATCTCAGCTCCAACGAGGATCTCTCCAGCTATGCGGCTCTTTTCAGGTATGGCCTCAAACTCGGTAAATACGACGTATTCAACGGCGACGTCTCCAGAGGTTTCCTAAAGGGAATGGAGCCAGTGGCCATGCAAAAGGTTCGCCCATTTACAGCCGCTCACAATATTCTCGAGTCCGACGTCATAATGACTGTCGGTGCCGATCCTCAGGAAGAGGCTCCCGTCGTGGCTAGTTACGTGAGGGTCGGTGCTATAAAGAACGGGGCTTCGGTGATCAACGTCTCCGGCGACGGAGCGCCTTTCCCAGGAGTGACCGATTCCGATCTCAGGGTAGATGAGTCCGATATGGAGTCTTTCCTCGGCGGTCTCTGTGCGATGGTGGCCGATGTGAAGTCCGGCAAGGATATAGATACCTCGGAACTGGCCGAACGTTTCGATCTCGAAGCGGCTTCGGTGTGCGAGGCGGTCAAGCTCCTGGCCGGTGCGAAAAAACCGGTCTTCGTGGTCGGTAGAAAGGCGGCCAAGTTCCCCAAGGCCGTCACCGCTGTGACCAACGTGGCCATAGTTTCCGGCGGAACCTTCGACGATGGGCTGGCAGTGGTCCCTCTGATGACCAGCGGCAACAGCCTCGGAACCCTTCACTCCATGTTGGGACAGGAGTCCTGGCTGGGAGAAGGGGATCTGGATGTCCTGTTCGTATCGTCGACCGGATTGGTCGACGAGGATCCGGATACGCTGGACGCCATGACTAAGAGTCGTTTTACCGTGGTTCATACTCCCTTCATGGTGCATCCTCTGGTAAACATGGCCGATGTTATCCTGCCGGCACAGGCTTGGTTCGAGGTCGGAGGACATTACTGCAGTCTCGAGGGAGAGAACAGAAAGGCCGAGGTCATAGTGAAGCCCGACGACGAGAGGCTCGGGGTCGACGAGGTCGTGAGCGGGTTGGCCGACAGGCTTGGCGTGACCCTCGACAGGTCTTGTTCCGTCGGGCCCTGCGAGAGTGTCTTCCTGTCCGAGGTAGCTCCGGACAGGGCTAAGACCGTGGAACTGTAGGGGGGCTGGATCATGTCGAAACCAAAGGTCGCTACAGTATGGCTCGAGGCCTGTGCCGGATGCCATATGTCTTTTCTCGATATCGACGAGAGGATCGTCGATCTTCTGGACAAGGTCGAACTGACCTCCTGTCCTATAACCGATATAAAGGAGATTCCCAAGGTAACGGTGGGGGTAATCTCCGGAGCTCTCGGCAACGATGAAGAGGTCCACATCGCTCGGGATATTAGGGAGAAGTGCGATATCCTGATAGCCTGGGGAGATTGCGCGGTTATGGGTGGTATCAACTCCATGAGGAATTTTATGAAGCCGGAGGAGGCACTGGAGGTGGGGTACAAGGATACCCTCAGCACGGTAAACCCCGATGGCGTCATTCCCGGGGAAGATCTTCCCAAGTTGCTTCCTATGGCTATCCCGATAGACGACGAGGTTAAGGTCGACGTCTATATACCGGGATGTCCTCCCGATGCGGATACCATACTTTACGTTTTCCAGGAGATACTGGAGGGGCGCATCCCCACGGTACCTGTGGACATGATGCGGTACGATTGAGGAGGGGAGAATCATGCCCAAAGAGAGAAAGACCATCGTCGTAAACCCCATAACCAGAATAGAGGGGCACGGCAAGATAACCGTATATCTCGACGATTCTGGTAACGTGGACGAGACCCGTTTCCACGTTACCCAGTTCAGAGGCTTTGAAGCGTTCTGCAAGGGCAGAGATTTCAGGGAGATGCCGGTGATAACTCCCAGGATATGCGGAATATGCCCGGTTAGCCACCATCTGGCCTCCGCCAAGGCCTGCGACGCCATACTGGGGGTTACGATAACCCCCACGGCCCACAAGCTCAGGGAGCTGATGCACATGGGACAGATAGTTCAGTCCCACGCTCTAAGCTTCTTCCACCTCTCTAGCCCCGATCTGCTGTTCGGATTCGACGCCGATCCTGCGGTGAGACACGTCGGAGGAGTTGCAAGGGATTTCCCCGAGCTGGCCAAGAGGGGAATCCTCATGAGGAAGTTTGGCCAGGAGCTCATAAAGACCTTGGGTGGCAAGAAAATCCATCCCTGGCACAGCATTCCCGGAGGGGTCAACAGGAGCATAAAGGTAGAGGAAAGGGATCTGTTCCTCAAGGGCCTCCCCGAGCAGAAAGAGGCCATAAAGGACACCATTGAGTTGATAAGGAAATATCTCGAGGATAACGGAGAGGAAGCCAAGAAGTTCGCCACCCTCAAGAGCTCATACCTCGGGTTGGTGAAGGGTGGAAAGCTTGAGCTTTTCGATGGCGATATCCGTCTTCGCGGCCCCAGAGGGAGGATCACCGACGAGTTCCCCGACGTGGAGTATCTGGAACACATAGGAGAGCACGTCGAGCCTTGGAGTTATCTGAAATTCCCCTTCTACCGTTCCCTCGGCTTTCCTCAGGGAAGCTACAGGGTCGGTCCTCTAGGAAGGGTCAACGCCTGCGACGACTTCGCTACCCCGGAGGCCTCCAAAGAGCTCAAGAGGTTCAGAGAGCTCGGAGAGGATGGCATGGTTCACTACACCATGTATACCCATTATGCCAGGCTGATGGAGGTCCTTTACGCCCTGGAGCGTATGGAAGAGCTGCTTTTGGACGAAGACATCACTGGCAGCGATCTCAGGGTTTCCTCCAAAGGACTTCAGCCGGAGGGCATCGGGGTCATAGAGGCTCCCAGAGGAACTCTCATACACCACTATCAGGTGGACGAGGTGGGATCGGTCAAGGCGGTCAACCTTATCGTGGCCACCGGTCATAACAATTATGCCATGAACAAGGGCGTCGAGATGGTCGCCAAGGAGTTTATCCACGGCGCAGACGTCAAGGAAGGTGCCCTCAACAGGATGGAGCACGTCATACGTTGTTACGATCCCTGTCTTTCCTGCTCTACCCACGCTGTCGGCAAGATGCCTTTGAAGGTCTCCATAGTGGACGGAGATGGCAGGGAGATCCGAGAGATCTTAAAGGGTTAAATGAAGGTTCTCCTTGTAGGGTACGGCAACGAGTTTCGTCAGGACGATCGAGTAGGTCATGTCCTGGCTCCGAGGATCGCCGAGTGGCTCGGCGATCAGGGAGTGGATACGGAGTTATGGCTTGGAGCCCAGTTGCTGCCCGAGTTGGCCGACGACATGACATCGGTGGACTTGGCGGTTTTCGTCGATGCGAGCACGGTGGAGCTGCCCGGAGGGTTCTCTTTCGATGAGATATTACCGGACCCTTCTTTGGAGGGGTTGAACATACACTCCATGGGGCCGGGTTGGTTGTTGTCCCTTATGGACGATCTCGGCTATAGGAAGCCGAAGACCCTTTTGATATCGGTGACCGGAGTTTCCTTCGACTTTAGCGACGATATAACCGAGGAATGCGCTGGTTTCGTCGATTCGGCGGAAGCGGCGTTCAAGGATTGGTGGGCTCAGGCCTAATTTGGTTCGCTTTTTCGGAGAGAGGGATATTCCCTCTCTCTTTTTTCTTGTTATGTTGTCACGGAATGCATATAATGAACTGGGTTGTCGATTAGATCGTTTTTCGAACCTAATTGAGGAGGGTTTATCTGTGAAACGAATAGTGGTAACCGGAGGACTGGGACAGATAGGGACGGAGCTGATCCGCCGTCTCAGGAAGGAATACGGCAACGACTGCGTATTGGCAACGGACGTGAAGGAAGAGGGAACGGAACGTCTTGGCGAGGGGCCCTTCGAGCTTCTGGACGTGACTGACGGAAACAAGCTGAGTGAACTGGTGAAGAGACACAGGGCCGACACGGTGCTTCACCTGGCCGGCATACTCTCGGCCAACGCGGAGAAGAACCCCCAGCTGGCTTGGTCGGTCAACATGAACGGTCTCTACAACGCCCTGGAGGTCGCCCGTCAGGAGAGCTGCTCCTTCTTCTTTCCCAGCTCCATAGCGGCCTTCGGACCAGGGACGCCACAGGACAAAACGCCACAGGACACTGTCCAGAGGCCCAACACCATCTACGGAGTGGCCAAGGTATCGGGAGAGCTTCTGTGCGACTACTACCACGGCAAATACGGCCTGGACACCAGGGGAGTCCGCTTCCCCGGACTCATCTCCTACGACGCCCTTCCCGGAGGAGGGACCACCGACTACGCCGTCCACATCTACTACGACGCAATTCGCAAAGGCAGCTACACCAGCTTCATAGCCCCGGGGACCTACATGGACATGATGTACATGCCCGACGCCCTGGATAGTGTGGTGGGGCTCATGGAAGCCGACCCGTCCAGGCTGAAGCACCGGTGTTGCTTCAACATAACCGCCATGAGCTTCGAGCCGGACCAACTTGCGGCGGCCATAGAAAAGCACGTACCGGGATTCGTCCTGAACTACGACGTAGACCCGGCCCGTCAGGCCATAGCCGAATCGTGGCCCAACTCCATAGACGACAGCGCCGCCAGAGAGGAATGGGACTGGAACCCTAAATACGACCTGGAGGCCATGACGGTCGACATGCTTGAGAAACTGAAGGCCAAACTATCCTAGAAGTAGGGGAAGGAGAGAAAACCATGCTGGACAGACTGGAGAAAACCCTTAATGGGAACCTGGAGGAGCTGAGAAACTCCGGACGGGCCAAGGGCAAGGAACTGATAATAGAGGACGTCATCAAGCCGGAAGGCGACAGGGGGCCTCGCTACCTCGTCAAGGGACACGGTGAGAAACCCTTCATAAGGATGAACTCCAACTCCTACCTGGGACTTACCCTGAGGGACGACCTCAGAGAGGCGGAGGAAGAGGGAGCCACCAGATACGGAGTCGGCCCCGGAGCGGTCCGGTTCATAAGCGGTACCTTCAGACCTCACAGGGACCTGGAGAAAAAACTGGCCGCCTTTCACGGCAGAGAGGAAGCCATGGTCTTCAGCTCGGCCTACATGACGGTAAACGGAGTGCTCACCTCCCTGATAACCAAGGAAACGGCGGTCATAAGCGACGAGCTCAACCACAACTGCATAATAAACGCCATAAGGCTCTCCCGCCCCAGGAGCAAATCGGTCTACGGCCACAACGACGTGGCAGAGCTGGAGAGCAGGATCCTGGAGGCCCAGGGAGCCCGGCGTCTCATAGTCGTCACGGACGGCATCTTCAGCATGAGAGGAGACCACGCCCCTCTTAAGGAGATAGAGGCAGTGGTCAGGAAACACGACCATCTCTTTCCTGAGAACGCCATACTGGTGGTGGACGACTCCCACGGGGTGGGGGCCTTCGGAGAGACAGGCAGAGGCACGGAGGAATACACGGGAGGTCGGGCCGACGTCCTGGTGGGGACCCTGGGCAAAGCCTACGGTGTCAACGGCGGCTACGTCGTATCCAGCGAAGCGGTAGTAACCTACCTGAGGGAACACGCCCCCATGTACATCTACTCGAACCCCATCTCCGCCGGAGAGGCGGCCGCCACGGTCAAGGCCCTGGAGATACTGGACGGCCCCGAGGGAAGGGGCATACTGAAACACCTGAGGAACATGACCGGACGGTTCGAGAAAGGGCTGACCGACCTGGGCTACGAGGTGATCCCCGGAGACCATCCTGTGGTTCCCCTGATGGTCCGAGACACCGAGGAAACCTCCAGGATAGTCTCCTACCTGCTGGAGAATGGCGTCCTTGCCACGGGGCTGAACTACCCTGTGGTTCCCAAGGGAGACGAGGAGATACGGTTCCAGATATCCGGCGACCACACGGCATCGGATATCGACGCTGTTCTGGATATACTCAGGGAGTACAGAGAGAAACGGTAGAGGAGGTCGGCTATCGTCGTTTTACCCTATGACGGTTCGGTAGAAATTACGATGTAAAACGAGGGCCTTCGATGTAATTTATACGTAGATATTTTGGAGGTGATCTCATGAGGGATGTAAAAAATATCAAATCGAGAGTTCTTTTTTCAGCTTTGATGGTGTTCGTCCTTGCATTGTCCGCCGTGTCCGCTCAGGCCCAGGACGTCTATACAGGCAACCCCGTGTCCGCCATATTCGAGCAGGCTTCTCCCGCTGTGGTCAACATAGATACGGAGGCCATGGTGAGGCAGAGCGTGTCTCCCTTCGGAGACGATCCTTTCTTTAGGGAGTTCTTCGGCGATAGGTTCAAGGAGTTCTCCAGGATGGTCCCTATGAGAGGCAAGGGATCCGGTTTCATCGTCAGCGAGGACGGCAAGATCCTTACGAACAACCATGTCGTGGCCGATGCCGATACAATAACGGTAACTCTCTCGGACGGCAGGACTTTCGACGCCAAGATAGTGGGGAAGGATCCGACCTTCGATCTAGCGGTTTTGAAGATAGAGGCGAAGAATCTTCCGATCCTCGAGTTGGGAGACTCGGAGGCCACCAAGGTCGGCGAGTGGGCCGTGGCCATAGGAAATCCACTCGGTCTGGAACATACCGTCACAGTGGGAGTTGTCTCGGCCAAGAACAGGAGTATCCACGCCAGAAACTTCAATTTCGACGGTTTCATACAGACCGATGCGGCCATAAACCCCGGTAACAGCGGGGGGCCACTTTTGAACATGGACGGCAAGGTGATCGGTATAAATACGGCCATAATCCCTTACGCCCAGGGCATAGGATTCGCTATACCGGTGAACATGGCAAAACAGGTCATGGACGATATAGTCCGTTACGGCAAGGTCAGGAGAGGTTGGCTCGGCGTCTATATACAGCCGGTAACGAGGGACTTCGCCAAGGCCTATAAGCTCGATGGAACCGACGGAGCCGTGGTCAGCGACGTGGTTCCCGATTCTCCAGCGGCCAAGGCCGGATTGAAGAGGGGAGACGTCATAATCTCCATCGACGGGAAGAAGGTCAAGGACCATCAGGATTTCGTTATGAAGGTCCGTCATCGTATGGCGGGAGACGAGGTCGCCTTGAAGGTAGTTCGCCGAGGAAAGGAGAGGACCTTGAAGGCCAAGCTCTCCGAGGTGGACGATTCCGCTGGGTTCGGCGAGGTGTCCGGGTCGGGAGAGATCGACAGCCTTGGGGTCAAGGTGGCAGTCATCACAGGCCAGCTAAAGGATAAGTATGATCTTCCGTCGGAAGACGGTCTGGTTATACTGTCGGTTGAGGAGCGGTCCTCCGCTGCTATGGCCGGACTGAAGGAGGGAGACGTTATCCTGGAGGCCAACGGCCATTCCCTGAAGACCCCCTCCGATCTTGGCAGGGCCCTGAAGAACGAAAAGGGTAACGCCGTGTTGTTGGTGAGAAGGGACGGAAGGACCACCTTCATCTCCATAACTCTGAGACGTTAGAGTGGAGAAAAAGGGTGGGGTTCCCAAAAACGGAGCTCCACCCTTTTGATTTAATCTATATCGACGAGTTAGCTGCACTCACTGCACTGGACTTTGTAGCCAACGCCTCTTACCGTTACGACGATAGAGTCCATCTTGTGTTCTCTGAGTTTGTCCCGGAGGTACTTTATGTGGACGTCGACCACGTTGCTGGTCCCGTCATATTCCTTCTGCCATACCTCGGATATGATTCTCTCTCTACTGAACACCTGGTTGTCGTGACGCATCAGGATCTCGAGGATGTCGAATTCCCGTCTTCTCAGGGGGACGGAGGTGCCGTCAACCTTGCATTCCCTCGCTACCGGATCCAGTATGAGTCTGCCGCAGGTGAGTAGCGGCCTATGGCACTGAGCGCTTCTTCTTATGAGAGAATGCACTCTGGCGATGATCTCTCTTCCGTCGCAGGGTGAGGCCACGTAATCGTCGGCCCCTCTCTCAAACATGGCGACCAGGTCGTCCACGGTCTTGTTGGCCGATATTATCAATATAGGCAGTCCCATTCCACTTTCCTTGTTGAAGTCGACCAGGTCCATTCCGCAGTTATCCTCAGCGTCTTTTCTGTCTATTATGACGCAGTCGTACTTGTTGGATTTCAGCATCTCCAGGCCCTCCTCTGGATCGCTGATGCGGACTACCGTAAACTCTCGAGATAGATCGCTGAAAAGATTCTGGCTTTCACCGACGCCTACGTTGTCCTTATCCCCTATCATAAGAATTCTCATTTATACCACCCCTGAAAAAATAGTAGATTTCATAGATGCTATCGCATCTTATGTGTATTAAAACACAACCACACTGCCTTGTCTAGAGTGAAAAAAGATTTTTGAGGGGATTTCTTAGGGTTGCTTTTATAGTTCTTGTCCGTAGCCGATTCGGATGATACAATTAGCGCACCCAAATCTAGGATAGCCCTTTCAGAGCTTTCGTGGATTCGGGAATTCGACGGCAAAAGTCGTTTAGAGGTGAACAGTATGCTTTCCAAAGAAGAGAAGAACGTAATTATCGAGGATTTTCACTCCCATTCCACCGATACCGGATCTCCCGAGGTCCAGGTGGCGATCCTTACCAAGAGGATCAGGGATCTGACCGAACATCTCAAGGTGCACAAGCACGACTTCCACTCCAAGAAGGGGCTTCTTACCATGGTCGGACGTCGTAGGAAGATGTTGAGATACCTCAGGAACAAGGATTTCAACAGATACAAGACTCTTATCGAGAGGCTCGGCCTGAGACACTAAAAAAGAGTCGAAATTCTAGGTCTGAAATGCGGAGACGATTTAAATCGTCTCCGCATTTTTCGTCTTTTATGTGGTATGCTTATTCGGATCGAAAGGGATGGAAAAAACAAGGAGGAAATTTTTATGCAGGATATCTATCGAGTGAGAATTGGAGAAGAAGAGCTGGTCTTCGAGACCGGTAAGGTAGCCAAGCAGGCTAACGGATCTGTATGGGCTAGACAGGGCGACACGGTCATCCTTACGACCGCTTGTATGACCGATAAGCCGAGAGAGGGGCTGGATTTCTTCCCCCTTCTGGTCGACTTCGAGGAACGATTTTACTCCGCAGGGAAGATCCCCGGCGGTTTTATAAAGAGGGAGGGGCGTCCTTCCCAGACCGCCATCCTGAGTGCCAGGGTTATAGACAGGTCGATTCGTTCTCTTTTCGAGAGCTGGATGAGGCACGACGTACACGTGGTTTCCACCGTCCTGTCGGTGGACCAGCATAATCCGCCTAATATACTGGCAATAAACGCAGCTTCTGCGGCCCTGACCATATCCGATATCCCATGGGGTGGTCCTGTAGGTGCTGTACGTATAGGCTACATAGACGGTTCCCTGGTGGTTAACCCCACGGAGGAGATGATGGAGAACAGTTCTTTGGAGCTGGTCGTCTCCGGTCATTCCGACGGAATCACAATGGTCGAGGCGGGGGCCCAGGAGGTCCCGGAGGATCTTCTGGTGGACGCCATGGAGCTTGCCCAAGGAGAGATAAAGAGGATCGTCGATCTCCAGCTACGCATGAGAGAGGAGATCGGCAAGGACAAGATCGTAATAGATCCTCCCGTCAGGGTCCCCGAGATAGATTGCTGGGTGGAGACGAATCTCAAATCCGATATCGCCGAAGCCGTTATGATACACGACAAGAAACAGAGAGGCGCCGCCATTAGAGCTCTGGAAGATAGAGCTCGGGAGCATTTTGCCGAGGAGTTCCCCGATAAGGGAGGATATATATCCGGTGCCGTCGAGCATTGGGTTAAGGCTATGATGCGCAAGATCACCGTGACGGAGAAGCGCCGCGCCGACGGTCGAAAGACCGACGAACTCCGTTCTCTGAGCTGCGAGGTCGACGTCCTTCCCAAGGTCCACGGATCCGCAGTGTTTACCAGAGGGGAGACCCAGTCTCTGGCGACGGCCACTTTAGGCATGTTGGGTGAGGACGATCAGCTCATAGACGGTCTCAAGCACAACGAGCCGAACAAGAGCTTCCTGCTTCACTACAACTTTCCGCCCTACTCGGTGGGAGAGGTCCGTCCAATGAGAGGACCGGGCCGAAGGGAGATAGGACACGGTGCCTTAGCGGAGAGGGCCTTGACTCCCATTATCCCCGACGATACCGAATTTCCCTACGTGGTCAGGGTGGTATCGGATATCCTTGAATCCAACGGTTCTAGTTCCCAGGCCTCTATATGTGGGGGAAGCCTGGCCCTCATGAGTGCCGGAGTTCCCATAAAGAGGCATGTTGCCGGCATTGCGATGGGACTGATCAAAGAGGGAGACGACGTCGTAGTTCTCACCGATATACAGGGACTGGAGGACCACTACGGCGATATGGACTTCAAAGTCGCCGGTACCCGCGAAGGGGTCACTGCCCTTCAGATGGACAACAAAGCCGGAGGGATAACCAGGGAAATACTGAAGCAGGCTTTAGGACAGGCCAAAGACGCCAGGATGGCGATCCTTGACGTTATGGAGCAGGCCATATCCAACCCCGGGGATCTCTCTCCCAACGCTCCCAGGATGTACACTATGATGATAAACGTGGATAAGATCCGAGACGTTATAGGGCCTGGAGGTAAGGTTATCAGGGGGATTACCCAGGAGACGGGGGCCAAGGTCAACATAGACGATGACGGTCAGATTCTGATTGCCGGAGCCTCCCAGGAAGAGGTCAACGCGGCGATAAAGATGATCGACGACATAGTCAGAGAGGTTCAGGCCGGAGAGGTATTCCAGGGCAAGGTGACCCGTCTCATGGCCTTCGGAGCCTTCGTGGAGGTCCTGCCAGGCAAGGAGGGATTGCTCCACGTCAGCGAGATCAGCACTCACAGGGTAGGAAAGGTAGAGGATGTATTCAAGCCCGGAGATCCTGTGCTGGTGATGGTCCGAGAGATCGACGATATGGGCAGGATAAACCTGACCAGAAAGAAGATCCTGGCCGACGAGGCAAAGGTCAAGGAAGCCGGACTGGAGTCCTGTTTGTCCTTCGAGGCCGAGAGGGACGAGGCCATAGCTGCCCTGCCTCCCGCACCTGCCGGAAACGACAGGCGTAGGCCTGGCGGAGACGATCGTCGAAGAGGCGGTAACGGCGGTCGTAGAAACGATCGCAGATAAAATGGAGATACGTATCCCCGTGGTACGGGAAGGGGAAGCCTTAAGGCTTCCCCTTCCCGGCTATGAGACGGATGGTTCCGCCGGTATGGACCTGATAGCGGCGGAACCTGTGGTGATCCCTCAGGGAAAATGCATGACGGTGGGAACCGGACTCAGAATAGCGGTTCCCGAGGGCTTCGAGGCCCAGGTTCGCCCAAGAAGCGGCCTGGCTCTCAATAGAGGTCTGGTGGTTCCGAACTCTCCTGGAACCATAGATTCGGATTACAGGGGGGAGCTCAGGGTAATAATGATGAACCTGGGAGATGATCCCTTCGAGGTGGCAGTAGGCGACAGGATCGCCCAATTGGTGATCGCTCCGGTCGCGAGGGCCTGCTGGGAGGAAGTCGTTACTTTGGAATCCACCGAGAGAGGCTCCGGTGGATTCGGTAGCACCGGCATCTCGACCCCTTCGAGGAAATAGTAGGAGAATGGGGACATCAAGATCCCCTCTAGCGTTGTAAAGGGCCTGGTCGGTCCTTGGAAAGGCAGGTAGGAAATGTATCGTTTTTCCGGTCCCGCCGGGCAGCTTCTCGAGTCGGAGAAAGCTGTCGTCGGCGATATCTTAAAGGAATGGAAGCTTGACAAGGGAGCTCTCGCGGCCAAGGTGAACGGAGAGGAGCTGGATCTCGACGTAGAGGTCTCCTGCGATGCCTCGGTGGAGCCCATAACCTCCGATACCGAAGAGGGTCTGGAGATACTGAGACACTCGACCGCCCATCTCTTGGCCCAGGCCGCCACCAGACTGTTCCCTGGAGCAGTGGTCGCAATAGGTCCGGTGATAAAGGACGGTTTCTACTACGACATAGAGTTCAAGGAGCCCATCTCAGAGGCGGATCTGCCCGCACTGGAGAAGGAGATGCGCAGGATAGTCAAGAGGGGAATACCTCTGAAGCGCCAGCGAGTCTCCAGAGAGGAGGCCATCGAGCTCTTCAAGGAAAGGAAGGATCTCTATAAGGTCGAGATCCTGGAGGGAATAGACGACGATTCGGTCAATCTATACTGGCAGGACGAATACGTCGATCTCTGTCGGGGTCCTCACGTGCCCAACACCAGGGTGCTCCAGAACTTCAAGCTTCTCTCCGTCGCCGGTGCCTATTGGAGAGGCGACGAAAACAACATCATGCTTACCCGTATATATGGAACCGCCTTCGCCACCAAGGAGGATCTGGAGGCCTACGTCACCAGGATGGAGGAGGCTAAAAAGAGGGATCACCGCAAGATCGGTCGTGAGCTTGGCTTGTTCTCTCTCCACAAGGAAGGTCCGGGGTTCCCGTTTTTCCATCCCAAGGGTATGGTGGTGATAAACACCCTAATCGACTTCTGGAGCAAGGTGCACAGAAAGAACGGTTACGATCAGATAAGGACTCCCATGATTCTTAACAGGGATCTGTGGATACAGTCGGGGCACTGGGATCATTACAGGGAAAACATGTATTTTACCGAGATAGACGATCAGCCCTACGCCATAAAACCGATGAATTGCCCCGGAGGAATCTTGGTCTATAAGTCGGATCTTCATAGCTATAGAGATCTTCCCCTCAGGCTCGGCGAGCTCGGGATCGTCCATAGACACGAGAAGTCCGGAGTGTTGCACGGTCTGATGAGGGTCCGTTGTTTCACCCAGGACGACGCACATCACTATTGCACCCCCGATCAGATCAAGGACGAGGTCTCCCTGATCATGGACATGGTGGACTACATATACTCCGAGGTGTTCGGCTTCAAGTTCCACGTGGAACTGTCAACCAGGCCGGATAACTCTATGGGCAGCGACGAGATGTGGGAGTTGGCCGAGAAGTCCCTGAGAGAGGTGCTGGAGGAGAGGGGAACTACCTACGTCCTCAACCCCGGAGACGGAGCTTTCTACGGTCCCAAGATAGACTTTCACCTGGAGGACTGCATAGGTAGGACCTGGCAGTGCGGGACTATCCAGCTCGACTTCCAGATGCCGGAGAAGTTCGACGTCACCTATATAGGCTCGGACGGGAAGGAACATCGTCCTGCCATGCTCCATAGGACCATATTGGGAAGCATCGAGCGTTTCCTTGGCATACTGATAGAGCACTACGCAGGGGCCTTCCCCTTCTGGATCGCTCCCGTTCAGGTGAAGGTCCTCGCCGTAGGGGACGATCACGTCGATTACGCCAAGGATTTGAAGGCTTTGCTCCAGGATCGGGAGTATAGGGTTGAACTGGACTGTCGGGACGAAAAGCTCGGTAGGAAGATCAGAGACGCTCAGATGGAGAAGGTCCCTTTCATGCTGGTCGTCGGAGACAAAGAGCTGGAGACCGGTACCGTCTCAGTGAGAGACCGGTCCGAAGGGGATAAGGGATCCATGAGTAAGGAGGATCTACTGGAGCTGCTTAAAGGGCAGTTCTCCCCCTTATAGAGAAAAACTTGCCTAAAACGGGATGTCGTGGTAACATCTTACGAGTTACGATGTAGAAAAGAAGGGGATCCCCTCACCTGGCGACGCCTTTAGCAGTTGTCTGGTTCCAGTCGAATCATCGCGCCTCAGGGCGTAGTGTATTTCGTACTTTCGAGGGGGCCGTAGTCGGTCCCCTCTTTTTACGCCAATCATTCACGGAGGTGAACCGTTATAGCTAAGAAACTTTCTGACGAGCCGAGAGTTAACGAGGAGATAACCGCACGAGAGGTCCTGGTTATAGACGATCAAGGTGGAAAATTGGGAGTCCTTCCCATAAACGAAGCCCTGGATCTGTCGGCAGGAAAGGAACTGGACCTGGTGGAGGTGGCTCCGGGAGCCAAGCCGCCGGTCTGCCGCATCCTGGATTATGGTAAGTTCAGGTATCAGCAGCAGAAGCGGGAGAAGGACGCTCGTAAGAAACAGAAGACCCAGACTCTCAAGGAAATGAAGATGCGTCCGAAGATCGACGAACACGATTACAACTTCAAAACCAAGGCCATTAGGAGTTTCCTGGAGAACGGTCACAGGGTGAAGGTCTCCATATTCTTCAGGGGTAGGGAGATGGCGTTTCTGGATCGCGGCAAGGAAGTGCTGGACAGAGTAGCCAAGGACTGCGAGGACCTCGGCAAGATGGAGGGCTTCCCCCGCATGGAAGGACGTTACATGCGGATGATGATAACTCCGGTCCAGCAGAAAGAGGTCAAAAAATCCCCTAAGAGCGAAAGCGATCAGGGGGAAGAGTAAGGTTCTATAAAACGGTATTCTAATATAAGGAGGAGCTCCTATGCCTAAGATGAAAACCCACTCCGGCGCTAAAAAGCGTTTTTCTTTCACCGGAACGGGAAAGGTATCCTATAAGAAATCCGGTCGCGCTCACATTCTCAGGACGAAGAACGCAAGACGCCTTCGTCGCCTTCGTCAGGACGGTATCCTTAACGATACTTTGACCGAGACGATGAAGAAAATGATGCCCTACGCCTAACGGCGATTCCGTAACGAGAGGTGAAGAACGATGCGTGTTGCTGCTGCCAGCTCTAGCGATAGAAAACGCAAAAAGCTGTTTTCCATAACTAAAGGTTATTTCGGAAGAAAGAAGAACGTCTATCGTCGTGCCAGGGAGGCTTTCCTTCACTCACTGACCAGGATGTATGCCGACAGAAAGCTTCGCAAGAGGGACTTCCGTCGTCTTTGGATAACCAGGATCAATGCTGCGGCCAGGATCAACGGTATGAACTACAGCAATCTGATCAACGGCTTGAAGAAGGCCGGCGTGGAGGTCAACCGCAAGATGCTTGCGGACCTTGCCGTAAACGACATGCCCGCCTTCGAGGCCCTAGCCGTCAAGGCCAAAGAGGCCTTGAACCAGGCGTAGTGAGGACATACAGCTCTATACGAGTTGAACGAGCCATCGTCGGAGGGTTCCTATCATTGATTTTGATAGGAGCCCTTCTGCTATGGGGTTTCAACTATCTGGGAGATATGCCTATCTCTCCGTTGGACGCCCTTTTCACCTCCACTTCCGCTGTCTGCGTGACCGGTCTGGCCGTGGTAGATACCGGCAGGGACCTGGTCTTTTCGTCTCAGGCGACACTCCTTCTTCTGATTCAGCTGGGAGGTCTGGGAGTTATGACCGCGGCGACCTTCACCCTTTTTCTACTGCGTCGTCCCATAGGGATAAGACAGAGGCTTCTCTTTGCCGGAGGCATGGGGCTTGAGGGTCCCTCCGGTGCGGTGAGACTCGTAGCCCGTATAGTGAAGATGACCCTTGTGATCGAGTGCTTAGCGGCTATTCCGCTTTTTTTCGTTTTCAGCGAGACCATGTCCTCCATGGATTCCCTGTGGTGTTCGATCTTTCACAGCATCAGCGCCTTCTGCAACGCCGGTTTTTCCCTCTTCAGCGATAGCCTGGAGGGTTACGCTACGGGATGGCTTGTCCCGGCGGTGGTGATGTTTCTCATAATTCTAGGCGGTGTCGGCTTCATCGTTTTGTGGGAGCTAGGTGAGTGGTTCAGAGGTAGAAAAAGGCTTTCCATCCATACCAGGCTAGTGCTGGTGGTAACCGTATCGTTGGTTTTTTTCGGAGCGGCCGTTCTCGCCTTGACCGAATGGGATGGCCTGCTGAGAGGGCTTTCGGTTCCCATGAAGATATGGAACGTCCTTTTCGCCTCCGTTACCTCTCGTACCGCCGGATTCAACACCTTGCCGACCGTCGAGCTGTCCTCTCTAGGGGCTTTTCTGATCATGATCCTGATGATGATAGGAGCTTCGCCTGGCTCTACGGGAGGGGGAATGAAGACAACTACCTTCGGGCTTCTGGTCTCCTCCGCTTTTTTCAACACGAGAGGCGACTCCAATCTGGTGCTTTGGCACAGAAGTGTTCCTCAAAAGCTCGTGCTGAGGGCGATGATGCTCGCTTTCCTCTACGTGGCCACGGTTTTATTTGGTATACTCCTTCTGAACTTGGTGGAGGATATGTCGTTCAGGAGCTTGGCCTTCGAGGTCGTCTCGGCCATCGGCACGGTGGGGCTTTCCATGGGGGTTACTGCGGGGCTCTCCCCTGCTGGAAAATGGATTCTCATACTCCTGATGTTCTGGGGTAGGGTGGGGATCCTAACCTTCCTGTTCAGCCTCGCGGACAGCGACGAGTCCAGCAAGGTCAGCTACGCCGAGACCTCTATACCTATAGGATAGGAGCTGTTCTTCATGGCCCGGGAGACCAAGATGTATTTCGTCGTAGGACTGGGGCGTTTCGGCCTCTCTCTTTGCGAGAGGTTGGTAGCTCTGGAACAGAGGGTAGTTGCGGTCGACATGGATCCCGACAAAGTGGCGGAGGTCGCCGATACGGTGGACTACGCTGCCGAGCTAGATGCCTCAGACGAGGAGGCTCTTATAAAGGTCGGGGCCAAGGAAGCCGATGTGGCCGTTGTCGCCATAGGGGAGAACGTGGAGGCCAGCATCCTCACCACAGCGATCCTCAAGGGTTTGGGAATAGATAGGCTCGTATCCAGAGCCCAGACCGCCCTTCACGCCAGAGTCCTGGCCAGGGTCGGGGCGGACAGGGTCATCTTTCCCGAAAAGGACATGGGAGTCCGTCTGGCGGAGCAGTTCGTCAACCCCTGGCTGTCGAACTTCTCTCAGATACCGGGCAACGGCTATATAGTGGGAGAGCTTAGGCCCCTTCCTGACATGGTGGGAAAGAGCCTTATAGAGCTAAACTTTAGAAGTTCCTACGGCGCATCCATATTGTTGTTGGAGCGGGATGACGCCAAGATGATGCCTGGTCCGGATTCGGTTATAAGAGAGGGAGATAAACTGATGCTGGTCGGCGACAGGGAACGCCTGGCCGATTGGGTGGATAAACTGGAAAAAATAAATTCGGAAAGGGAGGTCTAGACGATGGATTTGAAACTGGATATAGAAGGGGTGAGAAGTTCCTTCCTTTCTGAGCTAGAGGATGCGAAGTCTCTGGACGATCTAAAAGACCTCCGGGTTCGCTATCTGGGCAAGAAGGGCAAGGTGACTGCTCTTTTGAAGTCTCTGAGGACGATGTCGCCGGAGGAACGTCCGGAGGCGGGTAAGGTCATAAACGAGCTAAAACAGGTCCTCGACTCGGATCTGACAGAGAGGTCCAAAAGGGCGGAAGACGAGGCTTTGAGGCAAAAGGAGCTCGATGAGTTCGTGGACGTTACCCAGCCCGCCAGAGGTCGCCTTTCCGGGGGAGTCCATCCGGTTATGCAGGTGATGTACGATGTCTCCGAGATACTCACCGGGCTTGGCTTTTCCGTGGCCCTTGGGCCGGAGGTGGAGGACGACTTTCATAATTTCGAGGCCCTCAATATCCCCCCTCATCATCCCGCCAGGGATATGCAGGACACCTTTTATTTCGACGATGGCAGACTTCTCAGGACCCATACCTCTCCGGTGCAGGTGAGGTCCATGTTGGCCTACGGGGCGCCTTTGAGGGTAGCCTGTCCCGGGAAGGTCTACAGGAGGGACAGCGATCCCACCCATTCACCTATGTTCCATCAGATAGAGGGGCTTCTGGTGGAGGAGGACGTCTCCATAGGAGATCTCAAGGGCTGTCTGGAGGCCATGGTTTCGGCGATCTTCTCCAGGCCTCTCAAGGCTCGATACAGAGCGAGCTATTTCCCATTCACCGAGCCGTCCATGGAGGTCGACATAGAGTGTATCGCCTGTTCCGGCAAGGATCCCTACTGCCGGATATGCAAGGGGACCGGCTGGCTGGAGATAGGCGGTATGGGAATGGTCCATCCCGAGGTACTTCGGGCCGGAGGAGTCGATCCCGAGAGGTTCAACGGTTTCGCCTGGGGTATGGGGCTGGATCGAATAGCTATGTTGAAATACGATCTCAGGGACCTTCGCCCTCTCTTCGAGGGAGATCTGTCCTATCTGCTCTCCGGGAGGGATGAATGATGTTGGTTTCCTGGAATTGGCTCAACGAGCTGGTGAATTTGCCTGTCTCGATGGAGACTGTGGCCGAGAGGCTTACCGTTACCGGAAACGAAATAGAGGCTATACATCGCCCGTGCGAGAGGTTGGCCGGGATAGTGGTGGCCCAAGTCTCCTCGATCGTTCCACATCCTCGCAGCGGGAACCTCCTGCTGGTGGATCTCGATAGAGGGAATGGTTCGATCTCCTGCGTTACCGCCGCTAAAAATCTGTCCGTAGGCGACAAGGTTCCCTATGCTCCCAGTGGCGCCACCATAGCCGACGGAACCGTGTTGAGCGACAGGGAGTTCGACGGTGTGGTCAGCTCGGGAATGATGCTTTCCGCCGAGGAGCTGGGACTTCCCGACGTGGCGGACGAGTTCGGTATACTGAGACTGCCGGAACATCTGGGCGCAGGAGACGACGCAGTCAAGGCTCTGAGGTTGGACGATTTTATCTTAGAACTTTCCATAACCCCCAACAGAGGGGATATGTTGAGCATGAGAGGGATCGCCAGAGAGGTGATAGCCCTCTTCCCCGAGGCCTCCATGAGAAAAGGGGACGAGCCCGTCTCCCTGGGAGATCCCGACTGGGACTTCGATTTCAAAGGCATAACTCTGGAGGACGACGGATGTCC
The DNA here is from genome assembly GCF_000172975.1 of Dethiosulfovibrio peptidovorans DSM 11002. Classification (NCBI taxonomy): domain Bacteria; kingdom Thermotogati; phylum Synergistota; class Synergistia; order Synergistales; family Dethiosulfovibrionaceae; genus Dethiosulfovibrio; species Dethiosulfovibrio peptidovorans. The sequence goes on from NZ_ABTR02000001.1 coordinate 2,123,879, forward strand.
GGTCTATCTCATGGGTATGGCGGATAGGCTGAAGATAGCTCCGTCACCCATTGAGGCCAGGATTCGGCTGGCTCTTTGCGGAATGAGGCCGGTCAACAACGTGGTAGACGTTACCAACCTGACCATGCTCGCCTTGGGGCAGCCCCTTCATGCCTTCGATGCCGACAGGTTGCCCGATCGGTCCATCTCGGTCCGTTCGGCCCTCCAGGGAGAGCGGTTCGTGACGCTGGACCACAAGGAAAGGGTCCTCGACTCGTCGGATCTCGTCATATGCAGTGGAGATAGCTCGGTGGCCCTGGCAGGGGTCATGGGAGGGTTGAACTCGGAGATAGAGGACGGCACGACGCGGTTGCTCCTGGAAGGCGCCATATTCGATCCTGCCAGGATAGGCTCGACCTCCCGTCGTCTGGGACTTCCCAGTGAGGCCTCCTATCGCTACGCCAGAGGGGTGGATCCGGAGCTTCCGGAGAGAGCCATAGACTACGCTTTCTCCTTGCTGAAAGACTGGGGATGTGCGGAGGTCGCCTCCGGTGTGGCCAGAGCCTTCAGAGGCGATACGAACCGTCCGGTGGTGTCCCTGACGAAAAGAAAACTGGCCCGAATCACCCAATGGGACGATATGGAAGAGGCGTCCTCCATCCTATCGAGGCTGGGGCTTGTCGAGGTCGAGGTCAGTGAGAACGGCTGCGTGCGAAGTTTCAAAGTCCCTTCCTATCGTCCGGATATATCCATAGAGGAGGATCTCGTGGAGGAGGTCGCCAGGATAAGGGGATACGACGTGATACCTTCCCGAATTCCCGGATGCTCCTACGGTACGGGAAAACTGGGAGCCGTGACCGCGACGTCGAGAGAGCTGAGGTCGCTCGCCATCGCCAGAGGGTACGTAGAGGTCGTCTCTTATAGCTTCCATTCGCCTAAATACGGAGAGACACTGCGCCTCGAGGACGATCCCAGAGGTCGTTTCCTCTCCCTCAGCAATCCGATAAGCGGAGAGCTGTCCGTAATGAGATCGACCATGTTGCCCGGACTTCTGGAGTCCCTGAGGCGGACCTTGAGGTCGGGCTGGCGAGGTCCCGTCAGGCTTTTCGAATCCGGCAGGGTCTTCAGGCTGGACGAAAGGGACGAATTGATCGAGTTCGACAGGATCTCCGGTCTGGTCTATCCCGGTAAGGATACACGCAGCCCTTACGGTGAATCCGTCGTAGACGATCTGCTGTCGGTGAAGGCGGACGTCCAGTCCTTCGGGTTGTCCAGAAAGGTCCGTTTTTCCTTCGTTCAGGGAGAGGAGCCTTTCGGACATCTTGGGCAAACGGCCCATATCGTGTATGATGGTGCGGTGATAGGCTTTATGGTCAGGCTGAAGCCGGCCGTAGAGAGCGAGTTGGACCTGGACGGCCCGGTTTTCTGTTTCGAGTTCGACTTGGCTCCTTTGCTTGAGGATCCGGTTTTGAGGTTCGGACAGGGCTCCTCTTATCCTCCGGTTTTCAGGGATATTTCCTTGCTGGCAGATTCCTCCGTATCGGTCGAATCCGTGATTGGTGACGTAGAAAACCTCGCCGACGACCTTCTAGATAAGGTCAGGCTGTTCGATATATACGAAGGGAAGGGAATTCCCGAGGGCAAGAGGAGTCTGGCGTTTTCCATGGCCTACAGGAGCTCGGACAGAACCCTTAAGGACAAAGAGGTCGATTCCGTACACGAAGAACTGAGGTCCAGGCTGGAAGAAAAAGGCTATTCTCTCCGCTGAGCTGCGGAGCCATAAACGGGTATTCCCGAAATTTAAATAATACTGGAGGGGTCATTATGAACCTGGAAAATATGGATCAACTTATCGATGGACTCGCTGAGAGACTTAAGGTCCTTAAAGAATCCAGAGACCGCTTCAAGGACGAGCTGGAAGGAGCCAAGACCCAGCTGAAGGACAAAGAGATGGAACATATAAGGCAGGAAAAGGAGAGCCAGAGACGGATAGAGCAGCTGGAAAGGGAGAAGATGAATCTTCAGAAGGAGAAGGCCCAGATGGAGAGTCGTCTGACCGCCGTCTACGGCAAGCTTAAAAATCTGTTGCCCCAGGAGGGGCCGGATAACAGAGGATAAGAGGGGAGTCGCTTGATTGTCCGATAAAAGCCGCCAAGAGACCGTCGTGATAGGCAGGAACCGCTACAGCGTGGAGACCGCCGTAGACGAAGCTACTTGGTCACGAGCCATGGCCTTCACGGAGGAGGTCATGGGCAAGATCGATTCCAAGATGCCCTCGGATCGACGGCTTCTGATGGCGTGGCTGAACCTGGTCCTCTGGGTCGACGGTCAAAGCAGAAGGCTGGAGGATCTACTGGCAGAAGTAGATCCGGCGGAGGATTCTCCATGAATATAGGACTGGCAATAGACCTGATATTTCTGTTTGTCACGGTCATTTTCGCTGTCAAGGGAATGTTGCGAGGTCTTATGGGAGAGGTCATCTCCCTGGTCGCCACGGTGGGAGGTCTGGTCTTGGCTTTTCGCCTGGCCGACCAGGGCGCCGCTTTTCTGACGGAGGCTTTCGACGGTCTATCCCTTCCCGCCGGCAAGGTGATATCCATGGTGGTAGTCTTCGTCGTGGTCGTCCTTCTGGGTGCTCTGTTGACCAGGGTATGCAGGGCTTTCCTGACCATTACATCCCTCACCTTTCTGGATCGAATGCTGGGACTGGCCGCCGGGTGCGTTAAGTCGGTAGCCCTTCTATTGGTCCTCTTCGTACTGATCTCCATGGTGAAACCTCTGGTTCCCCAGGAAGTTTTAAAACAGAGTCGTTCGATGATTTTGGCCGCAATAATATGGCCTCACGTCGCGCCCTATGCGGCTAAGAGCGGGCTTTTGCCCGATGAAGGGAGTTCCTATCCCGTCGATACGGGGGATATCTGAGTTATGTATGTGTCGAAAGCGGCCTATAAAAGCCTTGAAATAGAGAAGATAATGCTCCAGTTCGCCTCTCGGGCTCGAAGCGAACTGGGCGTTTTTATGTTGTCCCGGCAGGAACCCTTTTCCGATATGGACCAGGTTCTCAAGAGACAGTCCCTGATAGAGGGGTATCGAAGGTATCTCTCAATACATGGCAATTTGCCCTGGTCCTCCGACGTGGCTTCCGTCGACGGCCTGATCGAAGGAGCCTCCGAGACCGGAATGATGTCGGGAGAGGAGCTTCTGCGTGTGCGTGTCCTCCTTCATCTGGCTGGGCGTATTCGCGATTCTGTCGTAGAGGTCAGGGATGATTTCCCCTCCCTGTGGACTTTGGCCAGAAGGGTCCGGGATTTTTCCGAGGATCTCGAAAGGCTATCCGTGTTGGACGAGAAGGGAGAGCTCTACGACGGAGCATCTCCAAGGTTGAGGGATCTGAGAGAGAGGATAGACGAACTACGGAGAAGAATAAGGAGAGACTGTAACGGCATAATCAACGGTAGCTCCTCTCATATGCTGCAGGAGAGGGTCCTCTCCATGAGAAACGGTAGATCGGTCCTTCTGGTCAGACAGGAGTTCGTGGGAAGGTTCCCGGGGATATTGGTAGATCGTTCTTCATCGGGAAATTCCGCTTACATGGAGCCCAACTGCGTGGTCTCCCTGAACAATCGCATGGTGGAGCTCCGTCAGGACGAGAGAGACGAGGAAAGACGAATTTTCCGGGCCCTTACCGCCGGTATAATGTCCAGAAAAGGGGCCGTCCTAGAGGCCCAGGACGTCTTAGGGACTATGGATATGATATACGCCGTATCCGATCTGATGGACAGAGAGAGATGGGCCTTCCCTGAGATGGCGGGGGGAACCCGTTTCAGGTTGTTTCAGGTACGCCATCCTATGCTCGGTTCGTCGGCCGTTCCCATTGACGTCCATTGCGGTGGGGCCTTCAGGGTCCTGGTCATCACCGGTCCTAATACGGGAGGAAAGACCGTGGTCCTCAAGACCGTGGGGGTGTCGGTTTTTCTGGCCTGGTGCGGCCTGCCTATCCCGGCGGTGGAGGGCTCCCAGGTCGGAGAGGTGTCGTCTCTTTTCTCCGATATCGGCGACGAACAGAGCATAGAACAGAGTCTATCGACCTTCAGTGCCCACCTCAAGAACATCGTGAATATATTGGAGGATTCGGACGATCGATCCCTTATCCTTCTGGACGAGCTGGGTGCGGGTACCGATCCCCAGGAGGGAGCTGCCCTCGGAGTTGCGTTGCTTAAGACCTTCAAGAGAAGAGGTTCTTTGGTTCTGGCGACTACCCATCACAACCCCATAAAAAAGTTCGCCACCACCACCGATGGAGTAGAGACAGCCAGCGTGGATTTCGATCTGTCCACCCTCACGCCGACCTACCGGCTGATAATGGGCATTCCGGGACAGAGCAACGCCCTGGCTATAGCTGAGAGGCTAGGCATGCACCGGGAGGTTCTAGGGGATGCCGAAAAAGTTCTTAAAAGCGGAGAGGCCTCCATAGAGACCATGATAGGCGAGCTCCAGAAGAAGACCCTTCATCTCGACTCTCAGGCCGCCTCTTTGGCCAAGGAAAGGCTGGAGATTGAGGAGCTTAAAAAGGCTATCGAAAAAGAACGCCGCGATCTTGAGAGGATAAAAAGACGGACCATCATGAAGGCCGACAGAGAGGCGGAGAGGGTCCTGGAGGAGGCGGAGAGGCAGGCCAGAGAGATGCTCCGCGGCCTCGACGAGGCCGCTAAATCGGCAGCCGACAGAGAGTTGAATAAGCACAAAAAAGGGGTCAAAAAATCGAAGGAACGATCCCAGGTCCGTCAGGCTGTATTCGAGGCCAAGGAGATAAAGGAACGGGGGGCCAAGGAGATAGAGGTGGGAGACGTGGTTCAGGTCTCCGGATCAGGTTCGGCCGGAGAGGTGCTCTCCATAAAGGGGAAGAGAGCGGTCGTCCTGGTGGGGGGGCTGAAGATAGAGACGGATATCAAAAAACTTACGGTGAGCGATAAGAAGATACGTCCTGAGGTTTCCGGTCCTTCTATCTCAGTATCTCGTCCCGTCGGGGTACCTAGCTCCATAATGGTACGGGGAATGACGGTGGACGAGGCCATGCCTATAGTGGCGGATTACCTGGACAGGGCTGTCCTGGCTGGCTACGGAGAGGTTACCGTGATTCACGGACGGGGCGAGGGGATTCTGCGTAGAAAGGTCCACGAGCTATGCTGCCGTCTGCCCTATGTGGCGAATTTTCGACTGGGAGAGAACGGAGAAGGCGGCTATGGGGTAACAGTGGTCAGTTTCAGGGACTAGCTCCAGGTTTATTTCCGTAGGGGACACTTGACCTAAGAGGCTTTTCGATGTATCGTATCCAAGTTGCTTAGCTTTGAACGATGCGCCTGTAGCTCAGCTGGATAGAGTGCTGGCCTCCGGAGCCAGAGGTCGTGGGTTCGAATCCCGCCGGGCGCGCCATATGAGATATCGAGCCTCCAAGAGGCCTTCCAACCCGCCTGTAGGCGGGTTTTTTTATAGCCTATCTACGGTCGTACCATCGGTAGATATTAGACCGAGACGGGGAAAAAGATGTATAATCGACGGGCAAAATACGATTTCCAAGGGAGGTCGCGATGAAAAACGTAAACATCATAGTGGCGTGCGTTTTCATACTGACTTTGGTAGCGGTAGGTATGGTGCTCAAGGCCGCTCAGAGCGTCATACTTCCCTTCGTTATAGCCTGGCTTCTTTCATATGTGTTCGGACCTATAGTTCGCTTCATGGCCCGGAAGAAGATTCCAATCTTCTTCACCATCGTGGCGGTTTTAGCCCTGTTTTTGGGGGTATGTGCCCTAGGGGCCATTTTCATGAATACCCGGGTGGTGGCTTTCGCGTCGGCTTATCCCAAGTATTACGATCAGCTCATAGCTCTCACGAAGAGCTTCGCCAGCAGCGATCTGCTGCCTCCGGATTTCTGGGATAACATAAACTGGGGTGAGAGGATAGGCAAATATCTCCTTTCCCTTTCCGGCTCTCTGGTGACCTTTATGTCGAACTTGGTGTTGGTCATAGTCTTTCTGGTCTTTATGCTTTTGGGCAGCCCATACGTGGAGTACAAGATCAAAAAGGCCTTCTCCGTCGACTCGGGGTCCAGAATTCTTTCGGTTCTGAAGGCCATCTCCACCCAGATAGGGAGCTATTTGACCTTACAGACCTTGATAAGCGTCTCCACCGGGGTCTGCGTCTGGTTGGCTCTGTCCTACCTTAGGGTCGATTTCGCCATGACCTGGGGGGTTTTGGCTTTCGCTCTCAATTTCATCCCGACCATCGGTTCTATAATAGCCTCGGTTCCTCCAATTCTGCTCGCTCTGGTACAGTATTACCCGAATACTTTCCCCGCCATAGGCGCGGCGGTGTCCCTTCTGTTAATCCAGATGCTTATCGGAAACGTGATAACCCCTAAGGTCATGGGGGACAGTCTGGACGTCAGTCCGGTGGTAATACTCATATCCCTGTTCTTCTGGGGCTGGCTTTGGGGTGTCATAGGCGCGTTATTGTCGGTCCCAATAGTGGCGATCATCAAGATAATATGCGAGAACGTCGATTCCCTGAACACGGTGGGAGTTATGATGGGAACGGGTAAACAGTATAAAAAGGAGTTCGAATGATCCAGAGAGGAGGTCGTTCCGGAGTGTCGGTTCGAGTGCTGAGGTTGGATAACAAAAAAGGGAAGAAAGCCAGCGTTCTGATAGATGGGGATCACTTTCTTCACCCCGAGGGAGGCGGACAGCCCGGCGATTCGGGTGTTTTCTCCTCCGACAACTGCGATGGATTCATCTTAAATACCAGAAAGGACGAAGACGGTCTCTGTGTCCTGGATCTAAAGCTTAAGAGCGGGGAGCTTCGGGAGGGGGATCTCCTGAAGATAGAGAGAGACGACGTCAGACATTCCGTCCTATCGAGGATGCACTCGGGGGAGCACGTTCTTTCCCGGATCATGGAGGATATGCGGCCGGGGCTGTCGGTTTACAAGGTCGCTGTAGGCGAGGAACGGACCGGGATCTACATGAGATACGACGGCGATCTGGACTGGGATTTTCTCTTCGAAGCGGAGGATCGGGCCAGAGGGGTCGTAAGGTCGTCCTTGCCGGTGGAGACCTTAGTTCTCCCGATAGAGGAAGCAAAGAGACTGGACGGTCTCAAGGCCCGGTGGGACAGGGTTTCCGACGACTCCATAAGGGTAGTCCGAATACCGGATTTCGACCTGATCGCCTGTTCGGGAAGCCACGTGGAGAACACTTCCGAGATAGGAACCCTGTTCGTCGAGTCCTTCAAGGGCAGTTCTCCCGAGTGGGAGGTCGTGTTTTCCTTGGATTCCGATAGGGATGTCCTGTATTCCAGGGAAATGAGAAGGTTGATCTCTAGGGCGAACTGTCGATACGACGAGGTAGGAAAGATAATGGACCGTCTTGGCGAGGAGAATGGCAGCCTGAGAAAACAGCTCGCCAAGGTTCAACAGTACGTGACCCTTCCGTGGGAGACCAGAGAACTAGATGGACTGACTTTCGATGTGCTTCACTCGATAGGGTTGCCCAAGGAGCTGGTTACCTCTTCCTGTAGAAAGAGGGCGGAAGGCCGTCCCGACTCTATAGTGTTGGCCCTCATCGACGACGGGGTCGGTCGGGCCATCCCCTTTATGCTGTGCGTGGGGGAGGATTACTCCTTCGATTCTAAGGGTTTGCTCGGTTCGGATGAGCTCAAGGTCCGTGGAGGCGGAAGAGGAGGAGTCCTCTCGGGGCAGGCGGAATGTCGGTCTCTGGACGTATGGTTGAAGGTCTGTAGAGGATTTATTTCTTGAGAGGTCGGTGTTTTTTTAGATGAAGTGGACGAAAATGTTCGCCGGAGAGGAAAGGGAACAGGATGCCGCCTATAACGGGGGGGAGATGGAGAGAGATAGCCTTTCAGACGATGACGACGGAGTGGAGATAGTAGCCAGGATCCGTTTTAGCGCCGACGGTCAGATAGGCAGAGCCGCCTTGCTATTGGCCTCTACCTTGACGAAGGAAGACGAGGATTCGGTCAAGAGACAGCTTCTCGATCTGGGATGGCATTCCGTAGCAACCGAGGTGGGAGGCGTTTACGGAGACCTTCCCCAGAAGATAACCAGGGCTTTGGTAGGGGCGGCTCTAAACAGCGGTGTTATACAGAAGGACCAGAGGGAGATGCACGCCCTTATGCACGCAGCTTTCGAGTCTTTGGATGCATTCATCCCGTCCGGCCTCCTGGAGGCCAGCATAGGTGCCAAGATAGCCATCGTCAGGAACGATAAGTGGATATCCGTCGCCGTAATGGGGGACACCGCTTATCATGCCGTGGCCCATCACGAGAGGTTCGGCCTGGGAGTCATGCATATCTGAATCGATTCTCTCCTTGATAAAAATCGGCAGCTGTGATAGATTCTCGTTTTGAGATATTTTCGGTTCTTAGGAATATCGAACGTTTCATTTAGAGGAGGAGCTTCAATATGAAAAAGGACATTCACCCCAACTACGGGCCCTGTAAGGTCTCCTGCGCCTGTGGGAACACCTTCGAGACCCAGGCGACCGTCGACGAGATCAAGGTAGGCGTCTGCTCGGTCTGCCATCCTTTCTACACCGGCAAGAAGGGAAGAATTCTCTCCGAAGCTGGAAGGCTGGAGAAGTTCAACAAGAAATACGCTGGAATCAACTACGGCCAGAAAGAGGCCACCGAGTAAAAGAGGGGCTTTGCCCCTCTTTTTTTTCTAGAGTATCTCAGAAGAGAAAGGGGCACATCATGAGAGTCGATCTGATCTATACTACCCCGGACTACCTCATGGCCGTATGGCTCGCAGGCCATACATGTCACAGTCCCAAGGCCCCTCAGGAGCTATACGCCGAGCCGGTCAGCAGGGAAAAGATGCTGAAGCTTGCCGACTTTCTCATCAAGGCGAAGCACCTGAGCGTCATGGAGCATTGTTCCATGACCTTCGCCGTTTCCGGGGTTTCCAGGACCTTGTTGGCCCAGTACAGTCGTCACAGGATAGGGGTTAGCCTCAGCGTTCAGAGTCAGCGATATGTCTCGGAGAGGTCCGATTCTGGAGCTGTCTTCGATCACGTGGTTCCCCCTACCGTATCTGCCTCTCCGGAGGCCATGGAGATATTTTCCAAGGCAATGGAAAGCTGTCAGGACTATTACGATAGACTGTTGGACGTTGGAATCCCCAGGGAGGACGCTAGGTTCGTACTTCCCGGCGCGATAACTACTAACTTCGTCACCACGTTGAACCTGCGGTCGTTTCTCGATGTATACAGCAAGAGGGTCAGCGTCAAGGGGGCGCAGTGGGAGATCCGGGAGCTTTTGGTCGAGATGGGAAGGTTGTTGCTCGAAAAAGAATCCTGGCTTAAGCCTTATCTGGGCTCCGATCTGGAGGAGAAACGATGATATTAGGTCCAATCAAGTTCATGGCTCTTTTGGCCGGAGCCTCCGATAGGGTATCGGAAAACGCCTGTCCTGAGACCCTGCCGGTCGGAGGCCAAGCGGTCATAGAGGGGGTCATAATGAAGGGTCCCAGCCATTGGGGGATGGCGGTGCGTCGCCCCGATGGCGAAATATGGAAAGACCGCTGGCCTTGCGCCGGGTGGGATAAAAAAGGTATATGGAAAAACCCTGTTTTCAGGGGAATGGCCACCATGGCAGAGATGCTCAGAGAAGGCTTCAGGGCTCTGTCCCGATCCGCCCAGATAGCTCTAGGGGAGGAAGAGGAACTTACCTCCTTCGATATAGCGATGTCCGTCCTGGTGGCGGTAGTGGCGGTCGTAGGGCTTTTCGTCGCCCTGCCCCTTTGGATCGGCGATCTTTTCGGTGGCTGGTTCGGCCTGGGACATCTGGGTAAAAACGTGGTGGAGGGCGTCGCCAGAGGGCTCGTCTTCGTCACCTACGTCGGCTGTATCGGCCTGTGGAAGGATATTCGAGAGGTTCTGATGTACCACGGAGCGGAGCACAAGACCATAAACGCCTTCGAGGCCGGTTCCCCTATGACGGTAAAAAGGATAGGAAGGTACTCCAGGATCCATCCCAGATGTGGGACGTCCTTTCTTATGGTTGTGGTGGTCATGAGCATTCTCGTCTTCTCCCTGGTCGGAGGGGGAGGCATTCTGTGGAGGGTGGGATCCAGGGTGGTGCTGTTGCCTCTGGTGATAGGTCTTTCCTACGAGATAATACGTTCCTCCGCGAAATGGGGTTCCTTGGGAAAGAGCATAATGGCTCCGGCCTTGAGCCTGCAGTACCTCACGACCAGGATACCGACCTACAGGCAGTTGGAGGTTGCCCTGTCCGCCTTGGAATCCGCTCTTGACGTCTCTTTCTTGCCCGATAGACCTGGGAGGGATCTGTACCGTGAAACTAGACGATAAACTTCAGGAAATAGCGGCCACCCACGAGGAAATAGAACACAAGATGGCCGACCCCTCTGTTACCTCCAATCCGAAGGAGCTTCAATCTCTGGGAAAGAAACATGCCGAGCTGTCGGAGATCGTGGAGGCATACGAAGAATACAAGAGGATAAGGTCCGAGCTGGAGGAGGCTAAGGCTCTTCTGGACTCGGATGACCCCGAGATGGCCCAGTTGGCCAAGGAGGAGGTCCACAGTCTGGAGCCTCTTCTGGAGGAGCAGGAGAAAAAGGTTACTTTGTTGCTTCTTCCCAAGGACCCGAACGATGATAAAAGCGTGATGGTAGAGATAAGAGCCGGTACCGGCGGAGACGAGGCCGCGCTTTTCGCCTCCGACCTTTTCCGTATGTACAGTCGTTTCGCCGAGCAGCGTCGGTGGTCGGTAGAGATACTTGATGCCAACGAAACGGAGATAGGCGGCTACAAGGAGATCGTCTTCAAGGTCGACGGCCAGGGGGCCTACAGCGATCTAAAGTACGAGAGCGGGGTGCACAGGGTCCAGAGGGTTCCTGCCACCGAGTCGGGGGGGAGGATACACACGTCCGCAGCCACTGTGGCGGTCTTGCCCGAGGCGGAGGAGTTCGACGTTGAGGTTCGTCAGGAAGACCTCAAGATAGATACCTACCGTTCCAGCGGCGCCGGAGGACAGCACGTCAACATGACCGATTCTGCTGTCAGGATCACCCATCTGCCGACCGGTATAGTCGTTACCTGCCAGGACGAGAGATCTCAGATAAAGAACAGGGCGAGGGCCATGGCTTTTCTGCGGACCAAGCTCTACGACATGGAACAGCGGAAGAGACAGGATGCCGAAGCCCAGGAGCGAAAGGGACAGATAGGTTCGGGGGACCGTTCCGAGAGGATAAGAACCTACAACTTTCCTCAAAACAGGATAACCGACCATCGGATAGGACTTACCCTTTACAAACTCGACGCCGCCATGGGAGGATCTATAACTGAGCTGGTGGAGGCTCTTCGGATGGCAGAACAGGCGGAGCGTATGAAGGATCTGGACGATAGGTGAGCCTCCCCCTGAAAGATCTGAGGCGACTGTTCATAGCGGATCTTTCCGAAACCGGGGTTGATAATCCCGATCTGGATGTTGATCTGATATTGTCCCATTTTATGGGTGTGAGTAGGTCGTGGATTCACTGTCATGGGGAATTCCCCTTTGAAGGTGCTACATTGGACTTAATGAAGGAGGCTGTCTTTCGTAGGAAGGGCAGAGAGCCTCTACACTATATTTTAGGCAGCTGTCCTTTCTGGGGGAAGACTCTGTCCGTGAGGTCCGGCACCCTGATTCCCCGGCCTGAGACGGAGTTTTTGGTCGAGGTCGCTTTAAATTATTTCGACGGCGGGACGTTCGTCGACTGGGGGACCGGCTCGGGATGTATCACCTGTGCGATTCTGTCCGATAGACCGGATGCCTCCTGTATCGCTGTAGATTCCGAGGCGTCGGCGATAGAGGTCGCCTACGGTAATCTCCGGAGGGAGGGCTTTTTAAACCGCTGTCTGCTTTGGCACGGTTCGACTCCCGAGTCCATCCCAGTGGCTTCCGGAACGGTGGACCTGATAGTCTCCAATCCACCCTATATTCCCTCCGAGGACGTTCCGTCGTTGATGCCGGAGGTCGCCCGTTACGAACCTCGTTCCGCCCTCGATGGAGGTAGGGACGGTCTGGATCCATACAGGATGCTCCTGCCATGGGCGAAGAGGACCTTACGGCCAGGAGGACTGCTTTGGGTCGAATTCGGAGGGGCAGATCAGGTTCGGCCTCTGGAAGAGATGGCGCCGTCGGGAATGTCGCTTCTCGAGGTCAGGAACGACCTTTCCGGCATACCTCGCCTTATGGGATGGCGTCGTGTATAATAATCAGCTGGTTATATCCTGCGATCGTGTCGCATGGAAGAGATATCAGAACTGAGGAGGAATTGTCATGGAACAGAGAGATCTTGTTATCATAGGAGCTGGGCCTGCCGGTCTTACCGCGGCCATCTACGGAAGAAGGGCCGGTTTGAGCACCTTGGTGATAGAGAAGGGTGTCTTTGGCGGCGCTATCTGCGTGACCGACGAGATCGAGAACTGGCCTGGAGTTAAGCACGCTACCGGCCCCGAGCTCGGAGATATGTTCAGAGATCACGCCGAATCCCTGAAGACAGAGTTCATGGAGGCCGAGGTCAAGTCCATCAAGGAGAACGGAGATTCCAAGATAGTCGTGACCGACAAGGGCGAGATAGAGGCTAAGGCCCTCATCGTCGCTACCGGAGCCAGCTTCAGAAAGCTCGGTTGCCCCGGAGAGGCCGAGTTCACCGGCAAGGGGGTCAGCTACTGCGCTACCTGTGACGGAGCCTTCTTCGAGGATCTTGAGATAGCGGTCATCGGAGGAGGAAACACCGCCGTAGAGGAGGCCTGCTACCTCACTCAGTTCGCCTCCAAGGTCTATATCGTACATAGAAGGGACAAGTTCCGGGCCGATCAGGTGGCTGTGGATCGTGCTCTGGCCAATCCCAAGATCCAGCCTGTCTGGGATTCCGTGGTCGAGGAGATCGCCGGAGACGGTATGGTCGAGAAGGTCGTTCTCAAGAACGTCAAGACCGGAGAGATCTCCGAGATCCCCGTATCCGGCGTATTCATGTTCGTCGGCAACACCCCCAACGCCGAGTTGGTCAAGGATATTCTGGAGACCGAAAAGGGCGGATGGGTCAAGACCGACGAAAAGATGGCCTCGTCGATGAAGGGACTCTTCGTCGCCGGCGACCTTAGGAGCAAATCCCTCCGCCAGGTTGTCACTGCCGCGAGCGACGGAGCAATCGCGGCCATGTCCTCCTACGAATATATTGCGGAGCACTTCTAGAAGATTTATACTTATAGGCGGTGGGGCGGGGTGGCTGTCACCCCGCCCTTTTCTTTAGGTAAAATGTCCCTTCAACGGAGGAGGATGATCGATGATCGTCACTGTGACTCTAAACCCAGCGGTCGATGAAGGCTATGTAGTCAGGGATTTCAATCCGGGAGGGTGGTTTCGGGCGGTATCGTCCGACAGATCTCCAGGGGGAAAGGGGATCAACGTCTCCCTGCTCCTGAATCAGCTGGGCCATGAATCGGCCGCTATGGGTTTTTTGGCGGGGTTTAATGGGGATTACATCAGAGACGTCTTGAGGCGCCTTCGCATAACCACCAACTTCGTACACGTTACCGGAGAGACCAGGACCAACGTCTATGTAGTGGACGAGACCGGCCGGGTCGAGACGGGAATATCCGAGTCCGGACCGGAGATCTCGGAGGATGCTCTCACTCGCTTTCTGTCCAATTACAGACGGATGTTGAACAGAGCTTCGGTGGTGGTTATAGGAGGCTCCATCCCTCCGGGAGTTCCGCAGGATATCTACAGGGATCTGGTGTCCATGGCCAAAGACGTAGGAGTGGAAACCTTCGTTGATGCCGCGGGGCCAGCTTTTATGGCCGGTATAGAGGCGGGACCGTCCTTTGCCAAGATCGACCATAGGTTCATGTCTCAACTTTCGGGAACCCCGCTTTCCACTCTGGACAACCTGATCCGCGCTGTCTCCGACCTCCACGATCTGGGGGTGAACTGGGCGGTCTCCTCGTATCACGTCTACGGAGACGTGTTTTTTACACCGGACGGCATCTATCTGGCAAAACTGGGAGACAGGACCGACGTGGTCTCCATGTTCGGGGCCAGCGATGCTCTGGTGGCTGGGTTAGTTGTGGGTTATATGGAAGGCATGTCTCCGGAGGAAGCCATCCGTTTCAGCATGGGCTGTGCCATGGAGGACGCTACCCACATGGCCAAGGGGATCAGCGGCAGAGAGGCAGTGGAACGGTATATGTCGACGGTGGAGATAGAGAAACTTCGTTGACCGTCGAATTTCGGTTCAAGCCGGAGACGGGAAACATCCGAAACTACTGATAGGAGGTGGGTGCTTATGGAACAGAAGAATCAGAACGCTCAGTTGGCCTATCAGGTCACTAGGATCAGAACTGCCTCTAGAGAACAGTTGTTGCTGATAACCTACGATATAGCCATTAGATTTTGCCTGTCCGCCGAATCGGCCATAGCGAAGGGCGATACCGAGGAAAGCCACGAGAACCTCTTGAGAGCTCAGAACGCAATTAGGGAACTTATGGTTTCACTCAACGTGCAGGTCGGTGGTTCCGTCGCGGAGAACTTGATGGGGCTATACGATTTCATGCATCGTAGCCTCGTGGAGGCCAACGTGGAGAAATCGGAGGAAAAGGTGGCTATGGTCAGGTCCATGCTGGAAGAGCTGCGGGATACCTGGCAGGAAGCATTGGAGAAGATCAAGAAAGAGGCCATCTCCAACAATCAGGAGGAGACCGTCCCGTCCGGGGGAGGGGTTAGTTTTGCCGGTTAAGCTGGAAGATCTGGTAGCCGGATTGCTGAGACAGGAGCTTGATCTTTACCGGCTGCTCAGGTCGAGAATAGACGCAGAGCTGGAGGCCATCGACGGTGACGATATGGATCTCCTCATGTCCATCCTTCAGGAAAAACAGTCCATAATATCCAGACAGGAGCTTCTTATGGAGCGTTGGGGGGATGTGTCCTCCGAACTAGGGATATCGGAGGGCCGAGACGAACCGGTTTTCTGGAAGGCTCTTGCCTCGGCGGTGGGTGAGAGAGGCTACGAGGCCCTTATATCCAGGGTGAGAGAGATTCAGGATCTGGTCTCTGCCTCTATAGATTTCGAGAACGTCGCGCAGGAGAAGATGGCCGGAAAATTGAGTGAGCTCAGAAGCCGGATGTCCCGGGTCGCCAACGGCAAAAAGGCGGTACGGGGATATATGGGCAGCATCTGAAGGTGCCGTCGTGAGGATGGATACTCTTAAAAAAATGGCTGAGAAAGCCATTTTTTTATTATCCTTGGCTCTCTGTCTCTTTCTGTCCCCCGTGGCCGGACTAGCCGGTCCTTACGAAAGGGAGATAGCCTTAGGCAAAAAAGTGGCCTCTCAGGTAGAGGAGCAGTGGCCGATCGTATCCGATCCAGTCAAGGTCGCTAGGGTAAGGGCGGTGTTCGAGAGATTGCTTCCCTTCGTCGAGAGGAAGCTTCCCTACAGCGTGAATCTCCTGGATGCCGATTTTCCCAACGCCTTCTGTATCCCCGGAGGTGGAATATACGTCACATCCGGCATGTTGGATTTCGTTAGGAGCGACGGCGAATTGGCCGCTATTTTGGCTCACGAGTTGACCCATGCAGACAAAAACCACGTCATGATCCAGGCGGAGAGATCCCAGAAGCTGTCATTGGCTACCTTGGCTATCTTGATCGCCAGCGAGGGGCAGGCAGCCGCTGCCATGATGGCTGGAGTGGCTCAGATCGCCATAACCAACGGATACAGCCGGGACCTCGAGAGGGAGGCGGATCTTGGCGCCGTCGATAAGATTCACCGGGCCGGTTATCCTTCCGCCGCCGCTCTTACCGTGATGGAGGGGTTGGCAGCGGAACAGCTGAAGAGGCCTTACGTAGATCCCGGTGTTTTCATGGATCATCCTAGATTATCCGATAGAATCGACTATATCACGAGGTTCATAGAGGACAGCGGCTGGGAGCTCAGCCGTAAAGCCGCTTTGAATCTTTTAGTTACAGAGGTGAGGGAATCGGACTATAGGTTGGAGCTGACCGTCGACGGGCTGCCCGTCTGGTCGTCTTCCTCGGAGAATCGGGAGTACTTGGCCGAGGTGGCTTCGGCTATATCCGATAGCCTGGAACTTGAGACATCACCACACGACATACAGATAATAGGGACCCTCGAGGGACGGAAATCGCTTATCATAAGCGGACATATAATAGCTTCCGACCCCCTTCCGAAAGGAACATCCTCTCTGTCCGAGCTCAGAAAGGGCATATTGAAAGCTCTCTCCGCGGCTAAGGACAAGAACCCCACAGCAGACTATCTTTCCTGACGAAGAGCCCGACACGCTGCATCCGAACAGCCCGTCGGGTATAATGGTCGTGCCTCCTTGGAGGATTTTTTATAAGAACAGGAGGACTTCCATGTACCTTTCTCTGTACCGTCGCTATAGACCTCAGACTTTTCAGGACGTAACCGGCCAAAATACCGCCGTAGAGGTGGTGCGCCGCGCCGTCTCCAGGGGTAACGTGGGACACGCCTATCTCTTTTCCGGTCCTAGAGGTTGCGGAAAGACCACTGTAGCCAGGCTTTTCGCCAAGGCCGTCAACTGTAGTGACCGAGGCAAGGGCGGAGAACCCTGCAACGTCTGTGATTCCTGTCGCAGTATCTCGGAGGGAAACTCCCTCGACGTCGTAGAGATAGACGGAGCCTCCAATAACAGGGTCGACGAGATAAGGGATCTCAAGACCCACGTGGGGCTGGCGTCTTTTTCCTCTCCCTACAAGGTCTATATAGTGGACGAGGTCCACATGCTTTCCATAGGGGCTTTCAACGCCTTGTTGAAGACACTGGAGGAGCCCCCCGAGTCGGTGCTCTTCATCCTGGCGACCACGGAGCCCTTCAAGGTTCCGGTTACGATTCGTTCCAGATGTCAGCATATACCCTTTCACTCTATCGGTCTGGAGGATATGGTCTCCAGATTGCGTTATGTCACCGAACTGGAAAAGGTGAAATGCGACGACGACTCCCTATGGGAGATCGCCCGTCAGGCCGACGGTGGTCTGAGGGACGGGCTTTCACTGTTGGAGCAGGCTATGGCTGTCCAGGATGACGGGGTGGATTTGTCCGTGGTTGAACGGTTGGTGGGAGGAGGAAGTCACGGAGAGCTGTGTAGATGGCTCGACGGTTTTCACGAAAGAGGTGAAATGGGCACCCTCAAGGACCTCGAGGGGATGTTCCTCAGAGGCGCCTCTGTGGAGAGGGTGCTCGACGGACTTTACGTTATATTCAGGAATCTCTGGATAGCCTCTAGGTGGGGCGAGAAGGGAATAGACGCTTTGGGCCTGTCTCCCTGGGAAAGTCGTTTCCTGACCCGAACCGTCGGAAGATGGAACGAACCGTTTCTCAGGGATATGATGGAACTGACGTCGTCCCTTATGCCTCAGGGCAGAAGAGGACTGAGGCAGGACGTGCTGATCGGGATTTTGATGACCCGTCTGGTGCCTTCGGAAACGCCGTCCTCCATCAAGTCTCCTACCGTCGAGCCGCCTAATGAGGAGCCGGTCTCGGCGAAACCGGCGCCCGTATCCGTTCCCGCGTCAGACGGAGAGGATCCGCCACTGTGGTCTCGCTTTGGGGATATACCCCATATAGTCTCCGCCCTGGCTTTTTGCGCCATATCTAGGTCCGACGACGAGATGGAGGTCGTGGTATCTCCGGAAAGAGTCTTCTGCTTCGAGCTTCTCTCCGGAGAGAGAAACGCCTATATAATGCAGTCCGTTCTGAACGAGGACGGATGGGAGGGGCGAGTCGTCTTTCGTTGCGGAGATCGAGAGAGGGTTTACGAGCCCTTATCGGCTCCTTCGTCGCAGGAACTTCCCCTGGAGGTCGATCGGGAGGACCAGAGGGAGACTGTTAAAGAGGTAAAATCGACGGATGTCTCCAAAACAGAGGATATAGAGGTCCCCGACGGGGACGACGGTTTATTGAGAGCCCTTCAGGTGGTCCGATCCCAGACCTCCGGGGAGGTCCTTTACCTTCGCAAAGACGAGGAGATAGAGAAGGAGGATGAGATAGACGGTGACTAAGGAAAAGAATTTCGTCCACCTTCACGTCCATACGGAATACAGCCTTCTTGACGGTGCCATCCGATGCAAGGAGCTAGCCAGAAGGGCCAAGGAATGGGGTATGCCCGCCGTAGCCATATCGGATCACGGCGTGATGTACGGTGTCATAGAGTTTTACCAGGCCTGCAAGGACGAGGGAATCAAGCCGATCATAGGGTGCGAGATCTACGTTGCCCCAGAGGGAATAGAGGAGAAGAGAAAGGAAAATCCGATAAATCACCTTCTCCTCCTGGCGGAGAACGACGTCGGATACCACAACCTGGTAAAGCTGGTCTCCATCGCCAACACCGACGGTTTCTACTACAAACCCAGGGTGGACCACGACCTTCTGTCCCGTTACAGCGAGGGGATCATAGCCTGTTCCGCCTGCCTGGCCGGAGAGATCCCCCAGCTTCTCATAGCAGGAGAGGACGAGAAGGCCCTGGATAGGGCGAATCTCTACAGGGATATATTCGGCGAGGACAACTTCTTTCTCGAGATACAGTACAACCATATCCCTCACCAGGCGGTTGTCAACAAGGGACTGATAGAGATGTCCCGTAAGCACGGTTTCCCTCTGGTGGCCACCACCGACTCGCACTACATGAACAAGGAGGACTACGACTGGCACGAGATTCTTCTGTGCGTGGGGACCAACTCGACCCT
Organism: Dethiosulfovibrio peptidovorans DSM 11002; assembly: GCF_000172975.1. Classification (NCBI taxonomy): domain Bacteria; kingdom Thermotogati; phylum Synergistota; class Synergistia; order Synergistales; family Dethiosulfovibrionaceae; genus Dethiosulfovibrio; species Dethiosulfovibrio peptidovorans. The sequence goes on from NZ_ABTR02000001.1 coordinate 2,142,666, forward strand.
GGACGATCCTAAGAGGATGTCCTTCGAGACCAACGACTTCTACCTTCGTTCCGCAGAGGAGATGTGGCAGATATTCGGGGACGATGTGCCGGAGGCTCTGGAGAATACTCTGAAAATAGCGGAAAGGTGCGACGTTTCCTTCGACCTGGGGACGAGGGAGTATAAGCTTCCCCAGTTCGATATACCCGAGGGTGAGACCTTGGAGAGCTTTCTGGAGAAAAGCGCCTTCGATGGACTCAAGGAGAGGTTGAAGGGTGCTCCTCTGACGGATGAGTACAGACGGAGACTCGAATACGAGCTGTCGGTGATTAATCAGATGGGGTTCCCCGGTTATTTTTTGATAATCGCCGATGTCATACAGGCCTGTAAGGAGAGGGGCATACCCATAGGTCCCGGGAGAGGTTCCGCTGCGGGGTCTCTGGTGGCATACGCCATGAAGATAACCGAGCTGGATCCCATAAAATACGGTCTGATCTTCGAGAGATTCCTCAATCCCGAGAGGGTGACCATGCCCGATATAGACACGGACGTCTCTGACAAGGGACGGGAAGATCTTCTAAAGTATGTCGTGGAGAAGTACGGGGTGGAAAACGTCTCCCAGATAATAACCTTCGGTAGGATGAAGACCAAGGCTGCCATAAAGGACGTGGGAAGAGCCATGGGTATTCCCTACGCCGAGGTGGACAGGGTAGCCAAACTCGTTCCCGACGGAGTGAAGTCCATCGCCGATGCCATCTCCCTGACCCCGGATCTCAAGGAAATCCGTGACAAGGACCCTAAGATGAGGACCTTGCTGGAAAGCGCCGCCAAGATAGAGGGCTTGGCCAGGCATTGTTCCCAGCACGCAGCCGGGGTGGTAATAACCCCCATGCCTCTTACCGACCTGGTTCCGGTCCGTAAGATAGGGGAGAACCAGGTAGTGACGCAGTTCTCGATGGAGCCTGTCGAGAGGCTGGGGTTGGTCAAGATGGACTTTCTGGGACTTCAGACTCTCTCCATATTGGAAGAAGCGTTGGAAAATATAAAAACCAACGGCAAGGAACCTCCAAACCTGAACGAACTGCCCATGGACGATCAGTCTACCTTCAAGATGCTCCAGGCGGGAGATACCTTGGGAGTGTTCCAATTGGAGTCGGCCGGTATGAGACGGTTGCTCAAGAAGATGCTTCCCGACAGCTTCGAGGACGTCATAGCGGTGCTGGCTCTCTATCGCCCCGGTCCTCTGGAGAGCGGAATGCTGGATCAGTACGTGGAGTGCAAGCACGGCAGGGCCAAAGCTCATTATCTTCATCCCATGCTGGAGGACGTCCTGAAGGAAACCCACGGGGTCATTCTCTATCAGGAACAGGTTATGAAATGCGCATCCACCCTCGCTGGTTACACTCTGGGGGGAGCGGATCTTCTTCGCAGAGCCATGGGGAAAAAAAAGGTCGAGGTCATGAACGAGCAGAGGGCCATCTTCCTCTCCGGAGCGGAGAAGCAGGGAGTTGACAAGGCCAAGGCCGACGAGATCTTCGACATAATACAGAAGTTCGCCGGATACGGCTTCAACAAATCCCACAGTGCCGCCTATGCTCTCATCAGTTACCAGACAGCCTATCTCAAAGCCCATTACGATAGGGAATTTATGGCAGCCTATCTTACCAGCCAGATAGGGTCAAAAAAGGACGTCATGGCAGCCTACGTCAGGGAGGTCAGAAAATCTGGCATTCCTGTGTTGCCCCCGGACGTAAACCAGTCCCGTTCGGCCTTCACAGCTGCGGAGAACGTAATCCGTTTCGGCCTCGAGGCCGTGGGCAAGGTGGGATCAGGGGCGGTGGAGGCTATCATAAAGGCCAGGGAAGAGGGAGGCCCCTTCAAGGATCTCTGGGATTTTCTGGACCGAGTGGACGTTCGCTGTCTGAACAAGGGGGTCATGGAAAACCTCATAAAGGCCGGGGCGTTCGACAGCATATCTCCAAATCGCAGACAGCTCATGGAATCCTTCCCGGCCATGATGGACTATGCTTTGAAACGGGGTTGCGACGGAGACCAGTGTTCGCTTTTCGGGGAACAGGAGGCGGCAGTTCACCCAGATATGGTAGAGGTCGAGGATTACGATATACAGGAAAAACTGGAGATGGAAAAGTCCGCCATAGGCATGTATATATCGGGACATCCCTTCGAGAGATACGAGGAGAAGGCCTCCAGATACGTCAACTGTACCATCTCCGATCTGGAGCTCTGGAGGAGCGAGAAGGTGTCTCCCTGCTTCGCCGGCATGTTGGTGGAATCGGTGGAAAAATATACCAAAAGAGGGGAGCCTATGGGGATACTTCGTTTCGAGGATTGTTCCGGAGAGATCGAGGCAGTATGTTTCCCCAAACCCAGGGAAGGAAGACCCTGGTTGGATATCAAGCCCTCTTTGATATTGGGAGACCCCTACCTGGTCAGAGGATCCGTGCAGGATCGGGGCGGGGTGAACGTTCTGGTGAACGAGGTAGTTCCCCTGAAGGGAGAGCTCGTAGGCGTCAAACGATACGCCGAGATATCCCTCCGGGAGGAGGCCTTCAGGGAGTCCTTTTTCAGGGAGTTTTTGCGTATATTGAAGGGGCACCCAGGCGATAGTTCGGTCTTGTTGAAGTTGGAGGGCGACCACGAAAGAGCGTGCGTGATCCTGGACGATATCAGAATATCCCCTAGCTCGGATCTCCGTAAAAAGCTGGAGAGTTTGATTTCCTCCGATCTAGTTGCTTTGAGGATATAGAGTCTTTTTTTTCGGAGGTGAAATATAATATGCAGAGAAAGGTCAAGATAATATGCACATTGGGCCCTTCCAGCTCCGACAGAGAGGTTCTGGCGGAGATGATAAAGGGAGGCATGACCGTGGCTCGCCTGAACTTCAGCCATGGAACCCACGAAGGGCATCTCGATACTTTGAGGTTGGTCCGTGGTCTCTCCGATGTGTACGGAGGCCCGGTGCCGATCATGCTTGATACCAAGGGACCGGAGATAAGGACCGGGCTTCTGAAAGACGGAACCACCGATCTCGTTCAGGGCTCCGCCTTTTCCTTGAGGCTTAAAGACGATTCTCCCGGGGACTCCTCCGGCGTGTGGGTCACCTATCATCTCTTGGGAGACGAGGTCTCGGTGGGACAGGATGTCTTCATAGACGACGGTACCATTCATCTCAGGATAGATTCCATCTCGAAGGAATCTGTCGACTGTTCCGTAGTGGTAGGAGGCTCTTTGGGCAACAGAAAGGGCGTCAACGTGCCTGGAGCGAACTTCTCCTTCTCCGCCATGTCCGAAAAGGACAGGGAGGACATACTATGGGGCGTAGAAAACGACGTGGATTTCGTGGCTGTCTCTTTCGTGAGGGACAGACAGGACGTCCTGGCTGTGAGAAAGGTAATAGAGGATGCCGGTGGAAACATAAAGATAATCGCCAAGATCGAGACCCGCCAAGCGGTGGCAAACATAGACGAGATAGCCGAGGTCGTAGACGGGATGATGATAGCTAGAGGAGATCTGGGAGTCGAGATACCGACCGAGGAGGTTCCGCTGGTCCAGAAGAGATTGATAGATATATGCAGAGGTCAGGGAAAGCCGGTCATAGTGGCCACCCAGATGTTGGACTCGATGATCAGAAATCCAAGGCCTACCAGAGCGGAGGCCAGCGACGTGGCAAACGCGGTTCTAGACGGCGCCGACGTGTTGATGCTCTCGGGAGAGACCGCGGCGGGGAAATATCCTGCGAGGTCCGTGGAGACAATGTCCAGAATTATCTCCAAGGCGGAGGAACAGCTCGAGAGATGGCAACGTCCCTTTGAGGTCCCTTCCGTGCCCAACAGCGTTCCGGATGCGGTCAGTATGGCCGCGGTGGAGATAGCTAAAAAAACCGGGGCCAAGGCAATTCTTTCCCTTACCAGAAGCGGCGTTACTGCCAGGATGGTCAGCAAATATCGTCCGGATTGTCCGATTATCGCCACCACTCCATCGGTAAAGACGCAAAAAGAGCTCTCGCTCAGTTGGGGAGTAGTTCCCCTTTTCAAGAGCACCGACGGTTCTGAGGACGAGGCGATAGAGGGAGCGGTCGCCGCCGCCATGGGGCGAGGATTTCTATCAGAAGGGGATATGGTAGTGATAACCGCCGGTATGCCCTTGGACGTGCCAGGGACTACGAATATGGTGAGGGTCCATACCATAGGGCGAATCGTCCTTAGAGGCCTTCCGGTGATTCCCAAGGTCCTGGCTGGTCGGGTGTTTAAGGCCTCTTCTGCCAAGGAAGCTCAATCCATGCAGGACGGGGATATACTGGTGACTTCCTTTACCGATGGATCCTACATGTCTGCTTTAAAGCGAGCCGGTGCTTTGATCACGGAGGAGGGAGGGCTTACGTCTCCCTCGGCTATAATGGCCCTTGAACTCGGCCTGCCCTGTATCGTCAACGCCTCTCGATGCATGGAGTCCCTTAAGACCGGAAACATCGTGACGGTAGACAGCGGGAAAGGACTGGTCTACGAGGGGACTGTAAACGTTGGAGCCTAGCCCACGCTTTTCCCCTTTTTCTCCGTGGGAGACTCTCGTCGGTAACTTTGAACCGGTCCGATGGGGAGCGGTTGCCATTCCTATCTTATCGACCAAAGCTGGGCCTAGAGTTGTGTCGATATTAAGGCCGGAATCGATGAGGTCTCACGGAGGGCAGATAGCTTTTCCCGGAGGAGCCAGAGAGGAGGGGGACCTCACCCCATGGGAAACGGCCTGTAGAGAGACCTGCGAGGAGATAGGCCTGGACGGGAAATATCTTAAATTTCTCGGAGCCGTCCCAATTGAGGACGTCTTTGTCAGCGGTTTCAAGGTCATACCTATAGTCGTAGAGGTCGATGGAGCCGTGAGGGAGTCGGATTTCGTCCTCAACGAGGACGAGGTCGCGAGGGTGATTCTCCTGGATCCCGATACTCTCTCCGGTTCTCCGGAGATGAAGAGAGGTCTTTATAGGGGGGTCGAATACTCTTATCCCATATATCCTCTTTGCGAAAAAATGTCCCTTTGGGGGGCTTCAGCCAGGATGTTCCGGAATGTGGATCGCCTAGGGTTCTTTCGGCGTTTTCGGTCTTTTGAATAGTCGTTTTTCCAAGCCTCTTGAATCTAGCGGCCAGGTCGAGAAGGGGATGCATCATGACGGAAATATTTAAGCTTATAAGATGGCAGGATGTAGTCGATATATTGGTCATATATTACGTCGTCTATCGCCTTCTTTCGCTGCTATACGGAACGAGAGCGATGCAGCTGGTCAAGGGGCTTCTGGTTATCGGTATGCTCGCGGCATCCGCCAGGCTCCTCAACCTGGGGACCATATCGTGGTTTATGGGGCAAATCCTGAGCATAACGGTAATAGCCGTTCCCATAGTCTTTCAGCCCGAGCTTCGGAAAGTCCTGGAGGAGCTCGGCAGGGGGAACATATGGAAGAGACATAAGGCGCAGAAAAGAGCGGAGACGATCGCCGGGGAAATATCGAAAGCCCTAATCTACATGAAGGGTCAAAGGATAGGAGCTTTGCTGGTATTGCAGAGAGGGACGGGGCTGAAGGATTTTTGGCGTACAGCCATAGAGTTGAACGCGGACATAACTCAGGAACTCTTGATATCCATCTTTTGGGTCAACAACCCACTCCACGACGGAGCGGTCATCCTGGATCAATCCAAGATCATAGCGGCTGGATGTTATCTGCCCTTGACGGAGAACAGCGATCTCTCTAGGTGGATAGGGACGAGGCATCGGGCCGGTCTTGGGGTCACCGAGGTGTCGGACGCTATTTCCCTGATAGTTTCGGAGGAGAGAGGAGAGGTGTCTCTGGCCATTAACGGACATCTTTCCAGAAACCTCAAGGACGATCAGGTGCATAAGCTTTTGGTCCATTATTTTTCCGGAGAGGATACGGAACAGCAATCCTTCCTCGATACTCTCAGAGATGAGATAAAATCTCTAGGATCGTGAGGGTAGAACGATGCCTTTTTTAAAAAACGTGGATAACTTTTTCGGATCCAGATTCTTCCTTCGAATAGTGTCTCTCTTCGTCGCTTTGGTGCTGTGGTTCTACGTAAACGGGGATATCGGCGGCAACATGGAAAAAGAGGTGTCCTGCGACGTCCAATTCCTCAACCTTTCCTCGGAGCTGACCTTGACCTCCGAGCTTCGTAAAGTGGACGTAGGTGTGGAGGGGAAAAGAGACGTAGTCGCCGATTTAAACCCGATGGACATATTATGCGAGGTGGACGTAAGGGGGCTTGCTCCGGGTAAGTACCGGCTGCCGGTTAAGGTGATATTGCCCGCAGGAGTTAAGCTGGGGTTCGTTCGGCCTCCTAACATGGAGGTGTCTCTGCTCAGGTATGCGGAAAAAGTGTTGCCCATACACGTTTCCGTGGTAGGTGGTCTCCCTGCCGGGTTGTTGATGGACGCAGTGGACCTATCCCCGACGGAGGTAACCGTCAGAGGCCCGGAGGAGGATCTGGCCTCGGTTAAAGAGGTCCAGGTCCAGCCTACCGTAGATGAACTTCAAAAAGGAGAAAAGCTTACCTTGCCGGTTAAGCTGATACAATCGGAGGGGGCTGACGACTCTTTGACTGTCCATCCTTCCGAGGCGGATCTTACGGCGATACTTCGTAAGGGACTTCCGAGAAAGACCCTGCCGGTAGATATTTCCGTTAGTGGATCCCCGGCGGAGAGTTTCGAGGTTAAAACCCTTGTAGTTACTCCGTCGATGATCGAGATAGAGGGGCCGGAAAAGGCTATCAAGAAAATAGACAAGGTGGAGACTGAGACTATCGATCTTACCGGGTTCGATAAAGACAGATCGATGATAGTACCCTTGAGGCCGCTTGAGGACGAAGAGGTCCATTTTCTGGGTGATTCCGCGGTGTCCGTGAAGGTCATGCTTAAGCCTAAAACGGAGAGCAGACTGTTTGCCGGGGTTCCCGTAGTCACTAAGGGGAGAAGTGTCTATCCCGGATGGGAGGTATCTCCCCAGACCGTGGACGTCAGATTGGAAGGACCAGCGAAGGTGATGAAATCCCTGGAAGATTCGGAAATCCCCTTTTTCGTATACGTTGACGTTACCAACATAGTATCGAGACAGCTTCGGGTTCCCGTAACGATCGAGATGAGAGAAAAGGGACTTAAGGTCGTATCGGTGGCTCCTGAAAGAGTGACCGTTAAGGCTAAAATAGATTGATGTCATATAGGATAAACGAGGGAGGAGCGCTTATGAGCGACGTAGCTACTAAGAGGAGGCGATGTCTCTTCGGTACCGATGGGGTCAGAGACGTGGCCAACAGGGGGTCCATGACCCCTGAGATGGCTCTTCGCCTAGGCAGAGCATACGTTCTCTTTTTGACCGAAAGGGGATTCCCCAGGCCCAAGATAGTAGTGGGTAGGGATACCCGCCGTTCCGGACCTATGTTGGAGGCCGCTCTTGCGGCTGGCATGACGTCCGCCGGGGCGGATGTAATATGTGTGGGAGTGACTCCTACTCCTTCCGTCGGTTTTGGAGTGAGGTTTTTTTCGGCCCAGGGAGGGGCCGTGATAAGCGCCTCTCATAACCCAGCGGAGTATAACGGAATAAAGTTCCTGGATGGAGTCGGGTGTAAGCTCTCCGACGAGGATGAACTTTCGATAGAGGACTATCTTGGAGACAATCTGATAGATGAATGGCGTCCATCAGGTGCTTCGGTCGGCTCTATCGAGAGCAGAGAGTGCGACTTCAACAGACAGTACGAGGATCATGTTCTGGACCTGGTTGGCCACGTCGGTCTCGATAGGGCTTCGATACTTTTCGACTGTGCCAATGGAGCTCTATCTCCGATCGTGTCGGATATGATCGGCAGGATGGGGATGGTTAACTCTTCCGCCGTAGGCAATCTTCCGGATGGACTGAACATCAACGAAAAATGCGGTGTCATGGCGATGGAGGGGCTCTGTAAGGAAGTCATGGCAAGAGGTATGTCGTTGGGGATCGCCTACGACGGGGATGCGGACAGGGTCCTTCTCTCCGACGGAAAGGGGCGAGTCCTGGACGGAGACATAATGCTCTGGATCATAGGCCGATGGCTTCATTCCCGGGGGGAGCTGGGTGCTGGGGTAGTGGCCACAGTTATGAGCAATTTGGCCCTGGATCACCATTTAAAGGCCGATGGCATCGATGTGCATCGTTGTCCCGTAGGAGACCGTTACGTCTTTCAGACAATGGTGGAAAAGGATGCCAGGCTCGGCGGAGAACAATCGGGGCACGTGATAGTCTTTCCTTACACTAAAACGGGCGATGGATTATGTACGGGATTTCTGTTTTTGAGAGCTTGCAACGAGCTGAAGGAGGATATCGACACCTTGGTGGATCGTTTCGGGCGATTCCCCCAAAAGCTTACCAACATAGTCGTCAAGGATAAGAGTCGCGTTATGAACGACGGGGATATAGCCTCCGCGGTGGAGTCTGCGTCGAAAGATCTAGGCGATACCGGCAGAGTTTTCCTAAGACCGTCCGGCACGGAGCCTTTAGTCAGGCTCCTCGTCGAATGTCAGGACCCGAATCTGATGGAGGAGATATCCTCCGATCTACAGAGGCGCATATTGGAGATGATAGTATGACCCATTTGGAGTGCATCTTCCCGGTAGCGGGACTGGGTACAAGATTTCTGCCTGCCACGAAAGAGATTCCCAAGGAGATGGTCCCTCTTTTGGATCGCCCGGTCATCCACTATGGAGTAGACGAGGCCCGTAACTCGGGTTGTTCTCGGATGATAATGGTCACAGGGCGCTCAAAGGGCTGTCTGGAGGATTATTTCGATCGTTCCTGGGAACTGGAGAGAATTCTTGAATCCAGGGGGAAGGAACGTCTTCTGGACGCTGTAAGGGAGACTTCCTCTATGGGGGATATCCTCTCGGTAAGACAGAGCGCCCCGCTTGGGCTCGGACACGCCGTGCTTTGTGGAGAGCCATTGTGTAACGGTGAATTTTTCTCCGTAATACTTCCAGACGACGTGATGGAGGGGCAGCCTCCTGTGCTTCGTCAGCTGATGGACGTTCACGATACTCTGGGAGGATCCGTCCTGGCCCTGGAGGAGGTGTCGGATGCCGAAGTCTCCAGATATGGCATGGTGGCAGTAGAGCCTTCGGGAACGGAGGGGATATTCCGAATTACCGACATGGTCGAGAAACCCTCGGCTGCCGATTCTCCCAGCAGGTTGGCGGTGATGGGGAGATACGTTCTGTCCAGAAGGATTTTCGATCTACTTAAGTCTCAGCCTAAGGGAGCCGGTGGAGAATACCAATTGACCGATGGGATAAAAGCTTTGATAGACGAGGAGCCGGTCTGGGGGGTTGTTTACAAGGGAGAACGATACGACTGCGGCACCCTGGAAGGATGGTTGGATGCTACTATCAGGATGGCCTGTAGACGAAAGGATTTAGCCGGAGTGGTCGAAAAAGCGATATCCTCGGCCGGTAAATAGAGCGACGTCTGCACGGGAAGGGGGTGATATCCGAAACCACGATTGCGCCCGATAAAAGCGCCTGAACTAGGGAGACCTAGTTGACGAGGACGGAGGTTATCGATCTATCGGCGGATGCCTCCGGGGGGGCGGGAAAACTCCCTGAATCGGGAACACAAAACCGCTGGGCGACCGGTGGGACAAAAGCTCCCGTTTTTCCCGATCGTGGAAGGACGTGTGTTCTTTATATGTGCGGAATAGTAGGGTATATCGGTCACAGGGATGTGTCCAAGGTAGTCCTGGACGGGTTGGCCCGTCTCGAGTACAGGGGATACGATTCTGCCGGAATGGCCGTCGTGGGAGAAAAGGGCGTCCAGATAGTCAGAGAGGTCGGCAAGGTCGCCGATCTGGCCAGGCAGATCGGCGAATTTCCTCTGGAGGGTACCATCGGGCTGGGACACACAAGGTGGGCAACCCACGGAGGCGTATCGGTGGAAAACGCTCATCCCCACAGAGATCAGGATGGATCGGTTGTATTGGTCCACAATGGAATAGCCGAGAACTATCTGGAGATAAGGGATGAGCTGGCGAAAGAAGGGGTTTCGTTTTATTCCGACACGGATACGGAGGTCATAGCCCAGCTTTTGGCCAAGATCTACGACGGAGACCCCAAAAAAGCCCTGGTCGAGCTGTATCGACGGATAGAGGGAGCTTTTGCCCTGGCGGTTATATTTGCCGATGACATGGAACATCTCTACTGCGTCAGAAAGGGATCTCCCCTTATAGTCGCTTTCGGCGATGGAGAGAACATCTGCGCTTCCGACGTACCGGCGGTTCTCCCCTATACGAGAAGTATAGCGTACCTGGGAGAGGGGGAGATGGCCTGTCTTTCCAGAAACGACGTGTCTTTTTGGGATTTCGAAGGCAACCCCGTAGAGAAGGACGCTGTGGAGATAGATTGGGATATCTCCATGGTGGATAAAGGGGGATATCCCCATTTCATGCTCAAGGAGATCAACGAGCAGGGTGCCGTGTTGAGACGGTCCATGTTGGACAGGATCTTCCACGGTGAGGTCGACCTATCCAGAGAGCTTTCCTGGTCCTCCGAATCTGCAAAGAGGATAAAGAGGCTTCATCTGGTCGCCTGCGGAACCTCATATTATGCCGCTTTGGTGGCGGAGAGGCTTATAGAGAGATTTTCCGATCTGGACATAAGGGTGGATATAGCGTCGGAATATCGCTATAGAGATATTCCTATAGGAAACGATACCCTGGCGGTGTTCGTCACCCAGTCTGGAGAGACCTTGGATACACTTGCGGCGGAGCGATTCGCCAAGGAAAAAGGTGCCCGATGTATGGCGATAACCAACAATGGGCTCTCTACCGTAGCCAGAGAAGTGGACGATGTTTTGTCGCTCAAGGCCGGTCCAGAGATAGGAGTTGCTGCGACAAAGACCTTCATGGGACAGATGACGGTGCTTTATCTTATGGGCCTCTATCTTCTGAAGCTGAGAGAAGAGCTTTCTCTCGGTGACGAGATGAGGCTGGTGAGAGAGATGGAGGTTCTCCCATACAAAGTGGAGTCCTTGATCGATAGGGCCGACGAGATAAAGGCCATAGCGTCGAGATACTGCGAGGCCAGGGACTTCTTGTTCTTGGGGAGGGGGTTTTCTTTCCCTATAGCCATGGAGGGAGCCCTTAAGTTGAAGGAGATATCCTACATTCATGCCGAGGCTTACGCGGCTGGGGAGATGAAACACGGTCCCATCGCCCTTCTGGACAGGTCCGTTCCGGTGGTGGTGGTTATGCCCGACGATAACCTTTTCGAGAAGACCCTCTCCAACGTTCAGGAGACAAAAGCCAGGAATTCCCCGGTTATAGCGATTGCGACCGAGGGAAGGAAGTCTATCTTGGGACAGGCCGAGGACGTCATGTGGGTTCCTAAAACTGATATGGAGTTAAATCCTTTCTTAGCTGTTATACCTCTCCAGATATTCGCTTACTACGTGGCCCTGGCCAAAGGCAAGGAGATAGACCAGCCTAGAAACCTCGCCAAAAGCGTCACTGTCGAATAAAAACATGAGGGATCGAGCCTTGTCTCGATCCCTCTCATTTTTACGGCTTACCCTTCATTAGTATCTCTGTAAGTCTTCCTTGATATAGCCCCGACGGAGCACGTTCGACCCCGTATTTTCGACCTGTTGTCGTGTAGGAGGCCCTCACGGAGGGGCTGAGTTTCCAGAGGTACCTTCGTGTCAGTCCTTTAACGGCTCCCTGTCGTCGGGGAAATATATCCTCAGATGGGTCAATGATTTGAGGGAGTTATCGTTCCGTCCTATCGACTCCGGCAGGAAGCGCCACGGTCCTCCATCGATTCGGCAGAGGGCCAGCGATCGTCTCCCGTATTTTGCCCAAAGAGAGAGGAAGTTTAACCTGTCTTGGTCCTCTACTTGAATCGGTCCCGGTACGAGGTATCCGTCGAACAGTGGAGGGTTGCCGGCCAGAGGAACTCCGTCCAGAGGAGCCAGTATCATCCATTGGGTCATGTGCCACATGGAGGCCATCTCCGGAGAGTCTCCGTGTTTTAAGGGCACTATTTGAAACCCTCCGATCTTTCCATAGGGAGATGTCGAGATGTCTATGACTCCCGTATGGTTTGCCCTTAATCTACTGACCGATTGATAGAGGGTTCCTCCGAACCTGCCGGTTCCTCCGACAGGTCTCACGACCTTCGCTATTGTCCTATAGCCCTGTTCCGATAAGGTAGAGACCCTTCCTCCCGGGTGGTTTTCTATCTCCACAAAGACAGGAGGATCGGAGGTCTCCACCCTCAATTTCAGGGTCTCTCCCTCTTGGGGCAGGTCATCGGCCTTTAGAGGGCGCTCCGTTCCCTCAGAATTCCTGATGGTTACAGGTGTCCCGATAGGTGGTGCCCAGGCTCCAAAGATCCCCGTTCCTCCCTTACCGTCCAGTACTATGGCTGTCCCAGGAGTTGCCGCAGGAGCTACCGTCTCGGAAGGAATCAAGCTTATGGTTCTGCCCTTTCCCTTTTCAACGGATAAAAGCATATGTATCGCGTTTACCGCGGACGCACATACCCTACCCGGCTTCCCCCAGGCACTGGCAGTATAGGCCGGATATCTCGAGGAGTTAGGGATCTTCATTACCTTGCCTATAGGTATTTTCCTATCCTCGAAGTCTACGAAAGCCTGAGATCCCACCGATATCGGAATTTCCACGTCCCACCTCAAGTCTGCCTCTGCCTTGGAGACTGACGCCTGTAGGGTAGAGAAAAATAGGGTTAAGAACAAAAGGTATCTATACATGGACAAACGCCTCCTGATATGAGTTAAATCGGTATGTCGGGAAAAAACCATATCGACCATATATTTCCGGCGAAATGGTATATAGCCGATGGTGCTACGGATCGATGTCTCTCTCGAAGAATCCCCATCACTAAACCGGGGAAAAAAGTGGCAAATCTCAGCCAATGGAGCTTGAGAAACAGATGGGCTATGGCGAAGAGAAGGGCTGTCGCCACTATCGAGATGTAGCGGTTGGTCCTTTTAGACAGCAGGGTCTGTAGCCAGCCTCTGAAGAAGACCTCTTCCACCACGGCGGCCACGGCTCCAGCCGCCAGGAGGGTTAGTACGGTGTTTGACGGGAGGACTCTGGGAAGGTCATTACCGGGCCATTTCATAGCTAAAGGGGTCAAGGGGGTCAATGTAAGGGCTATCGCAAGAAGGGACTCCTTACAGCCTTTCCTGTCCAGAGTCCAAGATAGGCCGTATTCCTCCGTCGGTTTCTTTAGCATGAAACACCAAGCATAGGGGCCGTAGAGCATGATCCCGGCTATAATGAACGGTATCACCGATTTCTCCTTATCCGCAGAAAGATAAGCGCGAACAGAACAGACGGAATTGCCGGTATTGCAGCAGCCCAAGGTGCTACCACCGAGTAGAGGACTATGGAGACGGATAAGAGGAAGAGGATTGAGGACGTCCAGAAAAACCTCGTGCCCCAGGGAGTCTTCCCTTTCGCCGCCCATATGCCGGAAAGAGAGCTCGCCACCAACGTTGTCACTATGAAAATTATAGAATATTCTCGTATCATATAACCATCTCTTTCGAAAAGTCTTATTCATCTTGACAGCCAAAGAGGCCATGGTAGTATAGTACCGCTCTTTTGTTGAGTTATCTGATGTCGTATAGTTTGAACCGACAGGTAGGTTCGTCTTTTCGTCAGTATATCAGAAGGGGGGCCTTGAGGTTCCCCCTGTTTTTGTGTTTTTCTCTTCTCGAAGGTGATGATGACTTATGAGTGCAGACGAGAGATCCTTGGCGATAGTTGTTCTCGCCGCTGGCAAGGGGACGAGGATGAAAAGCGACCTTCCCAAGGTGATGCAGCCGGTTCTCGAAGAACCTATGCTGTATCATGTGATGAGGGCTTTGGCTCCTCTGGGGCCCGTTGCCGTCATAGTCGGTCATGGCGGAGATGTCGTCGAATATTACCTGGATTCGAACTGGCCTGATACCAATGTTCTGTGGCAGAGAGATCAGCTTGGTACCGGACATGCTGTGATGATGGCCAAGAATTGGCTTTCAGGTTTCGACAGGGTCCTTATAGTTAACGGCGATATGCCGCTTTTGACGACCGATACAGCTAGACATATATCCGATTCTCACGTAGGAGGATGTTCCTTCGCCACTTTCTCTGCCGAAGATCCTTCTGGGTACGGAAGGGTCTTAAAGGATCCCAGGGTTCGCATAGTGGAGGAAAAGGACTGTTCCGAGGAAGAGAGAGCCCTAACAGAGGTCAATGCCGGCGTCTATCTGGTGGATGTCCCTCCACTTTTAAAGGGATTGAAAGAGCTGGGCAGGGACAATTCCCAAGGAGAGTATTACCTGGTGGATATATTGGATTCTTTTCATCGAATGGGACTTCCTGTTTCTGCGATACACCTGGATAGCAGCGACGATGTGATGGGGGTCAATAACCCCTTGGAGTTGGCGGAAGTCGGCCGTATCCTTCGAGACAGATATCTGAAGGGCTGGATGATCGGGGAGGGCGTGAAATGTATAGATCCTTCCTCTGTGTGGATAGGCCCTGAGGTAGTGTTCAAGGGGGAGGCGATCATATATCCGAACGTACAGATTTGGGGAAAAACCGAGATAGGTCGAAACGTAACTGTGGAGAGCTTCTCCGTCTTGAGAGATGCTGTAGTGGGAGATGGTTCCAGGATCAACGGTTACGTTCGAATAGAGGATTCTTCCTTGGGTCGACAGGTTAAAGCGGGGCCCTTCTGTTATATTAGACATAGAGCAGACGTTTCCGACGAGGCTTTCGTGGGGAAGTTCGTGGAGGTCAAAAAGAGCTTAATAGGCAAGGGCAGTAAGGTCCCCCATCTATCCTACATGGGAGATGCTACCCTCGGAGAGAGGGTCAATATAGGAGCCGGTACGATTACCTGCAATTACGACGGCGAAAACAAGCACAAGACCTCCATAGGAGACGACGTTTTTGTCGGAAGCGATACCATGTTGGTGGCTCCCGTCAAGATCGGGGATAATGCCATGACCGGTGCAGGGTCGGTGATAACAAAGGATGTGCCTGACGGAGCCTTGGCCATAGGGAGAGCCCGTCAGAGAAACATCGAGGACAGACGGGGTTTGATGAAGAAAAAATCTGGGGGTGGGGATCGTGTCAAACAGTAGTCGCAATCTCATGATCTTTTCCGGAACGGCTCATAAGGCTTTCGCGGATAAGATTTGCTCCGAGCTCGACGTCCCTCTGTGCAGGGCCAGTCACTTTAGGTTTTCCGACGGGGAGATAGGCCTTTCCATCGAGGAAAGCGTCCGAGGTGCCGACGCGTTCGTCGTGCAACCGACGTGTTATCCTGTGAACGAAAACCTCATGGAGCTTCTGATCATGGTGGACGCGTTGAAGAGGGCATCCGCCTATAGGATAAATTTGGTCATTCCCTATTTCGGATATGCCAGACAGGACAGAAAGACCAAGGCGAGAGATCCCATTTCGGGAAAACTCGTGGCGAACCTTTTGGAGACTGCCGGCGCTCACAGGGTTATCTCTGCGGATCTTCACGCCGGTCAGATCCAGGGTTTTTTCGATATCCCGGTGGACCATCTGATGGGTGTGCCTCTTCTGGCCTCGTACTTCAAAAAACAGCTTGCCGAGGATCTGGAGGACAGAAAGGTCACGGTAGTAGCACCAGACGTCGGCGGGGTCGTGAGGGCCAGGAAGTTCGCGGTTTTGTTGAATTCGGACCTGGCCATAGTCGATAAAAGACGTTCCCATGAGGTGGCCAACTACTGTGAGGTTATGGCCGTCATAGGCGATGTCTCCGGTAAGGTCGCTATCTTGGTGGATGATATAATCGATACTGCGGGAACCATCGTCAACGCAGCCAAGGCATTGAAGGAACGGGGAGCGTCTAAGGTGTATTGTTGCGCCACTCACGGAATCCTCTCCGGTCCTGCGGTGGAGCGTCTGGCCTCGGACGAGGTGGATGGAGTGATCTTAACCGACAGTATCAAGTTGCCGGATGAGAGAAAACTGGATAAAATTACTCAGTTGTCCATAGCGCCTTTGTTCGCCGAAGCTATACGTAGAGTACATGTGGACAGTTCGGTGAGCAGTCTTTTCGACTGATAATCGAGTTTTTACTATTTGTTGCTTTAAGCAACGTCTGAGGAGGATTTTTATGGATCTTGTTAGACTTAACCTCGAAAAGAGAGATGCCGTAGGAAAAGAGGCCTGCGGTCGTCTTCGCCGTTCGGGATATATTCCCGCGGTTCTCTACGGCCCCGACT
The DNA here is from genome assembly GCF_000172975.1 of Dethiosulfovibrio peptidovorans DSM 11002. Classification (NCBI taxonomy): domain Bacteria; kingdom Thermotogati; phylum Synergistota; class Synergistia; order Synergistales; family Dethiosulfovibrionaceae; genus Dethiosulfovibrio; species Dethiosulfovibrio peptidovorans. The sequence continues at coordinate 2,158,960 of NZ_ABTR02000001.1, forward strand.
ACAGGGAAGCCGTGTCGGTACAGGTCAAAGCGGAAGATTTTCTGCCCAATATAAGAGGCACCCACTGGAACACGCTCAAGTTCGACGCTGTGCTGCCCGATGGCTCTTCGGAGATGTGCATCATAAGGGACATGAACAGAAATTACGTCAGCGACGACGTGCTTCACGTCGATTTTTATCAGCTGGTCAAAGGCCATAAGGTGTCCGTGAAGGTTCCCATCGAGATCGTAGGCAAAGAGACCTGCGCCGGAGTTAAAGCCGGAGGTCTTCTGGAACAGCGCATTCTCGATATCGAGATAAACGTCCTTCCCAGGGAGATCCCGGAGAACGTCGTCTTGAACGTAGAATCCATGAACGTCGGCGACTCGATTACCTTGGCCGACCTCGACCTTCCTGAGAGCGCCGAGATGGATAAAGATCCTTCCGAGATCGTCGTCGAGGTCGTCCACGGCAAGGCCGCCTCTTCCGAGGAAGTTTCCGAGGAGGAGGAAGAAGCCGCCGAGGAGATGGCCTAACGGCGGCACGTAAGGTTGAAGCTGTTCGTAGGTCTGGGGAACCCCGGGTTAAAATACGGCCAGACCAGACATAACGTTGGCTGGATGGTCGTTGACAGGTTAGTGGACGAGCTAGCTTTAGGCGCTCCGCAGGAGAAGTTCAAGTCTTACATATGGGGGCCTGTACTTATGGACGGAGAGAGGGTCTTCCTGATGAAGCCCTTGACCTACATGAATGCCAGTGGAGAGGCCATAAGGGATTTTCTCCGATATCATCCTGTGGATCTGGAGGATCTCCTGGTTATTTACGATGACGTGGCCTTGGATGTCGGACGAATCCGTATCAGAGCGAGAGGGTCTGCCGGTGGACATAACGGCATGAAATCGATCATAGCCTGCCTGGGTTTCAGCGAAATCCCCAGACTTCGGATAGGGGTAGGTCCCAAACCGGACAGAATACCCTTGGTCGACTTTGTCTTGGGACGATTTCCAGAGGATCGGATTCCCGATCTCCTAAGTTCCCTGGACAGAGCCTGTTCTGCCTGTAGAGAGCTGTGCTCCAACTCGTTGGAACACGTCATGAATAGGTTCAATTAACGCGATGGATGGTGGCGGAATTTTTATTCCGCCACTTTTTTAAATGTCTTTAGGATATCTCTAAAAATGCAGACCCTTCATTAGGTCGTCGCGACTGAGCTTGTTCTAGGATATCTCCAAAAACGCTGATCCTCGTAGAGGTCGTTCCGCCTGCGCCCTGTCTCGCCCGAGCGTCTTTTCGACCTGCCTGTTTCGTACGGACCGCCTCGGAGCCCCCTCGGCTTGGGGCGACGTCCTGTCGCCCCATTCGTACTACACGACGGCAGGTCGAAAAGACGGGCTCGAATGGGCTCCGTCGGAACGACCTCTACGAGGAGACTCGGACGTGAGTTTTTAGAGGTTCCTTTTATCGGGAGGAGGATATAGACTTGTTGGATCTTTTCGACGGCTCGAGAGCTTTTTTCTTTCCCTTCAAGGGGGCGGTCAGGGCTTGGATATGTCGAGAGCGGTCGAGCCGCCTTACCGTGCTGCTTCCCGATGAGAATCAGGCAGAGGATTTCTATTCCGACGCTAAAATTCTGCTCTCCCACGAGAAGATATTCAGGTTGCCCGATATTCCATTGGAAAAGGGGATCGTCGACGACCCGGCCTCTATGGTCGCAAGAGGTCACGTTCTTCGAAAGTGGTCCGAGGAAGGGGGCATACTGATCTCCACTCCAGGCGGGATGATGTCTCCCTTTATGAATTCCGAAGGACTTCTCTCCCTAAGAATAGGGGAGTGTGCGGGCAGAGACCGTCTTATCTCCTGGCTGGATTCATCCGGCTATTCCAGAAGCGATCTGGTGTGGAAACCAGGAGAATATGCCGTAAGAGGAGGGATCGTCGATCTGTTCGATCCTTCCTCTCGAATGCCTCTGAGGGTAGTTTTTTTCGACGACGAGATAGAGGAGATGCGCCTGTTCTCCCCGGAAGATCAGACGAGCAAATGCAAGGTGGAGGCCTTCTCTGTATGGGAATTAGGGGATCGTGTGACCCCATCCGCTGCCTCCACTGTGTCTGAAAAAGGGGAGGTCTTTCTTTTCGACCCCATCCGCTCACAGATTAACGCCGATAGTTTCAGGTCCATATGGAACGATCTCTCCGCCAAGTGGAACATTCCGGAGGAGCGATGGGATCGCTTTTTAATCGATACTCCGCTTCTCTACCGTTTCGAATCCGGTCTCGGCGTTCGTCAGAGGAGATTGTCCTTAAGGGAGGTTCCCCGATTTCGAGGACGCATATCCGAGATGGCGGTTCAGATCTCTCGTTGGAGAGAACAGGGGTATTACGTAGCTATCCGAAGTTCGTCCCCTCTGCCGAGCGATTTCGAAGGAATGGACTGGCAGCCCGAGCCCCTTTCCTCCGGTTTTATAGACGACGAGGAGAAGATGGTCTTTTTATCCGACGTAGAGATGTACGGAATCAGGCCGGACAGGAGGACGGAAAGACAGGGAACGCCCAAGGATTGGTCTATTCTTTTCGAGGCCAGGGACTGGTTGGTTCACGAGGATCACGGTCTTTGTCGTTACGGCGGCCTTGAGTCGGTCGAGGGATCCTGGGGAAGACAGGAATTCCTCGTTTTGGAGTTTCAGGACAAGAAGAGATTGCTTTTGCCCACCGGGCAGATTTCGAGGATCTCTCCCTACAAGGGATCGGTGGACGAATCGACGGTTCCGGATCGTCTGGGATCGTCCCGCTGGAGCACTTCTTTGAGAAAAGCGGAGAGGCAGATAGAGGAGGAGGCCAAGGAGCTTCTGGAACTCTATGCCAAGAGAAAGATCGCAAAGGGACACGCTTTCTCTCCCGACGGAGAGGCGATGGAGGAATTTGAGAGGTCGTTCCCCCATGAGGAGACGATAGACCAGTTAAAGGCCATATCGGATGTGAAGAAAGATATGGAGTCGCCGAGACCTATGGATCGTCTCGTCGTAGGAGATGTCGGATATGGAAAGACAGAGGTGGCTCTCAGAGCTGTCTTCAAGGCCGCCATGGACGGATTCCAGGTGTTGGTGTTGGTCCCTACGACCGTTTTAGCCCAACAACATTACATGACGTTCCGTAGCAGAATGGGGCCGTTCCCTCTTAAGGTGGAGCTGCTTTCCCGTTTTGTTTCACAGAGGAGACAGAACGAGATATTGACGGGCTTAGCGGATGGCTCCGTGGACGTGGTGATAGGAACCCATAGGCTTTTACAGAACGATCTCAAGATACGGCGCCTGGGGCTTATAATCGTCGACGAAGAACATCGTTTCGGAGTCGCCCATAAAGAGAGGTTCCGTAAACTGAGATCCGGAGTGGACGTCCTGACCCTTTCGGCAACGCCGATTCCCAGAACTTTTTCCATGGCGATGAAGGGTATGAGAGACGTATCGATAATCGAGACGCCTCCTGGTAACAGACCGGCCATAATAACGGTGACAGGCGCCTGGGACGACGGACTTGTCCGAAAGGCCCTCGCCAGAGAGATGGCGAGAGGCGGTCAGGTCTATATGCTTCACAATAGGGTCGGGACCATAGAGGAAAGAGCCGGATGGGTGAAGAGCCGTTTTCCCGATGTCCGAGTTGCCTTCGCTCACGGTCGAATGAGAGAAAATGAGCTGGAGGAAACTATGATGGCCTTTTACGACGGGGAGATAGATATCTTGGTCTGCACCACTATAGTCGAGAGCGGACTGGACGTCGGAAGAGCCAATACATTGGTGGTGGATGACTCGAGACTGCTCGGCCTCGCCCAGATGCACCAGCTGAGGGGGCGGGTCGGTCGCAGAGACGACACCGCTTACGCCTTTTTTCTCTATCCGTCCGATTGTGTCTTACCTCATTCCACCGCCGAAAGGCTCGACGCCATCGGCAGACTTTCCTTTCAGGGGGCCGGTTACGAACTGGCCAAGGAGGATCTTCACATTCGTGGCGGAGGCGACCTGCTGGGGATGTCCCAACACGGCCACAGGGAGAGGGTCGGACTTCAGCTGTATTATAGAAAATTGCGGGATGAGGTCGATCGTCTGAGAGGAGGGACCACGGGGGAGACGGAGATGGAGATAAGAATACCACTCTCTATTCCTGAAAGCTACATCTCCGTGTCGGCCCTTAGATTGGCCATATATCGTAGAATAGACGAGATAGAAGATTTAGAGGGTCGTGAAAATCTGAGAAACGAGCTTCAGGACAGATTCGGACCGATTCCATCCGAGGTAGATCGACTTTTGGATCTTGCGTTGCTCAGGACTATATGTCGAAAGCGGGGTATAATTCGTTGTATGCTCTCCGAGGAACGATGTGAGATAACCCTGGGAGAGAAGACGGACGTAAGGCTGTCTGCTCTATGGACCGAAAAGAAAGACGAAATGGTCGGTCCCGGAGGCCGATCGGGGATTATATCTTTGCTGGATATCTTGACCGATCGAAAGTCGACTGAAGGAGTGATCTCATGAAAGACGATAGCGGGGCGCTTTTTTCCCAGTTGAGGGATATCATGAACCGACTGAGAGCCCCCGGGGGCTGTCCTTGGGACAGAAAACAGACCTATGGTTCTCTTCGTCCTCATATCATAGAAGAGGCCTATGAACTGGTCGATGCCGTCGACAACGGCGATATAGCGGGGATATGCGAGGAATCAGGTGATCTTCTGCTCCAGGTCGTCTTCATTGGAGTGATAGCGGAGGAGTCCGGGGATTTCTCCCTGGCGGACATAGTGAGGTCGATATCGGATAAACTGATCCGTAGGCACCCCCACGTTTTCGGCGATGTCGACGTTTCCGATAGCGATGAGGTCTTGAGGAACTGGGAACAGATAAAGCTCAATGAAAAGGGCGGTCAGGATAACGGAGCCACGGTGCTGTCGGGGGTCCCCAAGGGATTACCTCCGCTTATAAAGGCTTTCAGGATACAGCAAAAGGCGGCCAGCGTGGGTTTCGATTGGGACCAGTCGTCTCAATTGCCGGTTTTCGATAAGATAGACGAGGAGATCGACGAGGTCAAGACGGCTATGGAATCGGAGGACAGGCTTTCCATGGAGGAGGAGATAGGGGACGTTCTTTTCTCCATAGTGAATCTGGCTCGTCGGTTAGGGGTGGACCCGCATCTCGCGCTGGAGAGATCGAACAAAAAATTTATCGATCGTTTCGGGAGGATAGAACAGGACCTTCGGGATCGAAATAAGTCATGGACCGATACCGACCTGGACGAACTCGATTCTCTCTGGGCTCGGGCTAAGGCGGTCTCTCGGCAGGATGGTGCGTGCGATAATCCCATGTGATATAGTGTCCACAGTTACTGGAATGGAGGTAAGACTATGAGTCAGTCGAAAAACTCTATCAGGAAAATAGGGATAACCGAGACCGCTTTGAGGGATGCTCACCAGTCCCTCATGGCGACTAGACTCCGGATCGAGGATATGCTGCCGGTCCTCGAAAAGATGGACCAGGTTGGATATCACTCCCTGGAGGTGTGGGGAGGAGCCACCTTCGACTCCTGCATGAGATTCCTCAACGAGGACCCTTGGGAGCGCCTTAGAGTACTCAGGAAACATATCAAGAACACGAAGCTTCAAATGCTCCTTCGTGGACAGAACCTGGTTGGATACAGACATTACGGAGACGACGTCGTGAGGGAATTCGTCAAGAGAGCGGTCGGTAACGGAATCGACATAATGAGGGTCTTCGATGCCCTCAACGATCTTAGAAACCTCGAGGTCGCGTCCGACCAGGTCAAGAGGGAGGGCGCCCACCTCCAGATGTGTATTTCCTATACCATATCTCCGGTGCACACGAACGATCTGTTCATCGACATCGCTGGCAAGATGAGGGATATGGGAGCCGATTCGATATGTATCAAGGATATGGCAGGTCTCCTCAGTCCGGTCGATGCGGATCGTCTGGTAAGAGGGATAAAAAAAGAGACCGAGCTTCCCGTACAGGTTCACAGCCACTACACCAGTGGATTGGCGTCAATGGCCTATTACGCTGCCATAGAGGCCGGTGCGGACGTGGTTGACTGTGCTATATCGCCCTTTTCAATGAGAACCAGTCAGCCCGCTTCAGAGTCCATGGTAGCAGCCTTGTCCGGCGGTCCTTTCGACACGGGACTCTCCTTGGAGAATATGATTCCTATAGCAGACCATTTCAAGAAACTCCGATCCAAGTATGACGATCTTTTCGTGAAGCTCGACGGAGCCGATACAAACGTGTTGATATATCAGATACCGGGAGGAATGTACTCCAACTTGGTGAATCAGCTTAGGGAGCAGTCGTCGGAGCATCGCCTGGACGATGTTCTCAAAGAGGTGCCGGTGGTCAGGAAGGCCATGGGTTATCCTCCGCTGGTGACCCCTACCAGTCAGATAGTCGGTACCCAGGCGACCTTGAACGTCCTCGTAGGAGAGAGATGGAAGATCATTCCAAAGGAAGTGAAGAACTACTTTATGGGTTACTACGGGAAGCCCCCCGCAGAGGTCGATCCCGAGGTCCAGGTGAAGGCCCTCGGAGGGGAGGAGCCCATAACCTGCAGGCCGGGAGAGAAGATCGCCCCCGAGCTCGATAGGGCCAGGGCCGATATAGCTGCCTGGATAACCCAGCCGGAAGATGTCCTCAGTTACGTCCTTTTCCCCGCCGTAGCGAAGGACTTTCTCATGAAACAGTACTCTAGGTTGAATTTAAGGGATATCGGTCTCGACGAGGTAGTCGAAGAGATCGCTTATCCGGTGTGATCGGGAGGTTGAAATGAGTTTGATAGATAGGATAAACGAAGTGGTTGACAAAAGCATCCGTCCTGCCCTTCAAAGTCACGGTGGGGACGTTGAGGTTGTATCCTTCGACGAAGAATCGGGAGTTATCTCCGCCCGTCTTCAAGGGGCTTGCGGTACCTGTCCCTTCGCTCAGGAGACCCTCAGGATGCAGGTAGAGGCGGTCTTGAAGAGGGAGATTCCGGAGGTCTCCTCGGTTGTCAGAGCCTAGCCCCGGTAGGTTGTCCTCTTGACCAGTAAAATTACAGTAGAGGAGACTCCCGGTGGGTATTCCTACGTCTTTGAGTCCGGGGCAGTCGGCTCGGGATCCAAGTTTTCCGGTAAGGACGACGAGAATATCCATCTGATAGAGGAGAGGTATCCGGTACGCATAGTCCTGCGGGGAGAGAACATAACTGTTCAGGGCCCCGATAGAGACGCGGTCGAGATAGTTTCCGATTTTATAGATCAGATGCTTAGCATAGCCTCCAAGGGCCATGCCATAAGGGCGGCGGAGATAAGGTATGGAATGGACATGATCGCCAAGAGAGGGGCCGTCGATCTAGAGGCCCTTTACGACGATCTGCTCTGTATGACTGCCAGAGGGAAACCGGTTCGACCGAAAACCCTTGGTCAGAGAGCCTATATAAAAGCGATCAGGGAGAACGACGTCGTCTTTGGTATAGGTCCGGCCGGCACGGGAAAGACTTATCTGGCGGTCTGCGAGGCCGTGAATATGTTGAAGTCCGGCGCTATCAGCAGGATCGTGCTGGTCCGTCCAGCGGTAGAGGCGGGTGAGAGTTTAGGCTTTCTTCCAGGGGATCTGAAAGAAAAGGTGGAGCCCTATCTAAGGCCTCTTTACGACGCTTTTTTCGACCTCCTGAGTCCGGAACGGTTTATGAGATATATCGACAAGAACGTCATAGAGGTAGCCCCTTTGGCCTATATGAGAGGGCGAACTTTGAATGACAGCTTCATAATATTGGATGAGGCTCAAAACACCTCTCCGGAGCAGATGAAGATGTTTTTGACGAGACTCGGTTTCGGATCCAAGGCGGTCGTAACGGGGGACTTGACCCAGGTTGATCTCCCCTCAGGAAAAAGATCCGGACTTTTTGTCGTTCAGGACATACTCGAAGGTGTCAAAGGGATCGATTTTATCCGCCTGGAAAACGTCGACGTCGTACGCCATGAGATCGTTCAGAGGGTTGTGGCTGCCTATGAAAGACATGAAGAAAGACAAAGAGAAAAACAAGAGACAGGAACCGGTTCGACAGCAGCCAAAAGCTGAGGACCGGTCTCATGAGAGGCTGAAAGCGACTTATCTGTCGCTTTCAGCCCTCCTTGTCGTTGGCTGTCTGCTTTTGGTTTTTAGGTGGGTATCCATAGATATCGATAGATCTTTTGTGAAGGGACTCCCCGCAACCAGAAATTACTTCGCGTTATTCAACATGCGTTATAAAGACGAGAAGGAGACCGAACAGCTCAGGGATTTTGCAAAAGATAGTATCGTAGACGTGTTGGTGAGAAAAACCGGTCATATAAAGGAAGCCCAGGAGAGATTATCTCTGATAGGGGAAGGTCGTCTGGAGGAAGCCGGAGTTCCCCAGGTTTTCATCGAGCTTATTCGGGCCCTCCCGATCGAAAGGCGGGATCTCCTTCTTAAAGTCACCTCTAAAGCCGGTTTGGAGATCTCCGAATCGGATATCTACAGGGATTCGATGCAGGGTGTTTCTGAAGACTATCTATGGCGTGTTCTGGAGAGCAGCGGCTTGGATCCCGGAGAAGCCAATATATCCGTACAAGTCCTGTCGGGAATCCTTATACCGGCTGTCTCGGGAGAATCGGGTATCACGGACAGGTTAAGAGATATAGTTGCGGATGCGGTAGAGACGGTCCCGAAAGAGATCCAGGCGGGAGAGGTAATAGTTTCCAAAGGGGATACGATCACCCCTCAAATTGCCGAATTACTGAGGAGACAGGGATATCCTGAAGCTGCCTTTCCTATAAAAACCCTTTTTGTTATTTCATTGTCGGTCGTATCGGTTTTTATCTGGGCCCAAAAGAACGTTCTTACCCTATGGGACGAGAGAAAAGCAGGTTTTGTGGCTTTTCTCTTTGCTTTATGCCTCGTCATGGGAGTTCTATCCGCCTTTTACGGGATGACGGGGCTCGGTATAGTTCCCATGGCAGGGATAGCCTACGTAACGATGCCCCATCGAAGAGCCAGAGCCACTGTTTTGGCTGGGACCCTTCTGTTAGCGTCTCTTTTTTTCGACGTCACTCCGATATCCTCAGGAGAAATTTTACTGATAGGGATGGTCGTCGCTGGGATAGGCGAGATCCTATTCAGGAGAATCGATTCCAGATCGAGTCTTTGGCTCTGCATGGTACAGCTTGGCCTGGTCTCAGGAGCGGCCTTATTGTTGTCGAGATGGATATTCAACAACCCCTTCGACTATATATTTCCCCTGCAGGTTTTTCTTATGTCGATTCTTTGGGGAACCTTGACGATGATAATCCTTCCTCTGACGGAAGGTCTGTTCGATGTCCTGTCGCCTTTGCGCCTAATGGAACTCTGTCAGCCCGATCATCCCCTCCAGAAAAGGCTTCAGATAGAGGCACCGGGAACCTACCATCATTCTCAAATGGTTGCTATACTTGCCGAGGCGTCGTCCGATGCATTGAGACTTAACTCCAGACTGGTAAAATCCGGAGCTTTCTTTCACGATATAGGCAAGCTGAAACGGCCGCAATTTTTCGTGGAAAATCAGTTTGGATCTAAAAACGCTCACGATGACATATCTCCCGTTATGTCTGCTCTCGTGATAGTATCCCATGTGAGAGAAGGGCTGGACTTGGCCCTGGAGAACAAGTTGCCCGAGGGGATAAGACGCTTTATAGCGGAGCATCACGGCACGACTTGTCTGGGGTATTTCTACAAAAAGGCTAAGAAAATGGGACTCGATCCTTCCGAGAGTCAGTTCAGATATCCCGGGCCCAGGCCGAAGACGAAGGAGACTGGATTGGTTATGTTGGCCGATTCGATAGAGGCGGCGGTTAGAGCGGAGAGGGAAAATATAAAAAGTTTTATGGATCTAAAGGAAATAGTAGATGGGGTAACCGAGTCCAAGCTGAGAGATGGTCAGCTTGACGATACTGGATTTACCCTGCTGGATTTGGCTAAAATAAAGGAAGTAATGCTTCAGACTTTGAAGTCGATGTACCATACCAGAAACATAGTACCGTTGCAGGAAGACAAAACACCGGAAACCGGAAAGGATGGACAGATGTGATGAAACTGGAGATTGGCATCTCAAACGACGAGGGTGACCCTCGACCGTCTGCGATACTCGACGAGGAGGTTCTCTCTCTCTGTATATCCCAGCTTTTCGACGAGGTATGGCCACAGTGGCGAATGAGGGATTCAGTGTCCATATCGATAGCCACCGTCGATGAGGAGACCATAAGGCAGCTGAACAATTCTTATAGGGGCTGCGATAGTTCTACCGACGTGCTTTCCTTTCCCCAATGGGAGGACGGCGTCTTCTCTCCACCGGAAGAATGGACCGAGCTACCGTTGGGAGATGTGGTCATATGTACTTCTATCGTAAACCGTAATGCCGAGGAACGCAATGAATCCTACGACAGAGAGATGGCCTTGATGGTTTTTCACAGTGTTCTTCATCTCTTAGGATGGGACCACGATACGCAGGAAAAGGAAGCGGCCATGTGGTCCCTACAGGAAAAATACAGAGATATAGCGATGGAAAAATTGGGGCAGGAGGGTTGATCTGGTTTTGACTATCCTCTTTAAAAGCCTGATATTCGTGATCTTTCTGCTCTTTCTCTCCGGGCTCTTCAGCGGTGGAGAAACGGCTATAACCGCTACCAGCAGAGCTAAACTACTCGCTCTGAGAGATCGCTACATGAGTTTTCGGAAGGTTTTGGATTGGCTCTTGAAGGATCGTCAAAAAGCCCTTACCACGATCCTGATCGCCAACAATCTGGTCAACATAGCGGCTAGTTCTTTGGCTACGACTCTGGCCGTGATGGTTTTTCAAAGACATGGAGTCGTTCTTGCTGTGACAGCTATGACGGTATTGATAGTTATCTTCGGAGAAATTTTGCCCAAAAGTTTCGCTTTGGCAAAAAGCGAAAAGGTCCTGTTTTTTACCCTGCATTTTATTCGGTTCTCCAGTCTGGTGTTGTCCCCCTTCGTCTGGATAATAGGCGGTATCGTAACCGCGATCGGCAGACTCTCCAAGGTAGATCTCTCTCTGCAGGCTTCCTTTGTCACCAGAGAGGAAATAGAGCAGGTGGTTACTATCGGGGAGGCCTCTGGCGCTTTAGAGGAATCGGAGAGGCGAATGATCCACGGCATAATCTCTTTCGAGGACACCAAGGTCTCGGAGGTCATGGTCCCCCGCATAGATATGGACGTCGTCGATAGCGACATAACCATAGAGGAATTGATTCCCCATCTGGAGGAACACGGTCATTCCAGGATACCTATCTATGAGGATAGCTTGGACGATATCATAGGGATTCTCTACGTGAAAGACCTGATAGGGTTGCTATATTCAGGGAAAACCGAAGTGAAGTTAGCCAGCCTTAAGAGAGATGCTCTCTTTGTTCCGGAAACAATGAAGGTTCCCGACCTTTTTAACATAATGAAAAGTCGAAGGATACATATGGCAGTGGTGGTCGACGAGTACGGTGGCACCGCCGGGATAATAACCCTCGAAGATCTCCTTGAGGAGATTGTAGGGGAGATCCAAGATGAATACGATCACGAACTTCCAGCCATAGAAGAGGTTGAGGAAGGGGTCTATCAGGTTCAGGGAAACATGGACCTCGAGGACCTGAGCGATTTTCTTGGGTATCCATTCGAATCGGAAGATGTGGAATCAGTCGGTGGATTGATAACCGATCTTTCCGGGGATTTCCCCGGCACCGGTAGCTCCGTGACCTATGGTCCTTGGGAGTTTACCGTTCTAAGCTTGGCGGATCACAGAGTGATGGAGGTAGAGTTGAGAAAAATTGATTCAGAGGAGTGTGTCGAGGATGACGATTGAAAAATTCGACGAGGGCTATAGATCTGGAGTCGTAGCCGTGGTCGGGAGACCTAACGTCGGCAAGTCCTCCTTGGTTAACGCTCTTTTACGTTGCAAGGCCACGATAGTATCCCCTAAACCTCAGACCACTAGGAACAGAATAAGGTGTATCGCAGATGTGGAAGGCGGCCAGATCGTCTTTACAGATACCCCGGGAATTCATAAGCCGCAGCATCGTCTCGGAGAGGCCATAGTTGACTCGGCTTTGGTAGCCCTGGACGATGCTGACCTTATCCTCTACGTTATATCGGCTCAGGACGAGGGAATTACCGGCCAGGACAGACATATAATCGAGCGCCTCAAAAACTCGAACACGCCTGTTATCATGGTCATAAACAAGGTGGACCTCCTGGGTTCCAAGAAGGCTAAAATTCTTCCTTTGATAGATACCTACCGTAAAAAGCTAAACCCCATGGATGTCTTGCCCGTCTCCGCTAGAGAGGATATCAATCTGGAGACGCTCATGGATTTCATACTTGAGCATATTCCTGAGGGACCTCCTATGTATATGGAGGATATGCTGATAGACCGTTCCTCTCGTTTCCTGGCTGCTGAGATAATAAGGGAACAGGTTCTTTTGAGAACCGACCAAGAGGTTCCGCACAGCGTGGCGGTGGAGATCCTGGAGTATAAATCGCCTGAAGAGTATCCTGAACGGAGAGATACCTACATAAGAGGTGTTATCTTCGTGGAACGTCGAGGTCAGAAGCTAATTTTGCTGGGCTCTGGTGGCGAAAAAATGAAAGAGATAGGAACTGCGGCGCGGGAAGCTCTGGAGAGCTTCCTGGGGGGGAAAGTCTTTTTGGACCTATGGATAAAGGTCAGAAAGGATTGGCGGAACTCCGAATCGGAGATTCGTCGCCTCGGATACAGAGAGTGATCGAAAAACCTCAGGGACTCCGTCGTCGAACCGGAGTAGTCCTCAGACGAGAGATCAGCCCTGAAGGGGACATCCGTCTTATGTGTCTCTTTCGAGGGGATGGCGTCCATTGGCTCTCCTTGCCGGGAGGGGGCCGCGGCAGGGTGAGATTGGGCGGCAGTACCGAACCTCTGACCTGGGGAGTTTTTTCATTCTATAAAGGCAGAAATCGCTCCTTTTTGAAGGAAATAGAGGTGAAGAAGGACTTTTGGGATCTTCGAAATATGCAGGAATCCCTTAAGTTCGCTTTAGGATGGTGTCGGTTGTTGTCCGAGATGTTACCCTATCAGCAACCTGTCGACGAGGTAATCCCTGTCTTTTTCTGGGCCTTGGAACTTCTCGAGGACAGGAGGGATCCTTGGGGAATGGACCTGCGATTTTTATGGCGGATCCTTAAGGTCTGGGGAGTGGCCCCTTCTCTCTCTTCTTGCGGAAGCTGCGGAAAAAGGCTCTCTGAGGGAACATGGAAAGACGGGGTGTTTCTGTGTCCTGTCTGTTCGCCTGGCGGGCGAGGCCGGATACCTCTTGAGGCAGCTACTTTTTGGGCTAGAACGGATAAAAAAAACTTACCGCAGGAAACGTTATCCGAGGGTAACCGTAAGAACTTATATGCCGTCAGGAGTATAATTTCGAGTAACCTAAAGGCTTTTAGATAAAAAACTTTCGGCAAGGATGTGGTCTATTTGAATTTTCAGGAGATAATCTTCCGTCTGGAGCGTTTTTGGGCGGAGCGGGGATGTGTCATACAACAGCCTTACGATGTCGAGGTAGGAGCCGGTACCATGAATCCGGCGACCTCCCTGAGGGTAATCGGACCTGAGCCCTGGAAGGTCGCCTACGTAGAGCCTTCCAGACGTCCTACCGACGGTAGATATGGAGAAAATCCCAACAGGCTTCAACATTATTATCAGTATCAGGTGATACTGAAGCCTGCCCCCGACGATGTCCAGGAACTTTATCTGGACAGTCTCGCCGCCTTAGGAATAGACCCATCGGAGCACGATATTCGATTCGTGGAGGACGATTGGGAATCCCCTACCGTAGGAGCCTGGGGGTTAGGCTGGGAGGTCTGGCTGGACGGTATGGAGATAACTCAGTTTACCTATTTTCAGCAGGTCGGCGGGGTGGACATGGCATTGGTCCCGGCGGAGTTGACCTATGGAATAGAGAGAATCGCCATGTTCGTCCAAAAGGTCGACAGCGTCTATGATCTCAATTGGAACGATGAGTTGACCTACGGGGACATCCATCATAAAGGTGAGGTAGAACACTCCACCTATAATTTCGAGGTCGCCGACACCGACATGTTGTTTAAACTTTTCGATATGTACGAGAGAGAATCCCATAATATAGTCGAGAAAGGGCTGGTCCTGCCGGCATGGGACTATACGCTGAAATGCTCTCATACGTTCAACATGTTGGACGCACGAAACGCCATAAGCGTAACTCAGAGGACCGGGTATATATCCAGAATCCGTGCTCTGGCCATAAAATGTTGCGAGAGCTACAGCGCTCAGCGCAAAGCCATGGACTATCCGCTAAAGGGAAAGTTAGTTTAGGAGGGGTGTCGCAATGGAGACGAACAACCTGATTTTAGAGATAGGTACGGAGGAAATCCCCTCCCGTTTCATGCCTCGTGCTCTGAGGGAACTGGCCGATATAGCCTCGGCCGAGTTCTCCGAGGCCCGTATAAGCTGTGGAAATATAGAGACCTACGGTACTCCCAGGAGGCTGGTGCTCTCGATAAAGAAGCTCAATTCTCGTCAGGACGATCTCTCGGAAGAGTTTAAAGGTCCCGCCTGGAAAAGCGCCTTCGATGGGAACGGTACACCCACCAGAGCCGCCATAGGATTCGCCAAGAGCAAGAATATAGAGGTAGAGGACCTTGAAAAAAGGGACGTCAACGGGATCCCCTACGTATTTGCCGTGGTAAACCAGAAGGGCGGTCAGACCCTGGATCTCCTGCCCGATATGCTCTGTAGGATCGTCAACAGACTTGTTTTCCCTAAGAATATGTATTGGAAGAAAACCTCCGTTCGGTTTGCCAGACCTATAAGGTGGATCCTCTGTCTTCTAGACGATAAAGTGGTTTCCTTCGAGCTAAACGGGATAAAATCCGGTCAGATATCGAGAGGCCACAGGTTCATGGGCGCTCCTTCCGTTTCGGTATCCAAGGAGTCGTCCTACATGGAAAAACTTTACGATAACTACGTCATAGTGGATCAAAAAAAGAGAAAAGAGAAGATGCTTTCCGCTATAGCGATTCTAGAAAAAGAGATGGACGGAACTATAGATAAGGATCCGGATCTGATAGAGGAAAACCTGTTTCTCGTAGAATACCCGGTCCCTTTTTACGGTAAATTTGACAAAAAATACCTGGAGTTGCCGGAAGAAGTCCTTGTCACCACTATGAAGCACCATCAGAAGTATTTCCCCGTTAGGGATCATTCGGGGAAACTGATGCCTTATTTCGTAGGTGTAAGCAATAACAGAGCAGTTAACATGAACGTCATAGTAGAGGGAAACCAGAGGGTACTTAGGGCCAGGCTAGAGGATGCCTCGTTTTTCTGGAACGAGGATAGCCGAGAGCCTCTGGCGTCTAAACTGGATCGGCTTAAGACCGTGGTGTATCAGGAAAAACTCGGATCGGTTTACGATAAGGTAATGATAACTGTTGATCTGGTTCGTAGTTTAACCTCCATGCTTGGATTGGAGGAACATATAAAACTGATAGAGAGAGCGGCCATTCTTTCCAAGTCCGATCTCGTCACCAACATGGTATACGAGTTTCCGGAACTTCAGGGTATCATGGGAAGGGAGTACGCTCTAAAAGATGGCGAGGATCCCAGGGTTGCCATGGCTATATATGAGCAGTATCTTCCCAAGAGCGCGGGAGACGAAACACCGAGCGACGTCATAGGAGCGGTGTTGGGGTTGAGCGAAAGGGTCTTCAACATGGTAGGGGCTTTTAAAATGGGATTTAGGCCATCGGGATCTCAGGATCCCTATGGACTGAGACGGGCCGTTCGTTGCGTAAACGAGATAATCTGGAGTCTATCCCTCGACGTAAATCTGGACGAGTTTTTAAAAGAGGCGGCCCACTCCCTCCAGTTGGAGAAAGAGCCCATGGAAGAACTCATCTCGTTCATAAGACAAAGACTTCTTATCCAGCTTAAGGAAAAGGACTTCTCTCACGATCTCGCGGAGCTGGCTGTATCGGTCACGGGAGGACGGCCCCTACAGGCATTGAGGTTCCTCGAATCGTTGAAGGCCGTTCAGGAAGAACAGTGGTTTATCAATCTGGTCACAGCTGCCGTGAGGGTACAGAATATCCTGGCCAAGAACGGAGAGGAGAGAGGAAGTTCCGTAGAGGTCGCAAAACTTCTCATGCCTGCTGAAAAGGATCTCGCTGAAGCGGTCGAAAGCTGTTCCCGGACGGTCTGTAAGGCAGTAGAGGAGGATAACTGGGATCTTCTGATGGAATCCCTCTCGAGGCTTTCCCCTTCCATAACGTCGTTTTTCGACGACGTTATGGTTATGGACGAAGATTCGACGGTCAGAGCGAACAGACTGGCGCTCCTCGGAGAATGTGAGGATCTTTTCCGAGAGATAGGCAATCTGTCTCGGCTGAAGAGGTAGTGTTTTGCGGAACAAGGATAGTTTAAAATGTCTCCAACTATAGCCCTAGTTTCCGATTCGACCGGAGAAACCGCCGAATATATAGTTCAGGCGGTCTTGACCCAGTTCAAGGATCTCGACGTGAAGTTCATCCGATTTAGATTCGTGGATTTGCCGGAAAAAATAGAACCTCTCATAGAGCAAGCTCGAGATAGAGGGGCCTTGGTCGTCTCCACATTGGTGTCAGATGAGGTCAGAAGAGAGTTGATGGATCAGGCCGAGAGAAACGGCGTGATGGCGATCGATCTTTTGGGACCTCTACAGGGGGCCGTCTCTCGTTGGAGTGGCTTTAGGGCACTTCAAAAGCCGGGATTGCTTCGTCGAATGGACGATAAATACTTCCAAAGGATAAAGGCTATAGAGTTCTCCATCAAATGCGACGATGGGAAAAGCCAGAATCTGATGCTCTCGGCGGACATAGTCGTACTGGGAGTGTCTAGATCGGGAAAGACCCCGTTGTCCATGTTTCTGGCCAACAAGGGATATAAGGTTGCTAATTTACCTCTAGTTCCAGAGGTGGCACCTCAAGATACTCTCTGGCAGGTCATGCCCCAAAGATGTGTCGGACTACTGATCAGTCCCGATAAGCTGATGAAAATACGGAAAGACAGGCTGAGAATAATGGGATTGGATCCCGACATATCCGCCTATGCTCAGGAAAAGAGGATACTTCTGGAGCTTAACTACGCGAAAGAGATAATGATCAAGGTAGGCTGTCGTGTGTACGATACGACCGATCGCTCAATCGAGGAAATCTCTCAAAATCTCCTGGAGGATATGAGGTTAACCCACGTAAACTAGAGGACAGGGCGAAAAATTACCCAGACGGCTTAAGCCGTCTGGGTAATTTTTTTTGTTATCAGTCTGAAAGGCCGTACTGTTTGAGAAGTTGCTGGTACTTATCCTCGACCGTTGCAGGAGTTTCGCGCTCATCAGCGTATGGATCGGTGGCAGGAGCAATCGCCGGGGGCACACGAGCGGGAATGGACGGCGGTATCATAGACGGCGCAAGCTCCGAGGGAACGGTCATCTCTCCCAACTGGAAGGAGCTATCCTGAGGAAGCAGAAGTAATCTGGGAGCGTTGGGATCCTCCATTGCCATCATGGGAGATCCGCCGTGTAACGGGCAAACCGCCTTCGGTGCTCTGTCTTCCGGCAAGTACAGCTCCGCAGAAGAGCAACCGTCTGAAGCGATGTAGCCGGATTTGCGGCAAACCATGACCTTGACCACCGCGGAATTTTCTGGCACGTCGAAAGTGCTAGGATAAGTCCTCATGGTAACGGCTTTTTCCATGAAATTTTTCCAAACGGGGAGAGCGATCCTTCCTCCCGTTGCGCCCCTTCCTAGAGGTTTATGATCGTCATTGCCTGCATAAACGACGGAGACCAGTCCGGGTAGTCCGCCGGCGAACCACGCATCGCTGTACTCGTTCGTCGTTCCCGTTTTTCCGAAGACCTCGTATCCCGTTAGAGCTGCTCTGCGTCCCGTTCCGGCCTTGACCACGTCTATCAGCATAGATCTCATCACTATGGCGGTGGAGGGATCTATGGCCTCTTCGAGTTTCGGAGTGTGGTTTTCGAGTGTTTTATCGTTGTTATCCCGTATCTCTCTTATGGAGTAGGGAGTGACCCTTTTGCCGTTATTCGCATAGACGCAGTAAACCGATGCCATCTCAAGAGGGGTCACGCTGGCAGTGCCCAGTCCGATCGATAAAGCGGGAGATAGGTGTGGCGATGTTATACCCAGTCTTCTGGACATGGACATTACTGCTTCTACACCGGTAAGATCGGTAAGCCTAACGGCAGGAGTATTGTGAGAATGGGTAAGGGCCTCAAACAACGGTTCTTCTCCTGCGAATTTCTTGCTGTAGTTACCGGGAGTCCAAATCTTGTCGACGCTCTCCTTTATTTCATAGGAGATATGTTTGTCAAGAATATGATCCGTAGGCATATAGCCGCTTTCCAGTGCCGCGGTGTAGAGGATCGGTTTGAAAGCCGAGCCGGGCTGGCGATAGGCTTGAGTGGCCCTGTTGAATTTGCTGACCTTGAAATCCTTTCCTCCGACCAGAGCCAATATCTCTCCGGTCTCGGGATCCAGTGCTACTATAGCTCCCTCTGACTTGAGCTCTTGGATGGCCTTCTCTGCCGCTATCTGTAGATCCAGATCGATGGTGGTGTATATCTTTAGACCTGAAGAGTAGACGCGATCTCTTCCATATTTGGGCAACAGTCTCTTGAAGAGTATGTGGCTCACGAAGTAAGGAGCCTTATTGACGTTTAGAACGTTTTTTACGGTAGTGTTGTTGAAAGTCAGTTTTTCCGATAGGGCCCTTTCTTTCTGTTCTTCTGTTATCCACCCCAAAGTAGTCAGTCTTTGAAGGACGTACCTCTGACGGACCTTGGACTTTTTGAGGTTTTTTATCGGAGAATACCTCTCCGGTGCCGCTATAAGACCTGCGAGAACTGACGCTTCCGCCAATGTCAGATTAGAGGGCGGTTTTCCAAAATAAGCCTGAGCAGCGGCTCCTACTCCCCAGGCCCCGTGTCCGAAGTAAATGGCGTTTAGATAGGTTTCCAGTATCTTATCTTTGCTGTACAGCTGTTCTATGCGAAGCGATAGAATTGCCTCTCTTCCTTTTCTCTGCATCGTTTGATCCAAAGTAAGAAATAGATTTCTGGCCAGCTGTTGCGTTATCGTGCTTGCGCCGTGTCCGCCGTCACCTGAAAAGATCGATCGCAGAATCGCCAGAGGTCTTATCCCGTGATGGGAATAAAAAGAGGAGTCTTCCGCCGCTAAAGTAGACATCACCATCCATCTGGAGATGTCCTTAAGTTCCACCGGTCGCCTGTTTTCCAGAAACAGTTTCGTTATTACCTTGCCGTTTCTATCGTACACGACGCTGGCTTCGTTCGCTTTATAGGAAAGGATCTCGTCGTCGGAGGGCAGGTCCTGGGCCAATTTCGACACGATGACGGCAGTTCCGATAGCGCTCAATGCGACTATTACCGTCAAAGACAAAAAGAAAAAGGTCCCCAGAATTCGCCAAAGAGAAGAGGGGGCCTTCCGATTTTTAGTTTTTTTGCGTAACATGGATCACACTCCCTGAGGGGTTTTTTCGTAGAGTTTATCGATACCGTTGAATTATAACACCTGCATCCTCATATCTTCGTAGGAAATCCATTGAAAAGGGAGAAACAGAAAAAAGCTTATGGAGGGGTTGCACGATATCAAGTGAGATGTTATAGTACTTCGGTCGCCGCAGGGTGGCACGAAACTTGAAAAGAGAATACAGCGCATGAGAAGAACTAGCGTAACTCGAAAAATTTTATGGAGAGTTTGATCCTGGCTCAGGACGAACGCTGGCGGCGTGCTTAACACATGCAAGTGGGACGAAGGTATGTACTTGAAAGCTTCGGCTGGACGGTACATATACTGAGTCGCGGACGGGTGAGTAAAGCGTGAGGACCTGTCCATCAGAGGGGGATAGCCCCGGGAAACCGGGATTAAAACCCCATAAGCCCAAGGGTGAAAAGGAGCAATCCGCTGATGGAGGGTCTCGCGTCCTATCAGGTAGTTGGTGGGGTAAAGGCCTACCAAGCCGAAGACGGGTAGCCGGACTGAGAGGTTGACCGGCCACATTGGAACTGAGATACGGTCCAGACTCCTACGGGAGGCAGCAGTGGGGAATATTGGGCAATGGGCGGAAGCCTGACCCAGCGACGCCGCGTGAGGGAAGACGGTCTTCGGATTGTAAACCTCTGTTGCAGGGGAAGAAGGAAGTGACGGTACCCTGCGAGGAAGCCCCGGCAAACTACGTGCCAGCAGCCGCGGTAACACGTAGGGGGCGAGCGTTGTCCGGAATTACTGGGCGTAAAGGGCGCGTAGGCTGCGAGGCAAGTCGGGTGTAAAAGGCACGGGCTCAACCCGTGTGTGCACTCGAAACTGTCTTGCTGGAGGGGTAGAGAGGCAAGCGGAATTCCCGGTGTAGCGGTGAAATGCGTAGATATCGGGAAGAACACCAGTGGCGAAGGCGGCTTGCTGGCTACACCCTGACGCTGAGGCGCGAAAGCCAGGGGAGCGAACCGGATTAGATACCCGGGTAGTCCTGGCAGTAAACGATGAATGCTAGGTGTGGGTGGGTCAAACCATCCGTGCCGCAGTTAACGCGATAAGCATTCCGCCTGGGGAGTACGGCCGCAAGGTTGAAACTCAAAGGAATTGACGGGGGCCCGCACAAGCGGTGGAGCACGTGGTTTAATTCGATGCAAACCGAAGAACCTTACCTGGGCTTGACATCTAGGTGGTATTGACCTGAAAGGTGATAGACCATATTTTCGGATATGGAGCCTAGACAGGTGCTGCATGGCTGTCGTCAGCTCGTGTCGTGAGATGTTGGGTTAAGTCCCGCAACGAGCGCAACCCCTATTGTCAGTTGCTAACGATTGAAGGCGAGCACTCTGGCGAGACTGCCGGCGACAAGCCGGAGGAAGGTGGGGACGACGTCAAGTCATCATGGCCCTTATGTCCAGGGCAACACACATGCTACAATGGCCGATACAGAGGGAAGCGAAGGCGCGAGTTGGAGCGGATCCCACAAAGTCGGTCCCAGTTCGGATTGCAGTCTGCAACTCGACTGCATGAAGTTGGAATCGCTAGTAATCGCAAATCAGCTAAGTTGCGGTGAATACGTTCCCGGGCCTTGTACACACCGCCCGTCACACCATCCGAGTTGGGTGCACCCGAAGCCGGAGGCCGAACCCTTAGGGGGCGGATCCGTCGAAGGTGTGTCTGGTAAGGAGGGTGAAGTCGTAACAAGGTAGCCGTACCGGAAGGTGCGGCTGGATCACCTCCTTTCTAAGGAGTACGTTCTTTTATGTTCTATCATGCGCTGTTCTCTTTCTTTTTAGTGGGCCGGTAGCTCAGGCGGCTAGAGCACTCGGCTGATAACCGAGAGGTCAGTGGTTCAAGTCCACTTCGGCCCACCAAGTTTTCGTTTTTTTCTATGGGGGTGTAGCTCAGTCGGGAGAGCGCCTGCTTTGCACGCAGGAGGTCGTCGGTTCGATTCCGGTCACCTCCACCAATGAAGATACCAAGATGGAGAGCGTTCTGCATAGATGTAGGACGTTTTTTGCTTTCCGTTTGGTAGTTCCTTGACAAAGGAATAGAGAAAGCAAAGAGAGGTTAAGGTAATAAGGGCATACGGTGGATGCCTAGGCACCTGAAGCCGAAGAAAGACGTGGCAAGCTGCGAAAAGCCACGGGTAGGAGCAAGCATCCTTTGATCCGTGGATATCTGAATGGGGCAACCCGGCCGAGCAACCCTCGGTCATCCCGTAAGGGAAGGAACCCGGCGAAGTGAAACATCTCAGTAGCCGGAGGAAAAGAAATCGAGAGAGATACCCTGAGTAGTGGTGAGCGAAAGGGGAGCAGCCTAAACCCGGTAAGTGTAAGACTGCAATCGTTGCTTATGGGGGGTTGTGGGAATATGTACTCGTGACTTGCAGGTTGCGACAGCAGTTACAAAAGAAATCGTTAGACGAACCGTGTTGGGAAAGCGGACCGCAGAGGGTGAAAGTCCCGTAGTCGAAAGCGAAATCTCTGTTGACATATCTCCCGAGTAGGCCGGAGCACGAGGAATTCCGGTTGAATCCGGGCGGACCATCGTCCAAGGCTAAACACTTCAGGTGACCGATAGCGAATAGTACCGAGAGGGAAAGGTGAAAAGCACCCCTGGCGGGGAGTGAAACAGACCTGAACCCGTATGCCTACAAGCAATCGGAGCTGGAAATGCCGCGAGGCATGGAAAGTGACGGTGTGCCTATTGAAAAATGAGCCTGCGAGATACTGCGTGTAGCAAGGTTAAGGGCTATAAGGTCCGCAGCCGAAGGGAAACCGAGTCTTAACAGGGCGCAAGTTTCACGTAGTAGACCCGAAGCCCGACGATCTAGCCATGGCCAGGTTGAAGTGAGGGTGAAACCTCATGGAGGACCGAACCAGTATCTGTTGAAAAAGATTTGGATGAGCTGTGGTTAGGAGTGAAAAGCTAATCGAGTTGGGTAATAGCTGGTTCTCCCCGAAATGCATTGAGGTGCAGCCTCAGGTATTTCGTCTCGGGGGTAGAGCACTGGATGGATGCGGGGGACTGGGGTCCTACCAAATTCAACTAAACTCCGAATACCGAGACGTGAAGCCTGGGAGTGAGACTACGGGTGATAAGGTCCGTGGTCGAAAGGGAAACAGCCCAGACCGTCGGCTAAGGTCCCAAAGACATGCTAAGTGTGGCAAGGATGTGGAGATGCCCAAACAGCCAGGAGGTTGGCTTAGAAGCAGCCATCCTTTAAAGAGTGCGTAATAGCTCACTGGTCGAGGATCTCTGCGCCGAAAATGTAGGGGGCTAAGCATGACACCGAAGCCACGGGATGTATGTAAATACATCGGTAGGGGAGCGTTGCCATTGGAGTGAAGCCGTATTGTAAAGTGCGGTGGACCGATGGGAAGTGAGAATGCAGGCATGAGTAACGACAAACAAGTGAGAATCTTGTTCACCGGAAGACCAAGGTTTCCTGGGGAAGGTTGATCCGCCCAGGGTTAGGCGGGACCTAAGGCGAGGCTGAGAAGCGTAGTCGATGGACAGCAGGTAGACATTCCTGCCCCGTTCTTGGACGTTATTACCGAAGTGGTGACGCAGGAGGCTAGGTGTAGCCGGCGGATGGAAGAGCCGGTCCAAGGGAGTAGGCAGGGTAGGCAGGAAAATCCACCTACCTGATAATGCTGAGACCTGAAGGGGAGTGCTTACGAGCGCGAAGACATTGACGCCACGCTGCCGAGAAAAGCCACTAGGGAGGAAGAGAACGCCCGTACCCGAAACCGACACAGGTGGTCTGGCTGAGAAGGCTAAGGTGAGTGGAATAACCATCGTTAAGGAACTCTGCAAGTTGACTCCGTAACTTCGGGAGAAGGAGTGCCACCCTGGTGAAGCTAATGCTGGTGGAGCTGAGGGTGGTCGCAGAAACCAGGCCCAAGCGACTGTTTACTAAAAACACAGGACTCTGCAGAAGGCGCAAGCCGACGTATAGGGTCTGACGCCTGCCCGGTGCTGGAAGGTTAAGGGGAGAGGTTAGTCTTCGGGCGAAGCTTTGAACCGAAGCCCCCAGTAAACGGCGGCCGTAACTATAACGGTCCTAAGGTAGCGAAATTCCTTGTCGGGTAAGTTCCGACCTGCACGAATGGCGTAACGATTTGGGCGCTGTCTCGACGATGGATCCCAGTGAAATTGTGGTACCGGTAAAGACACCGGTTACCCGTGGTGGGACGGAAAGACCCCGTGGAGCTTTACTGTAGCCTGGCATTGGGACTCGGCACATCATGTACAGGATAGGTGGGAGCCTGAGAAGCGAGTACGTCAGTATTCGTGGAGGCGTTGTTGGGATACCACCCTTGTTGTGTTAAGTTTCTAACCGCTGCTTCTGAATCGGAGAGCGGGACATTGTCAGGTGGGCAGTTTGACTGGGGCGGTCGCCTCCTAAAGAGTAACGGAGGCGCGCAAAGGTCATCTCAGGGCGAATGGAAAACGCCCGAAGAGCGTAAGGGTATAAGATGGCTTGACTGTGAGACAGACATGTCGAACAGAGACGAAAGTCGGTCCTAGTGATCCGGCGGTACCGAATGGAAGGGCCGTCGCTCATCGGATAAAAGCTACCCCGGGGATAACAGGCTGATCTCCCCCGAGAGTTCCCATCGACGGGGAGGTTTGGCACCTCGATGTCGGCTCGTCGCATCCTGGGGCTGAAGCAGGTCCCAAGGGTTGGTCTGTTCGCCCATTAAAGCGGTACGTGAGCTGGGTTTAGAACGTCGTGAGACAGTTCGGTCCCTATCCACCATGGGCGTAAGGTATTTGAGGAGAGCTGCTCCTAGTACGAGAGGACCGGAGTGGACGCACCGCTGGTGTACCAGTTGTGTCGCCAGATGCATAAGCTGGGTAGCTATGTGCGGAACGGATAACCGCTGAAGGCATCTAAGCGGGAAGCCGCCTCCAAGATGAGATACCTCACTGCGTAAGCAGGTAAGGCGTCCCGTAGACGACGGGGCAGATAGGCCGGAGGTGGAAGCGTGGCAACGCGTGGAGCTGACCGGTACTAATACGCCGAGGCCTTAACCTCTTTTTGTTTTCTTTGTTCCTTGTCAGGGAGCTTATATATAGTTTGGAAAGATTCTTGGTGGCTTTTGCGGAGGGGGTACACCCGGTCCCATGCCGAACCCGGCAGTTAAGCCCTCCAGCGCCGATGGTACTGCGATTCGCTTCGTGGGAGAGTAGGTCGCTGCCAAGAGTCTTTTCTCCTTTCTACGACCAGCCCCGACCATCCTTCGATGGTCGGGGCTGGTCGCGTTATTATTCTGTATATTTCCTCTCCTGTTTGACCTCTTGAAAAGAAACTCCATCTCTGATATACTCTCCAAGTCTTGAAGAAACGAGGACATCGCGGGGTGGAGCAGTTGGTAGCTCGTCGGGCTCATAACCCGAAGGTCGCAGGTTCAAGTCCTGCCCCCGCAACCAATATATGGCGGTGTAGCTCAGTTGGCTAGAGCATACGGTTCATACCCGTAGTGTCACTGGTTCGATTCCAGTCACCGCCACCATCGACCGATTCAGCCCCTTGAGAAGGGGCTTTCTTTTTTAAGGGTATATTTAAGATCGTTTGACTGACTAGTTCCACGGTGATATCATCTTTTTGTTTAAAATGATGCCCGAGTGGTGGAATTGGTAGACACAAGGGACTTAAAATCCCTCGCCTGTAAAGGCATACCGGTTCGAGCCCGGTCTCGGGCACCAATATCGTTCTTTATCGTCTGTTCATGACGGTATGAGGAGGACTCTACAAGGAGTCCTCCTGTTTTTTTACCGGTTAAGTTGCATCGTATTTGACGTCGTGATAAAGTTATTGTCGCTTTATCGCTTTAAAGTGAGGAGGATCAGCTATGAGCCATATTTTAAGACTTGATAAGAACGAGTGTCCCTATTCGATTCCTTCGTACATGAAGGACGATGTCGATAGAGCCCTTCTATCCGTGGAACCCAACAGGTATCCCGATCCCACTTACGGAGAGCTTCGTCAGGTGTTAGGAGATTATGTCGATTTTCCAGCAAGTTCAATCGTACCGGGAAACGGCGGGGACGAAATCCTATGGATGATCTTTGCTGCGTGGATAAAACCTGGAGATACGGTGTTGACTTTGAATCCGTCTTTTTCTCAATACGAACACATGTGTAAGGTGTTCAACGCCAGACATCTCCCCGTTCCCATGGTCTTTGACGAGACTGTTTTTAAGGTCTCGGTAGATGAAGCGGCTTTTATAGGGGCAATAAAAGAGGCTTCTCCGTCTTTGATACTCTTGGATTCCCCCAATAATCCCAGTGGAACGGTCCTCTCCGACGATTTTATAAATTCGGTGGTGGAGAACTCCTCCTGTCCCGTCATAGTGGACGAAGCCTACGGTGAGTTTGCCTCCAGGAGATATCTCGATCGTTTTACCACCGAGACCCTTCCCGAAAGGGTCTCGGTCTTGAAGACGATGTCCAAGGCATGGGGTATAGCCGGATTGAGAGTGGGGTGTCTCGTGACTTCAGAAAAGGTATCCCGTCTTCTGAACGATCTAAGGAGTCCGTTTAACGTCAACGTATATTCCGAGGCGGTGGCTCTGACCCTGCTGAAAAATCGTTCTTGGCTGGAGGAGAGGATAAAGACCATCGTTTCGACCAGGGAAAAATTCAGAGAATCCCTTGCAGAGATGTCTCAATGGAAAGTTCTACCCAGCGAGGGCAACTTTCTCCTGGTCGATAGTCCTATACCTGGAGACGAGTTGATCTCTACGCTGAGGGATAGACATGTGGAGGTGAAGAGGTTCAATCTGCCTTGGGAGGGCGAGTGGATTCGTATAACCGTAGGTACCGATGACGAGATGAATCGTTTGCTCTCTGTAATGGAGAAACTGTAAATCCTTTCTTGTGTACTTGTAGACTCTATTGGTTGGTGATACTATGATGTAGAGATTTTGAAGATATCAGGAGGCAGGAAAGGAGGATTCAGGACGTGGAAAAATGGAAAGATCGTCTTACCGATCAGCTCTGTTCAGCCGTTCTGTCGTTAGAATCCCAGGAAGAGGTCTATTCGTTTCTGGAGGATATCGCCACTATCGGCGAGATAAGAGCGTTGGCGCAACGTCTTGAAGTCGCAAGGCTTTTACGTGATGGTTATACCTATCCTCAGATAGCTCAGCAAACCGGTGCCAGCACGGCCACTATAAGTCGGGTGAAAAAATTCCTGGAATACGGTGCCGACGGTTACAGAATTGTCCTGGAACGCCTCCAAAAGGGCACGAAGGAATAATTCCGACATAATTACAAATCCCTTGGGGGAGGTCTGATGTCAGGACTTCCCCCAAGTTGTGTCTCTATCTCTCGTCGTTTTATGGCAGCTCCGTCAGTTCTGTTGTAAAATACGGAAGCTGTCCCTAGGGAGGGTATTTTTCCTGGGTTCCATATATGTGGTCGTGCGGACCTCACGGGGAGGTTCTTTTTTTTCTTTTATCCCGTCCGGAGGTGTGATAAAGGTGAGACGTTGTTCCGAGCAATTAGGAAAGGCCTTACACCGTGCCGGCGTCAGACAGGGATGGTGGAATGCTAAAAGGATAGCGGTGGCAGTCTCCGGAGGAAGTGACTCAATGGCGTTGCTTTGGTTGATGCTTAACTGTTGGCCCAACGATATCTCGGTAATCCATGTCGAGCATGGGATAAGAGGAGATTCGTCCAAAGCGGATGCCTGTTTTGTCAAAGAACACTGCAAAAAGCTGGACATACCGTGTTTCATACTCTCGAGGGACGTCCCAGTCGAGGCTATGAA
Source organism: Dethiosulfovibrio peptidovorans DSM 11002 (assembly GCF_000172975.1). Classification (NCBI taxonomy): domain Bacteria; kingdom Thermotogati; phylum Synergistota; class Synergistia; order Synergistales; family Dethiosulfovibrionaceae; genus Dethiosulfovibrio; species Dethiosulfovibrio peptidovorans. Next base: position 2,186,364 of record NZ_ABTR02000001.1, read on the forward strand.
GGGAGAGTCCCTGGAACAGGCTGCTCGTAGAATACGCCACGAGGCCTTGGCATCCAAGGCGGAGGAGATAGGGTCGGATTTTGTGGCCCTGGGCCATAACTCGGATGATACAGTGGAGACATTTTTTCTCAACCTGGCCAGAGGTTCCGGAGCCTACGGGCTTGCCGGAATTCCCGAGGTCAGGGATCGTTTTGTCCGGCCAGTTCTGGAGGTCTCCAGGGATGAGCTGCGAGAGCTGCTGAAGGAAGTCGGATGGGGTTGGGTCGAGGACGAAAGCAATCAGGAAGACCTCTATCTCCGAAACAGGATAAGACACGAGGTCCTGCCTCTCTTGGAGAACAGGATAAACCGTGGAGTCCGTCGTCACGTGCTCTCATTGATAGAGGAGATGTCGGATCTCCGTAAGGAAGAAGAAAGAACTGCCTTCGACCTAGCTCGTTCTCTGTTCTCCTTTATGCCTTGGTCTCTCTACTCTCTGGATAGATCCGGCGTGATGGATCTATCGAAAAGGCACAGAATTTGGCTCTTTCGCCACGTAGGTAGAGAGCTTGGACTGAGAACTTTGTCTAGACACAGGACGGAGATCCTTTCGGATTTACTGGAACGCTCTTCCAGATGGCGTTTTCAATGGTCCGAGGACGTCGAGCTATGCTGCTGTAAGGACCATCTTATATGGCTGACGAAAGAGTCCCTGGAGGAAAGTCCTTCCCCAACGATCTTTCTGTCCCCTCCTAGAGGCGAATCAGAGTGGTCTGGTGAGGAGATCACCTGGTCTTATCTGGAGGAAGGAGCCCCCTTCAGAGAGGGGCTCGTGGCCAACGTCCCTGTCTTGTCGAAGAATGGGGAGTCCTTACTCGACGTAGTTTCTCTCTCTTCTATAGAAAAGAAGGAGAAAAAGGCCGTAAGAGGTAGTTTCCCATGGTGTATCGAAAATAAAATCCCAGTAGTGAGGATAAACGGAATACCCTATTGGTCTCCCAGGATCGGAAATTGGTCCGGGCGGTGGGCTTTTCCGCTGGATAGTGTAAAATGTGATGGTGTTTGTTTCATAAGGTTTACCCATCCCCATCAGGGGTAGGAAGGAGAGCGTCGGATGGATTACGAGGTTGCCGGAACCCTCATAGACGAGGATAGGCTAGCCCGAAGAGTTGCGGAATTGGGGAAGGCCATAAGCGTCGATTACAACGGCAGGGAACTCATCGTTATAGGAATACTGAGGGGAGCGGTCATATTCATGGCCGATCTGGTTCGAGCTATAGACGATAATGTCGATGTCAGCATGGATTTTATGAGTGTCTCCTCTTATGGGGATTCCACGAAGTCCAGTGGCGTGGTGCGCATAAACAAAGACCTGGATAACTCTATAAAGGACAAAGATGTTCTCATAGTGGAGGATATCGTCGATACGGGGCTTACCCTTTCCTATCTCAGGAGGGTCTTGATGGAGCGAGGACCGAAAAGTTTGGCGATATGTTCTCTGTTAGACAAGAAAGAGAGGCGGATCGCCGATATCTCTGTCGATTACGTCGGCTTCGATATACCCGATCTTTTCGTCGTAGGATACGGCCTGGATTATTCGGAGAGATGGCGTAACCTTCGGTCGGTCCACTCGGTGGAGCCTACGATCGAGGCATAACTGGAAGGAGGTAAAAATTTGCAGCGATTGGTAAAGAACCTCGGGCTCTACCTGATCCTGATCGTTCTGGTTGTGAGTCTGGTAAACGTCTTTCTCTCGCCGGAACAAAGAGGAGTCAACGTAAGAGACCTGAGCTACAGCCAGTTTCTTCACGAAGTTGATAGCGGTCGTATAAAGTCGGTGGTCATAAACGATTCCATCCTGACCGGCAAGACGGTGGACGGCAAGGACTTTGTCACCTACGTGATAGGGGCGGGAGACATAGCCCAAGATATCACCCAAAAAGGGGTGGACGTAAAAATAGCTCCTCCTCAGAAAAATCCTTGGTGGGTCACCATGATGTCATCTCTGTTCCCGACGTTGCTCCTCATAGGAGTCTGGATATTCTTCCTGTACCATATGCAGGGCGGTGGCGGAAAGGTGATGAGTTTTGCCAAGAGCAAGGCCAAGATGTTCCTCGACAACCGTCCTAAGGTCACCTTTGACGATGTCGCCGGGTGCGACGAATCGAAAGAGGAGCTCCAGGAGGTAATCGAATATCTCAAGGACCCGTCCCGTTTTACCAAGCTCGGTGCCACCGTTCCCAAGGGAGTCCTGCTTCTGGGACCTCCAGGCACCGGTAAAACCCTTTTGGCCAGAGCCTGTGCAGGGGAGGCGGCGGTACCTTTTTTCAGCACCAGCGGATCCGATTTTGTAGAGATGTTCGTAGGGGTAGGAGCCTCAAGGGTTCGCGATCTCTTCGAGCAGGCCAGGAAGTATCAACCCTGTATAGTCTTCATAGACGAGATTGACGCGGTCGGAAGACAGAGGGGGGCAGGCCTAGGAGGCGGACACGACGAGAGGGAGCAGACATTAAATCAGCTCCTTGTGGAGATGGACGGATTCGACGAGAAAACCGGTATAATTTTGATCGCCGCCACCAACCGTTCGGATGTCCTCGATCCCGCCCTGATGAGGCCGGGAAGGTTCGACCGTCATATTGTGGTGGATCGCCCCGATGTCAGAGGACGTAAGGCCATACTGGACGTCCATATAAAAGAGAAAAAACTGGACGAATCGGTGAACCTCGAGGTAGTCGCAAAGAGAACTCCCGGTTTTGTGGGAGCCGATCTGGCCAACCTGGTAAACGAGGCTGCTCTGTTGGCTGCCAGATCCGGTAAAGAGAGAATATCCATGGACGAGCTTGAGGAAGGGATCGACCGTGTCTTAGCCGGTCCGGAGAGGAAGAGCCGTCTAATAGGAGAGAAGGAAAAGAATATTATCGCGTTCCACGAGACAGGCCACGCTTTGGTGGCGAAATTTATTCCGGGATGCGATCCGGTTCATAAAATATCCATCATTCCCAGAGGTAGCATGGCCTTGGGCTACACCTTACAGCTTCCTGAAGAAGATCGTTTCCTCATGTCGAGGAACGAGCTTTTGAACAACATCTGCGTTCTTTTAGGAGGAAGGGTCACTGAAGAACTGGTTTTCGGTGATATAACTACCGGAGCCACCAATGACCTGGAGAGGGCCACTCAGATAGCGAGGCAGATGGTGACCCAATACGGGATGAGCGAAAATCTGGGTCCTGTCACCCTCGGGAAAAAGCAACACGAGATATTCCTCGGCAGGGATATTGCGGAGGACAGGAACTACAGCGAGGAGATCGCCTACGCCATTGACAGAGAGGTTCGCTCCATCGTCGAGGGCTGTTACGAAAAGGTCAAGACCATCCTCTCGGACAACATGGATAAGGTGGATCTGGTCGCACAGACCCTTCTAGAGAGGGAAATAATAGACGGGAAGGAACTTTCCGTTCTTCTTGGAGAGGTCATTGAGGAGGAGGAGAAACAGGCGCCTCAGCCACAGGAGGACGATGTTAATTTCGACGAAGATTCGTCGCAAGAGGACATCCCCAAAGAGACTCCAGAAGAAGACGGAGTGAACTTTCAGGCATAATTAGATCGGGAGCGAGGGGATTTCCCCACGCTCCCTTCGTCTCTTTTCGGGAGGTGAAAGATATGCCCAGTCTTTTTAAACTCAAGTCACCCTGGGCTCCTTCGGGGGATCAGGGCCAGGCTATAGACAAACTATCCGAGGGATTCGAGAAGGGATTGAAGTATCAGACTCTCATGGGGGTGACCGGGAGCGGAAAGACCTTTACCGTAGCCAATGTGATACAGAAGGTCCAACGGCCCACACTGATCCTGGCTCACAACAAGACCCTGGCGGCTCAGCTCTACAGTGAGTTCAGGGACTTCTTCCCCGACAACGCCGTCCATTATTTCGTCAGTTACTACGATTACTATCAGCCGGAGGCCTATGTACCTTCGTCGGATACCTACATAGAGAAGGATGCCTCGGTCAACGATAGAATAGAGAAGCTACGTCTCGCCGCCACCAAAGCGCTGATAGAGAGAGAGGACGTAATAGTGGTCGCCAGCGTATCCTGTATATACGGTCTGGGAAAGAAAAAAACCTACGAGGAAGCAGTGATACCCTTCTCGGTGGGGGAGATCTGGGATCGAAGGACCTTCTTGGAATCCTTGATGGCGGGATACTACAGCAGAAACGACGTCGCCCTTTCCCCCGGTAACTTCAGGGTAAGAGGGGATGTGGTGGAGATATTTCCGGCTTACAGCGATACCTGTCTCAGGGTGGTGTTTTTCGACGACGAGATAGAATCCATCGAGGAGACAGACCCTGTTTCTGGAAAAACCGTTCTTCGCAAGGAGAGAGCTGCCATATATCCCGCTCAGCATTATGTCACGACGGACGAGGCGGTGGCAGGAGCGATGAAGGCGATCTCTGAGGAGATGAGGCAGCAGGTGGACCTTTTTACCTCTCAGGGAAAGTTCATAGAAGCTCAGAGGATAGAGAGCAGGACCAGATACGACATGGAGATGCTGGTCGAGACGGGGTATTGTTCCGGCATAGAGAACTACTCGAGGTATATGGACGGCCGCTCCGAGGGAGAGCCTCCCGGTACGTTGATAGACTTCTTCCCCGACGATTTTCTGCTGGTGGTGGACGAGTCCCACATCACCTTGCCTCAGGTTAGAGGAATGTTCAACGGAGACAGGGCCAGAAAGGAGACCCTGGTCAACCATGGATTTCGCCTACCGTCCTGTCTCGACAATCGCCCTCTTCGTTGGGAGGAGTTCTCTCGCTACATGAACAGGACCCTTTTTCTATCGGCTACGCCGGGGGACTGGGAATCGTCGATGTCGGAACGGATAGTCGAACAGGTTATAAGACCGACGGGCATACCGGATCCGGAGGTTTTGATAGTCCCCGCCTCAGGTCAGGTAGACGATCTTCTAGAACGATTGAGAGAGGTCATAGGCAAAGACGAGAGGGCACTGGTGACCACCTTAACCAAAAAGGGAGCGGAGGATCTTGGTGGCTATTTGGTAGACCTCGGCCTAAAGGCCAAGTATATTCACTCCGACCTGAACACCTTCGAGAGAGCGGACCTTATAAAGGAACTACGCTCCGGGGGCGTCTCGGTCCTGGTAGGGGTGAATCTGCTTCGTGAGGGAATGGACCTTCCAGAGGTGACGTTGGTGGCCATCCTCGATGCGGACAGAGAGGGATTTCTTCGATCGTACCGTTCGCTCATACAGGTTATGGGACGAGCCGCCAGAAACGTCAACTCCAAGGTGGTTCTCTACGCCGACGAGATGACCGACAGTATATCCAAAGCGGTGGACGAGACGGTAAGACGCAGGGAACTCCAGATAAAGTATAACGAAGAGCATAACATAGTGCCCAAGACGGTATATCGAGAGATAAGAACTCTCCTCCCTGAGGAATTGATGAAGGACGCCCTGCCTAAGGGGCCTGACAAATGGGAGGAGACCTTAGAGGGCATGGAGGAACGGGATCTCGAGAGGCTGATGTGGGAGGCCGTGGAGAAACTTCAATTCGAGAGGGCGGCTACCCTTAGAGACATACTGGGAACTATAAGGGGAGGGGAGATGCCCCGTGTCGCATCGGGTAATTCGCATCGTAGGCGCAAGAGAACATAACCTGAAGAATATATCGGTGGATATTCCGAAAGATACCCTGACGGTCATAACCGGACCTTCCGGTTCGGGAAAGTCCTCCCTGGCTTTCGATACCCTCTATGCGGAGGGGCAGAGAAGATACGTCGAGTCCCTGTCAGCCTACGCGAGACAGTTCCTCGGGGTTCAGAAAAAGCCGGACGTGGACGACATAGACGGACTTTCACCTGCAATATCCATCGAACAGAAAGGCGTTTCCCACAACCCTCGGTCGACTGTGGGGACCGTAACAGAGATATACGATCATCTACGACTCATTTTCGCCAGGATCGGCGTTCCCAGATGTCCGTCCTGCGGTGCCGAGCTTCACAGGCACAGCGTGGACGAGATGGTGGATCTGCTCTTGAGGGAAAAAGAGGGCAAAAAGGCGGAGATATTGGCGCCGGTGGTGAAGAGAAAAAAGGGAGCGTTTAAAAACCTCTTCGTCGACCTCAGAAAAAAAGGTTTTCTGCGGGTTCGAGTGGACGGCGAGGTCTATTGGCTGGAAGAGGACCTGGAGTTGGATAAAAAACGTCCTCACGACGTCGAAGTCGTGGTCGATCGTCTGAAGATTGTGGAGGATCGTAAAAGCAGGATGGCCGAAGCAATCCAGGTCTGCCTGGATCTAAGCGATGGATTCGTCTCGGTAGAGATCGAGGACGGAGAGCCCCGTAGACTTACGGAAAGACACGTCTGTCCCGATTGTGATACCTCTTTTCCCGATCTCGAACCGGCGCTTTTCTCGTTCAACAACCCTTCAGGGGCCTGTCCCGATTGTTCCGGTATAGGGATCCATAGGGCTTTCTCCGAGGACCTGGCAGTAGTGAGCGATTTGCCTCTTTTGGACGGAGCTTTGCTTCCGTGGCGTAAGAACCACTACATGCTTCGCCGTCTTACTTCTCTGCTCTCGTCTCTTGAAATAGACGGGGAGAGGCTTTACCGAGATCTCTCGGAGGAAGAGCGATCCATCGTGCTTAACGGCTCCGATAGAAAACTTCGGCTCACATTCGAGAGAAAAGGGGTTACATCTGAGTATATGGGACGCTATGAAGGCCTTCTGACCTGGTTGGACAGGCGTTGGCGCGAAAGCGACTCGGAGGCTGTAAGAGACGAGCTGTCCCAGTATCTATCGGAGGATATCTGTCGTTCCTGCTCCGGACTGAGACTTAGACCGGAGAGCCTCAGCGTATTCATAGGAAAATGGAACATAGGCCAGTTGGTCTCCATGCCTGTGGACGAGCTGTTGCAGGTGATCAAAAATCTCTCCTTAAACGACAGGGATAGCTCTATAATCGATCAGGTTCTCTCCGAGCTTATAAAACGGTTGGAGTTTTTGGTGCAGGTAGGAGCGGGATATCTTTCTCTGAACAGAAGGGCTGATACCTTGAGTGGAGGGGAGAGCCAGAGGATAAAGCTGGCTACCCAGATAGGCTCGAAGCTCACGGGCGTACTGTACGTCCTGGACGAACCTACGATAGGGCTGCATCCAAGAGACACTGGCAAGCTCATAGAGACACTTGCCACCATAAAGAGCATTGGCAATACCGTGGTGGTAGTGGAGCACGACAGAGACGTGATGAACTCCGCCGATTATTTAGTTGAGATAGGACCAGAGGCAGGAGAACAGGGAGGACAGCTGATCCGTCAAGGATATAGAGATGAATTCGACGATTCGGTGGGTAAAACCGGTCCCTACATCAGGGGAAAAGCCTCCGGCATATACAGAGATGGAAGGCTCTCTCCCGGGGAAGATAAACTGAAGATTTTGGGGGCCTCGGAAAATAACCTTAAGGATATGGACGTAGAGATTCCCCTAGGCAACCTGGTCTGTCTGACCGGGGTTTCCGGATCTGGAAAAAGCACGTTGCTGTACGACGTCATCTACAGAGGGATAAAAAGAAAGATGGATAAATCCTACAGGATAAGACCGGGAGCTCATCGAAACATAGAGGGATGGGAGAAGATCCGTAAGGTCGTCATGGTGGATCAGAGCCCTATCGGCCGTACTCCCCGGTCTAATCCGGCTACATACACCGGATTGTTCACCCATATCCGGGAGTTCTTCTCCCGGATGCCCGAGGCCAAAATAAAGGGATTCGCTCCCGGGAGGTTCAGCTTCAACGTAAGGGGCGGACGCTGCGAGGCCTGCGGAGGCGCTGGAGTCCAGAAAGTATCGATGTTGTTCATGCCGGATGTCTACGTCGACTGTGAGGTCTGCGGAGGAAAAAGGTACAATAGAGAGACCCTGGAAGTGACATACAGGGGTAAAAACATAGCGGATGTGCTGGACATGACGGTGGACGAAGCCCTAGGACATTTCAGCGAAATACCGGCCATCGCCTCCAGATTGGCCTTCATACAGGATGCCGGGCTGGGTTATATTAAGCTCGGTCAATCTGCCTTGACCCTCAGCGGAGGAGAGGCCCAGAGGGTGAAGTTGGCAAAGGAACTCGGCCGCAGATCGGGAAAGGGAACCCTGTATCTCCTGGACGAGCCGACTACCGGTCTTTTCTACACCGACGTAGTAAAATTGATAAAGATACTGAGAAAATTGGTGGATCAGGGAAACAGCGTGGTGGTCATAGAGCACAATCTGGACGTCATATGTTCCGGAGATTACGTCGTAGACCTTGGTCCGGAAGGCGGCGTCGGTGGCGGAAACTTGGTCGCCTCGGGAACCCCCGAGGCTTTGTCTGAGAAAAAATCTGGGTATACCGGTTATCATATAGACCGTTATCTTGAGGAAGGGAGATGGCTGACCTGAAGGATAAAAGAAAAGTCCGATCGGATCGTTCCAAAGGAAGAACCACGAGCTCCCGTCGTTCGGAAGATAAAGATCTATGCTGGGGTAGAAACGCCGTAATATCTATGCTCGAGACGGTTCCCTCAGCCTGTAAAAAGATATATCTGGCCACAGGTATCCAGACCACATTTCGAGACGACCTTCTGAGTTTGGCTGGCAAGAATGCCGTTGAGGTGACTGAGGCCAACGGATCCTATCTGGACGAGATCACCGGAGGAGAAAAACACCAGGGTATAGTGGCGAATATAGATTTGCCAAAACCGAGGGATCTCTCACAGTTCTCTCCGAAAAAAGGCCCTTCGCTTTTGTTGGCTATGGATCACGTGAAGGACCCTCATAATTTCGGAGCGATGATAAGAACGGCTGAGGCTGTAGGGGCACTCGGGGTGATATACCCCTCCAGAAGATCGGTAGGCGTAACGGGAACCGTGATAAAAACCAGTGCTGGTGCGGCTTTTAGGGTTCCCCTGTACGAGGTGACCAATCTGGTTCGCTCTATGGAAATCCTCAAGAAGGAAGGATATTGGGTGGTCGGTTTGGACCATGAGGAACCTCGAGATATATGGTCCAGTCCTCTGCCTGATAAACTTGTGCTTATGGTGGGTTCAGAGGGGGAGGGGCTGTCCAGGCTTTCTTCGGAGAGATGCGACGATCTTCGCAGAATTCCCATGGTCGGGAAGACCGGGTCTCTGAACGCCAGTGTCGCTGCGGCTTTGGGTATGTTTGAATGGCGTAGATTAAACCCATTGGCGGAATAGAACGAGAGGAGCTGTCCGGATTGAACGATGTGAGACGTAAAATCGCTGTAGTCGGAGCCGGTGCCTTAGGAGGTGCCGTCGCCGAGGGGCTCTATCTTAAGGGGCAGGACGTCATGGTCTACGATACGAGCGCCGAAAGACGTCTGGACATGGAGGGTAAGGGAATCTCCGTAGCCGATGAAATGGACGAGGCCCTGGCGCACGGTGAAATTGTATTCTGGGCCTTGAAGCCACATATCGTTTTGTCGGTGATAGAGACCAACTCCGACAAGCTCTCAGGAAAACTCTGTTGTTCTCTGGCGGCCTGCGTGGATTTGGAGCTATTGAAGAAGAACGCTTCCGATGCCCGTTGGACTAGGGCCATGACCAATATATGTGCGTCGGTATGCAAGGCTTTCACCGGATATAGCCTATCGGCTGAGGTTACCGAAAAAGACAAAGAGTTTCTTCGCGAAGTTCTATCCTGTATCGGATTGGCTCGGGAAGTCTCCGAAGGCGATCTGGACGGCATTACCGGAATATCCGGTTCCGGTCCGGCCTATGTCTTCACTATCCTGGAGTCCTTCATCCAGGGCGGACTGGCCTCCGGTCTGAAAGCGGATGTCTCCTTCGAGGCCGCGGCGATGACCCTGATAGGATCCGCCGAGCTTGCCCTGAGGGGAGGGGAACACCCTGCGGCTTATAAAGACAGGGTCTGCACTCCCGCTGGCACGACCATAGATGCCTTGAGGGTTATCGAATCCGGTGGTCTCAGGACGTCTATTATCGAGGCGGTCGTCACTGCCAGCGAGAAGGGACGTTCCGGATCTCGTGCTTTGAGGGAAAAGCTATCGGGTAGATAGAAGCTCTTTATGCCGGAGTAGTGGAGATCGGAGATTGACAATAAGCCCTATCCCATGTAAAATTCTCTGGCGTTGGCGGGTGGTTAGTTCAGGGGTAGAACGCTTCCTTGACGCGGAAGAGGTCAGAGGTTCGATTCCTCTACCACCCACCATTTAAGTTTAGGATACAATCGAATAAAGCCCCCGGGTGGTTAGTTCAGGGGTAGAACGCTTCCTTGACGCGGAAGAGGTCAGAGGTTCGATTCCTCTACCACCCACCATTGAGTACAAAGCTTCGACCACGGTCGGAGCTTTTTTTGTAACTTTTAACCCGTAAAATTATTGACGCAAGCATCGTTTGATTATAGAGAAATATGTTTATCCATAAAGATACTTCTCCAGAAGATCTGTTTTTACATCTTTTTTCTTCGGGGGAATTGTGATTTCTCAAAAATAGAGTATAGTATTGTTCTGTACAGGGGAGGGGAATTTATGGTTCTCGGTATAGGCGTCGATCTCTGTCGAGTATCTCGACTGGCGAGGTGCATAGAAAACGATCGTTTTCTCAAGAGGGTCTTCTCTCCTGAGGAAATAGACTATGCCATGTCCCGCCCGGTTCCTGCCAGACATTTGGCGGCTTCTTTCGCTGCCAGGGAGGCCTTCTCAAAGGCTTCCGGCGTTCACTTGGCCAAGGTGGTCTTTCAAGGAGTTTGGGTTTCCCGAACGGAGAAAGGTCCTTTTATTAGGTTGGACGGACTTTCTCCGGAGATCGGGCAATATCTAGGAGAGAACCGCTTTCACCTTTCGTTGAGCCATGACGGCGACTACGCATTAGCTTTTGTGGTTATGGAGGAGGGGCCATACCATGAAAACCTTAAATAAGATTTATCCTTCTGAGGTCATACAGTCCGCAGATAGGTACGCCATGGATCATCTGGGCATACCATCTGAGATACTCATGGAAAACGCCGGTATCGCATGTTCCGATATGGCAGCATCCATGTCCGCAGTCGGGGACGATGTGGCCGTATTGGCAGGTACCGGAAGCAATGGAGGCGACGGATTCGTAGTGGCCAGGCATCTTGCCAGAATGGGCCGACGTGTCTCCGTCTTTCTTGCAGGATACGAGTCCCGTCTGTCCGATGCCGCTTCTGCAAACTATTCCATCCTGACCAAACTTCACATACCCTGTGTAAAAACAGAGGATCTTTCCGATCCGGAATTGGCTGACTCGGTCGGTCGAGCTTCCCTGGTAGTCGACGCATTGCTCGGTACCGGTGCAAAGGGAGCTCCCAGAGGGGAGGTCCTCCGTGCCGTACGCTCCTCCCGAAAAGCGAGACAGATCCTAGCCATAGACGGCCCCTCGGGAGTCGACCTGAGCGACGGTACCGTTCTCGGAGAGGCGATAAAGGCAGACGTGACCGTGACCATGATTGCCGGAAAGATCGGCCATTTCGTTTCCCCAGGGCGACTTTATTCGGGGGATCTCGTTATAGCTCATATAGGCGTGGACGGCGACGTCATCGTCAGAGACGACGAGGGGCTGTCCATGGACCTGATAGACAGACTGTGGGTAGAGGAGAGATACCCTTCTACCCATCTGGACGCCCACAAGGGAAGCCGCGGAGGCGTGTTGATAGTCGCCGGGTCTCTCAGATATCCAGGAGCTGCAGCTTTGGCCTCCATGGGGGCTCTCAGAGGAGGGGCGGGGCTCTGCGTCTTGGCGGCTCCAGAGATCGTAAGACCCTATATTTCCTCCATCCCGGAGGTCATTTTCGAGCCGATGAACTCTTCCGACGAACTGAGCGTTATTCTCGACAGATGGAGAGAGAGGTGTTCCGTCGCCGTGGTGGGGCCCGGTCTGGACAGGAACGGCCTTTCCGAGGAGATCTTCTCTTGCTTTTGGGAGTACGGAGGCTATAAAACCGTCGTAGACGGAGACGGGCTTTTCTTCTTGGCTTCTCGAAAGGATCGTCGGGAAAACCTATTGATAACCCCCCACGAGGGAGAGGCCGCCAGGCTTTTAGATTGTACCCCATCCGATGTGGCGTACCGAAGGCTGTCCGTCGTGACCGAGCTAGGAAAAAAATACGGCCTCTGTCTGTTGAAGGGGTACGGGACATTGATAAGCGATGGTCGGAGGCGTTCTGTCATCTCCTCGGGGAATCAGGCCCTGTCCATTCCGGGGTCGGGAGACGTTCTCTCAGGGTTGGTTGGAGCGATGTGGGCTAGGGGTCTCTCTTCCATGGAGGCTGGAGCCATTGCCTCGTGGATCCATGGAGTTTCCGGAGAAAATCTCTCTGAGAAAAGCGTGGATGGACTGAGAGCTTCAGAGATAGCCGACGAGATTCCATCGGTGATGGGAGAGGTTCTATGAGAGGAAGAGAGCCGGTCGATTGGGATAAAGAGCTGCGTAAAACAAAGAAAATACAGCGTAGAGGTCTGGGGATATCGGCTTTATCTCTGTTGTTTGCCTTGGCCATGATAGGCGGAGTTAAATTTTACCGTCCGGAGGTCGCCGTTTCCAAGGTACTACTGCCTGCCATAGCGATGTTTTTCGCCGTGGGGGTCATCTTTCTCGTATTGATGAAAAGGTGGAAAAGATGACTTTTTCGATTACAACTACGTCGTCGGAAGAGACCGAGTCTTTCGGTGCCGCCTTCGCGAAAGCCCTGACTCCGGGGTCGATAATCCTGTTGAACGGTACTCTGGGCATGGGAAAGACCACCTTCGTCAGAGGGATGCTCAAAGCACTTGGATGGAGGGAAGTGAGAAGCCCTTCGTTTACCTTGGTTAACGAGTACGATTCGACCATCCCGGTAGCCCATGCCGACCTTTATCGTCTGGAAAAGGTCGATTTCAGGGAACTTGGACTGGACGAATACAGCGACGACGGCTGGGTTGTAGTGATCGAATGGCCCGAGAGGCTGACCTCCGTTCCTAAACAGGAGGGTTTTTCCGTCTTATTCAAGGGAAACGAGAACGATGCTTTCCTCAGAACCATAGAGGTCCATCCTCTGGACGATGTCAGTCGAGATCTTTTTGATTCCTTGGACCTAGAGAATTGGAGGTCTTGATATATGAATAGAATTTTGGCCCTGGACTGTTCCAACCGTTGGACCTGCGGGGGAATCGTCTCCGAGGGGATCCTGGTTTCCGAGATCAACGTGGATCTCGGAAGGACCCAGGCAGCCAGGCTTCCGTATGTAGTGGATTCACTCCTCTCTTTGTCTGGGATGTCCTTGCAAGATATAGATGCGATATCGGTTACGGTAGGTCCCGGGTATTTTACCGGAATACGCATAGCCGTGGCATATGGCGTCTCTCTCGCCAAGGGGCTGGGGCTCCCGGTCATACCGATAAGCTCCCTCGAAGCCCTGGCTCGGGGGGCTAACCCCATCATCGGGGATCTGATCATACCCTGTATAAGGGCTGGCAGAGACGCAACCTATTCCGCCGCTTTTTATCTAGCCGACGACGGATTCGAGGAAGTCATGGCCGAAAAAGAGAGATCTTTATCCGATCTATCGTCGGCCTTGAACGATTTAGACGGTTTTCCCAAGGTCGTGGTGACGGAAGACCGTACATGTCGAGGTATGCAATACGGTGGTTCCATAAACCTTATTCCGAGGATTGGTGGTATCGCCACAGCCTTGACGGCTTGGCACCGCAAGGACTATGCGGTAGACCCCGAGGCCGTAAAGGCTAGATACCATAGAGATCCCGGCATAGGTGGTTTTTCAAAATAAACTTACATGTGCACCAACCGTTCCTGGGGGGAACGGAATCCTTTGGAGGTGAATTTTTTGGCGAAGAAGTTTGAGGTAATCATCAACAAGACCTGGTGCAAAGGATGTTCACTCTGTGTGGAGATCTGTCCTAAGAAGGTCCTCGGCATCGACGACAGGCAGAAAGCCGAGCCTTTCGAGCCCGAAAAGTGCATAGGTTGTCGTCAGTGCGAGAATATCTGTCCCGACTTGGCCATAACGATTAGGGAGGCGGAAAAAAATGGGTAAGATTGCGTTTTGGCAAGGTAACGAGGCTTTGGCTATGGGGGCCTTGGCTGCCGGCTGTCGTTTCTTCGGCGGTTATCCCATAACCCCTTCCACAGAGATAGCTGAAAAGATGGCGGAAGAGCTTCCTAAACTGGATGGTCGCTTCATCCAGATGGAGGACGAGATTTCCGCTATAGCAGCGACCATTGGCGCTTCCATCGCCGGTTCCAAGGCTCTTACAGCGACCTCCGGGCCTGGCTTTTCCCTTAAACAGGAGAACCTGGGTCTTGCCTATGAGGCGGAGATACCGATAGTCGTAGTCGACGTCATGAGAGGCGGCCCCTCCACGGGACTTCCCACTAAAGCGGGACAGCAGGACGTCATGCAGGCTCGTTGGGGAACCCACGGAGATCACGGTACTATAGCCTATGCCCCTTCCTCGGTTGAGGAGTGCTACACCATGGCCGTAGAGGCCTTCAACGCTGCCGAGAAATATCGTCAGCCTGTGCTGATAATGAGCGATGCCGAGATCGGTCATATGAGAGAGAAGATAGAGATTCCAGATCCCGAGGACATCAGAATCTCGAACAGAAAAAAGCCGACCGTGGAGATGGAGAAGTTCGTCCCATATAAAGCAGCCCCAGAGGACGATATCCCTCCCATGGCGTCCTTTGGCGACGGCTATCGTTGGCACGTGACCGGTCTTACCCACAATGACTGGGGATTCCCGACCAATAACGCCGACGAGATAGAGAAGAAGATGACCCGTCTGATGAGAAAGATAGACCGGTTCAGAGACGATATAGTTCGTTACGATACCGAGTCCGTCGAGGACGCCGATATCCTGGTGGTCTCTTACGGAAGTGTGGCCCGTTCCAGTTCCAGAGCCGTCAAGGATGCCAGAGCCAGGGGCATGAAGGTAGGACATTTCCGCCCCATAACCCTGTGGCCCTTCCCCGACAAAGAGCTGGAAAAACTCGCCCGCAAGGTCAAGACCATCATAGTCCCCGAGCTGAACTGTGGCCAGATGGTATTGGAAGTGGAGCGTGCGGTTCACGGAAAATCCAGGGTAGTACCCATGGAGTTGGTCAACGGGGATCTGTTCCACCCCAAGGATATCCTCGAAAAAATTTCCCAGGAGGTCAGATAAGATGCCCTCGAAAGAAGTATACAGCTGGCTCAGAACTCGGTTTTTCCCTCATATGTGGTGCCCAGGATGCGGCCACGGCATAATCATGCACTCGCTGCTTCGGGCATTGGTGGACCTTAAGAAAGACCAGAGCAACACGGTCATAGCCTCCGGAATCGGATGCTCCAGCCGTATGCCCGGTTACATCGACGCCTGCACCCTTCACACGACCCACGGTCGTTCTCTGGGATTCGCCACAGGCATCAAGATGGTCAAACCGGAGATGACCGTTATAGACGTAATGGGCGACGGAGACTGTTCCGCCATAGGAGGCAACCACTTCATCCATGCCTGCCGACGTAACATCGACATAACGGCCATCGTGATGAACAACAACATCTACGGCATGACCGGAGGACAGGCTTCTCCCACCACCCCTGCCGGAGCTTTGGCCACCACCGCTCCTTACGGTGCAGTTGATCCCACCTTCGACCTCTGTCGTTTGGCCGAGGGGGCTGGAGCGACTTTCGTGGCAAGATCCACCATCGCCAACCCCAAGCAGGCGGAGAAGTACATCGTAGATGGCATAAAACATAAGGGTTTCTCCGTGGTGGAGATAATCTCAAGCTGTCACACTCAGTTCGGCCGTAAGAACAAAAGGCGTACTCCCATATCCAACATAGAGTTCCTCAAATCCGCCACCGTCACCAAGGAAAAGGCAAAGGAAATGTCTCCGGAGGAGCTTTATGGCAGGATAGTCGTAGGAGAGTTCGTCAACAAGACCGCTCCCGAGTACACCGAGCAATACCTTGCCATGACCAAGAAAGTGAGGGAAGGCTAATGAGCGATCGTTTCGAAATTCGTTTCGCCGGCTCCGGCGGACAGGGCGTCATCTTGGCATCGGTCGTGGTCGGAGAGGCCGTCTCCCTTTACGCTGACGGTCTGTTCGCAGTTCAGACCCAGAGCTACGGTCCCGAGGCCAGAGGAGGTAGCTCCAAGGCAGAGGTGGTCATCTCCAGCGAGCCCATAGATTATCCCATGCCGGTTCAGCCGAACCTCCAGGTTATCCTGACTTCCCAGGCCTGCGAGAAGTACGCTACGGACACGAAGCCCGGGGGACGTCTGATAATAGACGATTTCTACGTCAAGGACATACCTGAGGTGGATGCCAACATCTATCATCTTCCCATCGTGAAGACAGCGAGAGACGTCATCGGACGAGAGCTTGTCACCAATATGGTCTCTCTCGGAATGGTGGCCAGAGTGCTCGAGCTTGAAAAGGTAGCGGAACCCGAAGCGATAAGGAAAGCTATCCTCTCCAGGGTCCCCAAGGGAACGGAGGAGATGAACGGCAAGGCTTTCGACGAGGGCTATAAAGTCTTCAAGAACAGCCAGTCGCTTCACTTTTAGTGTAGAATAAGGACATATATCGTGCCGGGGAGAGATAAAACTCTACCCCGGCATATTTATGGGGGGATCTCCGTGGGCAAAGAAATCACTCTTACAGTTAGAGACGTGAATTCCAGGGGACAAGGAGTTGCCGTCGGAGAGGACGGTAAGGTAGTCTTCCTTGATGGAGGACTGCCTTCCGAGGTAGTAAGGGTCTCCCTGGAGACTGATAAAAAGAACTACTCCACGGCTAAAATCCTGGATATCGAGGTCCCATCGGAACATAGGATAACCCCTAGATGTCCCTGGTACGGACTCTGCGGAGGATGCCAGCTCCAACACGGAAGTTACGATCTACAGCTGGAGATAAAGGCCAAGAGCGTGAGAGACGCCATGGAGAGGATCGGAAGGATGAGGGTCGATAGACTCGTCTGTCATCCGAGTCCGATGCAATGGGGCTATCGTAACAAGGCCTCGTTTCCCGTAAGGTCCGAAAACGGTGGGGAAATAGGTTTCTTTAGATCCGGCAGCCATAAATTGGCACCTATTGACGGATGCCCCGTTCTCATGCCTCACGTGGAAAAACTCTACGTCGATTTCAGGGATACGGTGATGCCGGAGTTGAAAAGGAACGGAGTTCCCTTTTACGACGAAAGACGACATAAAGGCCTGTTACGACACATGGTTTTCAGGGGCAACAGAGAGGGTTCTCTTTTGGCTCTCGCAGTTGTTACATCCCTCAGAGACTGCCGTGGAAAAGAGCTTCTCGAGCGATCTCTAGCTAGACTGAAGGAGACCACTCAGACGTCGTTTTCCGGAGTCTGGAACGAAAACTCCTCCAGAGGAAACAGGATACTTGGAGAGAGATCGTCGACGATATGGGGAGACGGGGTCATAACGGAAAAGATCTCAAACTACGATCTATCCTATGATGGTACCGCTTTCTTTCA
Source organism: Dethiosulfovibrio peptidovorans DSM 11002 (assembly GCF_000172975.1). NCBI lineage: Bacteria > Thermotogati > Synergistota > Synergistia > Synergistales > Dethiosulfovibrionaceae > Dethiosulfovibrio > Dethiosulfovibrio peptidovorans. The sequence goes on from NZ_ABTR02000001.1 coordinate 2,203,873, forward strand.
GGTAAATCCGTTTCAGGCGGAAAGGCTTTTCCTCAGAGCGTCCTCTATCGTTGCCGAAAGGGGAGGGGCGGTCGTGGAACTCTACGCCGGAGTGGGAGCTCTGACCGTCATTTTAGCCAAAGCTGCGAAAACGGTATTGGCAGTTGAGGAATGGGCACCTGCGATCGAAAGGCTTTTGGAAAATGTCTCCCGTAACGGCTTGGACAACGTCAAGGGAATATGCAACAGGGCGGAGGATACCGTCAGAACCATGGTAGAGGCCAAGCCTGACGTGATCGTCGTCGATCCTCCGAGAGGTGGCTGTGCCTCGGAGGTCCTGGATGCCGTCACGGAGAGCTCTGCCGATATGTTGGTTTACGTCTCCTGTAATCCCTCTACACTGGCGAGAGACGGCGCTAAGCTGGTCTCCGACGGTTGGGAGTTGGCCACATTGGAGTGTTTCGACCTGTTTCCCCAGACCGTTCACGTCGAGACCCTGGCCTCATTCAAACGCACCGCAAGAGGTTGACAGATCTGCATGAATCGCTATAATTACGGACGTTGATTGCTTTCAGATGTCAGAATGCGGACATAGCTCAGTCGGTAGAGCATTAGCTTCCCAAGCTAAGGGTCGCGGGTTCGAATCCCGTTGTCCGCTCCATATAAAAAATAAAAGAGCCTAGCTGTCAATTAAAGACAGCTAGGCTCTTTTATTTTTTATAGCTCTTTTTAGAGGATAATTCGCTTTCAGTCATTTGTTTTGATTGACACGACTATCCTCGATCACTAAAATTGAGTGGTGTCCCGGTCTGTACACGAGAGTACAGACCTTTTGAAGGATTTTGTTCCTCGAAAGGAGGTGAGCGGAATGGCGACCAGTCTTACCGAAGAGATCAAAAAGGTCGAAGCTCAGGCTAAACAACAGGTGGCTGAAGCCAGATCCGAGGCAGCTAAGATAGTCTCCAAGGCAAGGGACGAGGCGGATCTTATGCGCAAGGAATCGAAGCAGGAGGCCTACAAGAGGTACAAAAACCGATTGACCGAGGTCGAGGCGGAGGCGGAAAAGAACGCCGACTCCATCGTTGCGGAGGGCGAAAAAGAGGCTCAGAAGTTTATCGAGGCCGGTAGAAAAGGTGTCGATGCTGTGTCCTCCTGGGTTGCGGAAGAGGTGATGGCTAGATATGGGCGTAGCTAGTGTCAAAAAGCTGGAGCTATACGCTCACAACACCGTGGTCGACACGGTTCTCGCCACGCTTCAGAAATTAGGGTGTTGTGAGATCGTCCTTCCCGATGGAGACGAGGATGGACAGAAGTCTCCGGCAGTTCTAGCGGATTTGGACGATAAGATCAGCGAAGCCCGATATCTCCTCAGGATACTGGAGCCCTATTATGTAGACGAGATCAGCTCTATAGCTAGATCCTTTGGGGAAAGGCCGGAGTTCTCACTTCGGCATCTGGCTTCCGCATCCGAGTCGTTCGAGGTCAAGGAGAGGGCGGAGGAAGTTCGCGCCCTGGAAAGAAAGCTCGTCGAAATTCGATCTGATATATCTCAGACGGACGGATATCTGACTTTTCTAGACGAATTGAAGGATATGCCTTATCCAATGAGCCTCATGTCCGCCGGAACCGAAGTAGTTTCCGGCGTCATGGGAACCATCCCAGTCGAAAAGATAGACCAATGGAATCGGTCCATTTTAGACGCTCTGGGAGAGGATATCGAGACCTATCACGTGCCGTTCGGCCCCAAGGATAAAGAGACCTGGGGCGTTATGGTGGGGCTTAGAGCCTTGGAATCGAGGGCTCTGGAGATAGCCAGTGGCTTCGGCTTTTCCAAGATCGATGTGTCAAAAGACCTGTCCCTATCTCCTCAGGAGGAGAGAAGACGCCTCGTCGAGAAGAGAGGGCGGCTTTTGAAAGAGGCCGAGGATCTGGACGTTAAGATGCATCGAAAGGCGGAGGAGTTGGTTCCGGACGTCAGAAGGTTCAGCGACTATTGGGCGATTCTCGCCGATCGTGCGAGGGCTCTGGAGGGCGGAGAGTACACCGACGAAGTCGTTTTAATCCGCTCCTGGGTTCCGGTAGAAGAAGAGGACGAACTGGTGAAGGCTCTTTCTCCTGTGTCCGATCTTACCGAACTTCGTTTTTACGATCCGGAGGAGTCCGACATGCCTCCGACTATGCTTCAAAATCCCGAGTGGGCTCTTCCGTTCGAGACCTTGACCAAGCTTTACGGAGCTCCCAAATACGGAGGTATAGATCCGACTCCTCTGTTGGCGCCGTTTTTCTTCATATTCTTTGGGATGTGTCTGGGAGACGGTGGGTACGGTCTCATCATGGTCGGTTTCTTTATGGCCTTCCTTAAAAAATTCAAAAAAATGCCCTCGGGAACCAAGCAATTCTTCTCTCTTTTCGTGCTGTCCGGCATCGCCGCCACCTTGGTAGGCGCCTTAACCGGAAGTTGGATGGGAGACATGATAGACGTAGTACCGTTCCTTCGTTTCCTTAAGCCCATCAAGGATATCCCGGTTCTCTTGATTCCCATGAACGATCCTATGGCCTTTTTGGGAATCTCTCTGGTTTTCGGCATAGTCCAAATATTCTTCGGGATGGCCGTCGCTATGAAGGATTGCCTGAGAAAAGGCGATTATATGGGTGCTTTCGCGGATCAACTCGGATGGATGGTCTTCCTTACCGGACTTCTTCTTTTAGGCGCTTCCGCGAAGTTGCCAGCGATTTCCTGGTTGGGAAAACTCGTCACCGCAGCAGGTGCGATAACCTTGGTGGCGACGCAGGGCAGAGATAAAGACGGCATGATCCAAAAGGCGATCTCGGGGCTCCTGAGCCTGTACAACGTGACAGCCTACCTGGGGGACGTCCTCAGTTACAGTCGTCTCCTGGCCTTGGGGCTGGCCACTTCGGCCATAGCTATGATAATAAACATGTTGGCCGGTCTTTCCTCGAGCATTCCTTACATAGGATGGCTGATAGCCATCGTGCTTTTCCTGGGAGGTCACCTTTTCAGCGTGGCAGTCAACGTCCTGGGAGCGTTCGTTCACTCTCTGCGTCTACAGTACGTGGAGTTCTTCAGTAAGTTCTACGCCGGAGGAGGTCGCCTTTTCGAACCTCTTCGGTATAACACGAAGTACGTCGCCATATCAGAAGAGGGCGGCGAAGGCTAGTAGATTGGTCTATCCCACAATAGGGAGTCACCATTTATTTTTGTGAGGGGAGTGTCGTACTTTATGGAACATCTCGGTGTGATGCTGACGATTCTTGGTGCAGCTTTGGCCGCCGGTTTCGCCGGTGCTGGATCGGCTATCGGAGTTGGTATTGCCGGTGAATCCGGCGCTGGAGTCATGACGGAGGATCCCGGTAAATTCGGTTTGGTGCTTTTGCTTCAGGCCCTTCCGGGAACTCAGGGAATATACGGTCTTTTAATCGCTTTCTTTGCCATGCTCAAGGCTGGCCTCATCGGAGGAGAGCCCACGATGGCGATAACCTGGCTCAACGGGCTAGGTGTCCTTTTCGCCTGCCTTCCTATCGCCATAGCCGGGTATTTTTCCGGAATAGCCCAGGGAAAGACTTCCGCTTCTTGTATTCAGATGATCGCCAAGCGTCCGGAGGAAACCGGTAAAGCCGTTATCCTTCCCGCTATGGTCGAGACCTACGCCGTTCTTGCCCTTTTGGTGAGTATCCTCCTGCTCAACGGGATATCCTAGGCTTAGGCCTTAAGAGTTGGAGTGATCGGCATGTCTTTATCCGACATAAAGAAAAAAATTGAGGCTGACGCCAGAGCAGAGGCCGGAAAAATCCTGGATAAAGCTCGAGAACAGGCCGGAGAAATAACGGCCGAGGTAAAGCGAGAGGTGGAGTCGATGAAGGACTCCTATGAATCTCGATTCGAGAGCGAAAAACCGGAAATTTTGCGACGTCGCGAGATAGTGGCGAAGCTGGACGTCAAGAAGCTTGAACTCGGTGCCAAGCAGCAGCTCGTCGACGAGGTTTACAAGGGATCCCTGGAGAAACTCAGAGCCCTTCCCGCCGCTAAGTATCTTTCTTTCGTCGAATCCCTCTTGGGGAAAGCGATTCAGACAGGCGACGAGGAGATAGTAGTAGGAAAAGGGGACAAGCACCTCAGCGAGACTTGGCTCAAGGGATACAACGAAAAGCACAAGACCAATCTGACTATGTCGGGAGAAAAAGCTCCTATAACCGGAGGTTTTATACTCAAGAGGGATAAAATAAGCGAAAACGCTTCCTTCGATATGTTGGTCCGCTGGCTTCGGGACGATCTTGAGGCAGACGTTGTAAAACGGCTGTTCTCAGAGTAGTTGGGCGGTGAACACATGGCCCCGGCGGAACGATATGGATATTCGGTCGCGCGTCTGAGGGCGATGGAGAATCGGTTACTCGACGAACCCCTCTTCCAGAGGCTTATCGAGTGTGACGGTCTGGACGGAGCCATAAAGGTACTTGGGGAGACCGTTTATGCCCCATGGATCATGGAGATGAAGTCCAACGAGGAGTTTGACTCGGCCATCGAGGCGGAACTTCATCTCGCTTACGATGAGATCAGCCGATTCACCCCGGACGAGGAGTTGGTTCAGCTTTGCCGACTGCCTTACGATTTTCACAACGTCAAGGTTCTGGTGAAGAGCCTGATCCTCTCCAAAGAAGGAGGAGATCGTCGCTTCGATCTCCTGACGTCTCTGGGGACCATCGACACCGATTCTTTGGTCATGGCAGTGGAGAGCGAGGAGTACCGTCTGTTGCCATTCGGCCTACATCGCACTATACCGCAGGTGTTGACTCATTGGGATCAGAATCACGATATGCTGGCGGTCGAGTGTGCCTTGGACAGGAGCCTCTTCGAGGCCATGTCCGATTTGGTCGGCAAGCTCTCGATGCCGCAGGTGGACCTTTGGTTCAAGAGGCGGGTAGATGCGGAGAACGTCCGTACTCTCATCAGGTTAAGTCGAGCCCAGGTGGAGTCCTCGGCAGCGGTGGACTTTCTACATAAAGGCGGGGATATATCGATAGACCGCCTTATATCCACTCTAGCAGAGCCGATCGATAGCTGGGGAAGGCTTCTGGCCTTCGCCGACGTCGGAACGGTCTTCGATTACATCCAGGATTCCTCCGATATGGAGACCCTCCTGATGGTGTTTGACAAAATTCTCGATGATTACGTAACCGACGTGCTAGAAGAGGCAAAGTATGGTTGCTTTGAGCCGGAAAACGTACTCCGTTTTTCCTGGTTGAAAGAGTTGGAAGCCAAAAACCTGAGGGTTATATTGGTTTCCATCGCCAACGGAGCCGATCGAGATATGGTGAGGAGGCTGATGCGTCGTGTCGGATAAAAGCTCTCGCCCTATGGCTGCGGTCGGACAATACGATACAGTATTGCCATTTCAGGCAGTAGGCGTAAAGCCCTTCCCTGTCGGAGAGAAATCCGATGAGGTCAAGAAACTTCTGGAACGACTGGCCAGAGAGAACTACGCAGTCGTCTTCGTTGAGGAGGCCCTCTTCATCGAGAATAAGGATCTCATCTCGGAGCTCAACCAGGAGTATCCCGCCAGCATGATCCCCATTCCAGGCATAAGAGGGTCCCTCAACGTCGGACTCTCCGCTATTCGCGGAAACGTGGAGCGAGCCGTGGGAATGGATATCTTTGCTGAAAAATAGTTAAGGCTGGAGGCGATTCATAGTGGCCACGGATAAGGTCATAAAAGGCAGCATAGAAAGAATATCCGGACCCCTTGTAGTCGCTAAGGGAATGATCGGTGCCAGCATGTACGACGTGGTCCGTATCGGGGAAATAGGTCTTGTCGGCGAAATCATTGAGCTGAAGGACGAATATGCCTCGATTCAGGCCTACGAGGAGACGTCGGGGCTAAAACCCGGCGAACCAGTCGTAAGCACCGGAGAACCCCTTAGCGTCGAGCTTGGGCCCGGACTGATAGAGCAGTTTTACGATGGCGTTCAGAGACCTCTTAAGAGCATCGAGGACGCCGCTCAGAGTCCCTATATAGCGAAGGGAATCGACGTTCCCGCCCTGGACCACTCGAGAAAGTGGGATTTCGAGCCACGTCTTAAGGAAGGGGATCAGGTCTCCCAGGGAGATGTTCTAGGAATCGTACAGGAGACAGTGCTGGTCGAACATCGCATAATGGTACCTATCGGTATATCCGGAAAAATAAAGAAGATATCGAAGGGAAGCTTTACCGTCGACGACGTGGTCGCAGTAATAGAGAGCGACGACAAGGAGAAGCACGAGGTCAGGATGGCCCAGAAATGGCCTGTCCGTAAAACCCGTCCGGTAGCGAAGAGGCTTCCTCCCGTTACGCCCTTGACCACCGGTCAGAGGGTAGTCGACACCTTCTTCCCCATAGCCAAAGGAGGAACGGCCTGTGTGCCCGGTCCCTTCGGCTCCGGGAAGACTGTTATACAGCACCAGCTGGCCAAGTGGGCGGAGGCTCAGATAGTCGTATACATCGGCTGTGGAGAAAGAGGAAATGAGATGACCGACGTTCTCCTCGAGTTCCCCCATCTGGAGGACCCCAGATCGGGAGAGCCTCTGATGAAGAGGACGGTTCTCATAGCCAATACATCCAACATGCCCGTCGCGGCACGAGAGGCTAGCGTATACACCGGAATAACCATGGCTGAGTACTACAGGGATATGGGCTACTCGGTAGCTTTGATGGCCGACTCCACGAGCCGTTGGGCAGAGGCCCTCAGGGAGATGTCCGGACGACTTGAAGAGATGCCAGGAGAGGAAGGTTACCCTGCATATCTGGGGACCCGACTGGCGTCCTTCTATGAGAGGGCTGGACGGGCTATCTGTTACGGCAGAGAGGGCGCCGAGGGATCGGTATCGGTCATCGGGGCAGTGTCCCCTCCCGGAGGAGACCTCTCCGAGCCTGTAACCCAGAATACCCTTCGAGTTACAAAGGTCTTTTGGGGACTGGACGCCCAGTTGGCCTATCAGCGTCACTTCCCGGCCATTAACTGGCTCCAGAGTTACTCTCTCTACACCAACAAGCTGGACGAGTACTGGGACGGAGAGTTCGACGACGAGTGGTCCCACACCAGGGTCGAGGCCATGGGACTGCTTGAGGAGGAGGACAAGCTTCGAGAGATAGTGAGGTTGGTCGGGATAGATGCCCTCTCCAGAAACGAGAGGATGATACTCGAGACGGCCAAGTCTCTCAGGGAGGATTTTCTACACCAGAACGCCTTCCACGAGACCGATACCTATACGTCGATGAAGAAGCAGTTCAAGATGCTTGCGACGATCATAAAATTCCATCATTACGGAACCGAGGCGCTGAAAAACGGTGCTCCCATGAACGAGCTTTTCAACCTCCCTGTCAGGGAGAAAATAGCCAGGATGGGACTCGTCGCCGAGGACTCGCTTCAGCAGATCGACGACCTTGAGAACGTCATGAAGGAAGAGATCGCCAAACTGGTTCCGACGGGAGGCGAATCCAATGTTGCCTAGAGAATATAAGACCATCAGCAGCCTTCAGGGACCGCTACTCGTGGTCGAGAAGGTCCAAGACGTCAAATACGACGAGTTGGTCGAAATCGAGCTTTCCAACGGCGAAAACCGCCGGGGAAGGGTCCTGGAGATAGACTCCAACAGAGCGCTGGTACAGGTCTTCGAGGGAACCGACGGTATAGATATAGAGGATACCAAGGTCCGATTCGTCGGGAAGGTCCTAACTTTACCGGTCAGCGAAGACATGTTGGGACGGGTCTTCAACGGCAGGGGAGAGCCCATAGACGGAGGGGCTCACATAATCGCCGACAAAAATATCGACGTCAACGGACTGCCTATCAACCCCTTTTCCCGAGATTATCCGGAGGAGTTCATCCAGACCGGCATATCCACCATCGACGGTATGAATCCCATGGTTAGAGGTCAGAAGCTGCCCATCTTCTCAGGAGCTGGGCTTCCCCACAACAGGATGGCAGCCCAGCTGGCTCGTCAGGCGAACGTAATCAGCGGTCACGAGGCCTTCGCCGTCGTATTTGCCGCCATGGGTATAACCTTCGAGGAGGCCTCCTTCTTCATGGAGGACTTCAGGAGAACCGGTGCTCTGGAGCGTACCGTAATGTACGTCAACCTGGCCGACGATCCGGCTATCGAGCGAATAACCACTCCCCGTCTGGCTTTGACCGCGGCGGAGTATCTCGCTTTCGAGAAGAATATGCATGTCTTGGTCATCCTTACCGACCTCACCAACTACTGCGAGGCCCTTCGTGAGATCTCGGCGGCTAGAAAAGAAGTCCCGGGCAGACGTGGTTACCCCGGTTATCTCTACACCGACCTCGCCACTATGTATGAGCGGGCCGGTAAGATAAAGGGCCGCAGCGGATCCATAACCCAGGTTCCCATACTTACCATGCCGGAAAACGACAAGACCCACCCGATTCCGGACCTTACGGGTTATATCACAGAGGGTCAGATAATCCTCAGTCCCAACCTTCACCGTAAGGGTATATATCCCCCGGTGGACGTCATGCCTTCGCTGTCCAGACTCAAGGACAAAGGTATCGGCAAGGGAAAGACCAGAGAGGATCACGCCGACCTGATGAACCAGCTCTTTGCTGCCTACGCCAGGGGCAAGGAGGCCAAGGAGTTGGCCGTCATATTGGGAGAGGGTGCCCTGTCCGAAGACGACAAGGCTTTCGCCTCTTTCGCCGACCGTTTCGAGGACGAGTACGTCCGTCAGGGAGAGTACAAAAACCGAACGGTGGAGGAAACCCTCCAGCTTGGCTGGGAGCTCCTTACCATGGTCCCTGTCAAGGAGCTCAAGCGTGTCCACGACGAGTATATAGAGAGGTATCTGCTGCCTCTCAAAGAGGGTCAGAAGTCCGCAGAAGAAGTCAAGGCTTAGCGGGGTGATGTCATGGCTCGTCTGAACGTCAACCCGAACCGAATGGAGCTATCCAGGCTCAAGAAGAACCTGGTGGTGGCCAAGAGGGGCCACAAACTCCTGAAGGACAAACAGGACGCCCTGATAAAGGCCTTTCTGGAAAAGGCTCGCAAGGTCAAGGAGCAACGCGAAGCGGTGGAGGAAGAGCTCCGTAGATGTTACGAGAGCTTCCTCCTCGCCAGAGCTCAGACCTTGCCCGCCATGTTGGAACAGGCACTTATGATTCCCGGGGCGAAGTGCCGTATCTCCGTGGAACATCGCAACGTTATGAGCGTGGTGGTCCCTGAATACGGTATAGACCAGGAAGGCAAGGCTCTCAACTACGGTTTTGCAACAACCCTGGGCAGTCTCGACGTCGCTCTCGAGCGTTTTTCTTCCATAATGCCGAAACTCATAGAGCTTGCGGCGGAGGAAAAGGCCATAGCTCTCATGTCGACCGAGATAGAGAAGACCCGAAGAAGGGTCAACGCGTTGGAGCACGTCCTGATTCCGGCTACAATAGAGACCATAAAGTACATCACCATGAAGCTGGAGGAACAGGAGCGATCGACTCTCAGCCGTATAATGAAGATCAAGGATATCGTCAGATCTCACTAAACAAAAAGCGGAGGTGGGGCTTTAAAGCCCCACCTCCGCTTTTTCGATTTTTCCTTCTATTTGAGGGGTTTTTTGTAAAGAAAGGGCTTTGCAGCCTCGAATCCGTAGGATTTATACTCGAAAATCTGTTCCGTCGATCCCACTAGAAGATACCCTCCCGGTCTGAGTGCATCGAAAAACTTCTGATAAAGGACCGCCTTCGTCTCCGGTCTGAAGTATATAACCACGTTCCTGCACAGTATAAGGTCGTAGTCTTTTTCGAACCTATCCTCTACTAGGTTCAATCTGGCGAAATCGACTCTCTTTTTGAGATCGTCCTTAACCTGATAGGTTTGCTCGTCTACGGCCTTGAAGTACTTGGTTATCCAATCTGGAGGAACGTTTACCAGCTGTCTCTTGTGATAGATCCCTTTTTGGGCTATGGCGATTGCGCCGGCATCGATGTCTCTCGCATGGACCGGGGTAGTGGAGGATAGCCCGCATTCGCTGGACAACATCGCCAGAGAATAGGGTTCCTCTCCGGTTGCAGATCCGGCACTCCAAAAACGAAGTTTTTTATTGCCTTTGGTCTTGATGAGATCGGGAATTACATGATCTTTCAAATCCCACCATCGTGGAGGATTTCTTAGGAACTCCGACACATTTATCGTTAGATAATCGAGAAAATCCCTCAGTTTATCCTCATTTTTGTTGATCATAGTAAAGTACTGGTCGTAATCGGTCAAATTCCATCGGCTCATGAGCATATGAGCACGACGATGTATTTGGTTCTTATATGAATTTAAATCTAGACCAGTTAGTTTTTGAACCTGTTGTTTAAAACGCGTGTATTCTGGCGAATCGTAATCCTTCTCGTTAGCGACCAAGGGAATCCCTCCTTTATGGTGTTATCGTCTACAATCATACCATGTCGGCGAATCACTTGAAATGTGATATACTGCCTCCTGAGAGTCTTCCAGGTAGTCGCTGCCGATAAATATCGGGAGAGGAAAGTCCGGGCTCCAAAGGGCAGGACGCTGGGTAACGCCCAGTTGGCGTAAGCCACAGGCCAGTGCCACAGAGATATACCGCCTCTTCAAGAGGTAAGGGTGAAAAGGTGGGGTAAGAGCCCACCGGACGGCAGGTGACTGTCGTGCCAGGTAAACCCCGTCCGGAGCAAGACCGAATAGGGGGGGATGAGGCGGCCCGCCGACCTCCGGGTACGGTCGCTCGAGATGTCTCGCGAGGGATGTCCTAGATAAATGACTACCCACGACAAAACCCGGCTTACAGGAAGGCTCTCCAGCACCGTTTTTTGGGACCTACGGCCTAGTAAAAAAAGGCCTGGGTCCTTTTTTTTGCCCTTTTATCCGATGAGAGGCCATGATCCTCTTGACTCTTTCACCTTTAAGTTCTACTGTTTAGTTGGTATATCGTGGAGAGAAGTGGGAAGTTATGGGGGACAAGCCATGTTCTTGGGGAGTTACGATCATAAAATAGACGATAAGGGACGGATGATCCTTCCTTCCCGTTTTCGGAATGTCCTCGGATCTCCCATTGTATGTACCGTAGGAATAGAAAGATGCATGGCAGTATATCCACTTGATAGCTGGCAGACTTTCGTAGCTCGCTTCGATGAACTGCCCTTTTCTAAAGAAAAATCCAGAAATTTCAAGAGAGTCCTTTTTTCCATGGCCGACGAAATCACACCGGATAAAACCGGGCGTATTCTCATCTCGCCCTCTCTTCGTTGCTACGGAGAATTGAAAGAGGATGTTTCGGTTATAGGGGTCGAGGACCACATAGAGATATGGGATCGTGCCCGTTGGAACGACAGAAGGTCTACCTTGCTTGGAGATCTGGGAAAGATGATCGAGGAAGTGATGCAGTGAAGGTTGAACATGTTCCAGTTATGTTGGAGGAAGTACTTGAGTATCTTAAAAAAACGGGCTCCTCAGGTCCTATAGTAGATGCCACCTTAGGTTTGGGCGGGTACTCGGAAGCGATCTTGGCTCGTATAGAAGGAGTAAATGTCTTCGGAATAGATAGAGACCCCCAGGCTTTGACCATGGCCTCGGAAAGGCTGAGTCCATTCGGAAAGAGGTTCATTCCCATAAAGGGTAATTTCTCCGATCTAAAGGGATTGCTCGAAGATATAGATGGTATCCCAGTGGGAGGAGTCGTCTTCGATTTAGGGGTCTCCAATATGCAGATATCCCTACCGGAAAGGGGCTTTTCCTTCAGAGAAAACGGGCCTTTGGATATGAGGATGAACCACGAAGATGGAGGCGAAAGCGCAGCCGATATGGTCAGAGAACTGACCGCCCCCGAGCTAAGCGAGATTTTTAGAAAATACGGAGAGGAACGATTTGCCTGGCCGATCGCCAAGTCCATAGTCCGTTATCGTGAAAAGAGCGGTCCTATAGAGGACACGGATACATTGGTAGAGGTTATACGTAAGGCTCTTCCAGCTCCGGTTATGAGAAAGGCCAAAGGGCACCCTGCCAGGAAGGTCTTTCAAGCTCTTAGAATTGCTGTAAACAAGGAGATGGATGCCTTGGACGAGGGACTAAACTCCGCTCTAGAGGTCATATCTCCTGGTGGGGTGGTGGTGGTAGTGTCATATCACTCCCTTGAGGACAGAATCGTCAAATGGAAATTCAGAGGATGGAAGGATCAGGGAGAAGGAACTATTCTGACTAAAAAGGCCCTGGTTCCCTCGGATCTTGAGATAGAGAACAATACCAAATCCAGAAGCGCTAAGCTTAGAGCTTTCGCCAAAGGACAGACGTACACAGGAGGGCTGTCGTGCTTTTCAAAGATAAACTCAGAGAAGACCGTTATCGATCTGACGACGTCCGTGTCAGAAGGAAAAAAATCAAGATAAGCCCTATCTTTGTACTCTTTCTCGTTGTGGCTATGATGCTGTGTTCTTCTCTGGTATGTCTGAGAATGTATGGTCTAGTTCTTGAATCCAAACTGGACGACCTCTCTGCGAAGGTAAGCGATTTGGAGGCACAGGTCACGTCGATCCATAAAAAATGCCTTGCCATGGAATCGCCGTCAACGGTATATGGATATGCCAGCACAAAATTGGGTATGACGGAGGACGCCTATGCGGGGATAATAAGGGTTCAGTTCTCAGGAAAAACTGCATCCTCGATGTCCGATCCCAAAAGATGGAGTGGCTCTCTGCCAGACAAGCACTATAGATGAAAAAAAACTTTCCATGGGTGCTTCTTTTCCTGGTTATAGCAGGCCTGATAGGCAGAGTCATAGTTCTTCAGATAAAACCGGATGAGAGGGTTGTAGAGAGGCTTGGAAATCAAAGCAATAGGTTCGGTAGGACCTGCTCAAGTAGAGGTCCTATCTTAGATAGAAGAGGCGAGCCTTTGGCGATCTCCGTCCCTACCGCAAGCCTGTATGTCGACCCCAGAGATTGGAACACCGATAACGCCGATAAACTCAGCGAGTGGGTCTCGAAAGAGAAGACGGCTATCCTGTCGTCGCTCAAAAGAGGCCGTTTTTATTGGGTCCGGAGACAGATGGAAGACGAAAAAGCTAAGAAAATACTCGATATGGGCTTGGAAGGACTCCACGTTCTACAGGAGACGAAGAGGATATATCCTAACGAGACTCTTCTGTCCCACGTTTTGGGGTATTGCGATATAGATGGAATAGGATTGGCTGGACTTGAACTGAAGTGGAACGATGTACTTTACACTCCCTCCGGTTGGACTATGAAAACCAGAGGACTAAGAGATCCCACGATCGGTGGTTCCGAAGGTAGGGTTTTTTTGACAGTGGATCGTCGTATACAATACATTCTCGAAAAGCGACTTTCTGATATATCGGTCAGGGAAAAGGTCAAATGGGGTGCTGCTCTCTGTCTGGAAAGCAATACAGGGAGAATCGTTGGGATGGCAAGTTGGCCTAGTTTCAACGCTAACAAAAGGGCAACCTTGAATAACGATAACATGACTAACAACTGTATCGGCAGGGTCTACGAACCTGGGTCTACGTTGAAGCCTGTTATTGTGGCCATGGCGCTTCAGTCCAAACTAGTGGGAAGAAACTCCTGGTTTATAGATAATGGCAGGATCAAGGTAGCCGACGGTTGGATTTCCAACTCTCATGGACGCGGAAAAGGCAAGATAGACCTCTCCGACGTGCTTATATATTCTTCCAACGTCGGTATGGCTCAGATCGGAATTAAACTCAATCCCTACGAAGCCTACAGAGATCTGGAAGCCTGGGGATTCGGGAAAAAAACCGGAGTAGAGTTGAACGGAGAGGAAAACGGGTTATTGCTACCTCCCGAAAGATGGTATGGGGTAATCCCCGCTAACGTGGCTATCGGACAGGGAATAGCTGTTACGCCTATTCAACTGATCACAGCCTTCAACGCCGTAATAAACGGAGGAAAGCTGTTGCTCCCTCATATAGTCGATAGAGTAGAGGATGGAGACAGGAAACCCATATATCGCTCTGAAACGGTTGTCCTGAGAGATTTGCTTCCTCCGCATTACGTCGATTGGTTCAGAAAGACGCTTCGAAGGGTGATAGTCGAGGGAACGGGCAGAAAAGCCGACTGCAAAGAGGTTAAGATAGGTGGGAAGACCGGTACCGCCCAGGTGGCTGTAAAAGGCGAGTACTCAAAGAAACGTATGGTAGCATCTTTCATAGGGTTTTGGCCTTACGATTCCCCCAAATACACCTTATTGGTTGTTCTTGGAGAACCTGGTCGAGGTCGATATTACGGAGGAGACATAGCCGCCCCGGTCTTCAAAGCTATAGTCGAGGACATAGAGAGATTGAATTCTGGAGAGTGATTACTCTACGATGAAAAAAATCAATGAACTTGTCGAGGATCTTAGATCCTCCGGAATGGTATCGGCGATCGTAGGCCAACTTAGCGATGAAATCATTAGTTCTATCGAGTTCGATTCCCGCAAAGTCACATCGGGAAGTCTCTTCTGTTGCGTGCCCGGACTCCATAACGATGGACATAAATTCGCCGTCGCTGCCGTAAAATCGGGAGCGGCGGCTCTGTTGTGTGAACATATTCCCGACGGAGTGAAAAAAGACGTGCCGATTATCTTAAGCTCGGACGCCAGAAGCGCATTGGGAGCGATAGCCTCTTCTTTTCACGACCATCCTTCGGAGTCTCTCTCGATGGTTGGAGTTACCGGAACCAATGGTAAAAGCACGACTACCTATATGATTCGGTCCATCATGAGGGGAAGGGGCAAGGTCGGTTTGCTGGGAACAATAACCTACGACGACGGGACCAAGGAAATCGAGGCAGATAGGACCACTCCGGAGGGATCGGAGATACAGGCCTTTCTCTCCGAGATGGTCCGATCCAGTTGTAACGGTTGTGTTATGGAGACATCCTCTCACGGTCTTGCCCAGGGACGGCTGTCGGGATGTCTATTCGACGTAGCGGTCTTCACAAATCTAACTCCGGAACATCTCGACTTTCACGGAGATATGGAGCGCTATTTCGAGACTAAAAAGTTGCTTTTTACACAATACATGAAATATAACTGCAAAAAAATCTTTAACGTGGACGATCCTTACGGAAAGCGATTGCTGAGGGAATGTTCCGGATCCGATGTCGTAACCTATTCGTCCAAATCTAGCTCGGCTACGGTTACGGGGTCCAATATATCACTGGATGTAGGGGGGCTTTTCTTTGACCTCGCCATAGAGGGACGGGTTAACAGGGTTCGTCTGCCCCTGATAGGGAGATATAACGTCAGCAACGCCTTGGCAGCGGCCGCTGCCTGTCATTCCATCGGTTTTTCCTACGATGAGATCCAGCGTGGTTTAGAGAATATGCCTCAGGTACCGGGCAGAATGGAACGTTACCTTTTCAAAAAGAGAGGTTGCGCCATAGTGGATTACGCCCATACGCCGGATGCGTTGAGCAATCTCCTCTCAGCCGCCAGAGAAATATGTAAGGGGCGGCTTATAGGGGTCTTCGGTTTAGGTGGGGAGAGGTTCAGAGGAAATCGTTGGGCAATGGGCGAGATAGCGGCACAAAAGGCGGACCATCTGGTACTGACGATGGATAACCCCAGAGGAGAGGATCCACTATCGATTGTCGAGGACATATTGGAAGGCGTCCATAAAGTAGATGGCAACAGCTACGATGTTATCATCGATAGAAAAGACGCTATATACAGAGCTCTGGATATGTCTAGAGAGGGAGACGTGGTGGTAATCTCCGGCAAAGGGCCGGAAAATTATATCCTTATAAAAGGGAAAAAGACTCCCTATAGCGACTCTGAGTCGATAAGAAACTGGGGGAAATATCGAGGAATCCCATGGAAATGAATCCTAAAATCCATACCTGGTCTCAATATGCCTCGCTGGCAGAGGGTATGCTCAAAGGCGACGATGGCGAATTTTCCGGTCTTATACGTGTGGACAGTCGAAAGATAGAAGAGGGAGACCTGTTCGTGGCTTTGTCAGGCAAAAACATGGATGGCCATGACTTCATCCTTGATGCCTTTTCCCGAGGAGCCCATTGCGCCCTGGTGAGTAGCTCTTGGGGGGAGAAAATAAGAGACCTTCCCGAAGGGATCCGAGTAATAGAGGTGGCGGATCCCGAGCAGGGGCTGATAAAAATAGCTCGTCATCGACTCAAAGGCCTGAAAAACGTGATAGCCGTAACCGGGAGCGTAGGTAAGACGTCCACCAGAGAGATGATATTTCTCGCTTTAGGAGGGTCTTCGTCAGGGGTCTACAGGGCTAGAAGCAGCCATAACACGAGAATCGGCTGCGCTCTTACCGTAGCGGAGATGCCGGAAGACACTTCCGTCCTGATCCTGGAGATGGGGACCAACCATCCGGGAGAGATCTCCGAGATGGTCGATCTATATCCTGTAGACACTGCGGTTATAACCGAAATAGCTCCGGCTCACCTGGAGGGGTTGGGTAGTTTAGAAGGCGTGCTTGATGCAAAACTTGAAATACTGGAATCCCCAAATTTGAGGAAGGTCATCTTTAACGGCGACAACCCCATGTTATCCTCCGCCGTAAAGGAGAGGTCCTTTGGGAAGAACTGGCAAGCCCTATCGGTAGGGTCTTCGGGAAGCTATGTTTTGGAGGATATACGGCTCGAGTGGCAGGAACGTCCTGTCCTTTCCATGATCATCGGGGAAAAACAGGGGCGGAGCTCTTATGGAATTAAGGCAAAACTCACTGGGATACATAACGCCAGCCTGTTGGGAATCGCATGGGCTACCGCGGTGGAATTGGGCATATCGCCAGAGGAGGCCTCTATCAGATTATCCTCGATAAAACCCTACCATGGAAGGGGGGTCTTGAAAGATAGAGGCGGGATCCTGGTTCTGGATGAAAGTTACAATGCCAACCCAAAATCCATGGAAGCCTTGCTGGATCTGGTGGCTCAGAGTCCTTTCCCTAGAGAAAAAAGGCTCCTCATTCTCGGTGAAATGGGAGAACTTGGAGAAGGGTCTCTATCTCTACATGAGGAAATTCTTAAAAAAGCCCTACCATTGGGGACGGTTTTTCTTTTTGGGTCGATGTGGATTAGTTTGAAGCCTCCCGTAAAGGTGTATGAGGATATTGAATCGTTATCCTCTGATCTAAAGAGTCTTCTATCAAAGGGTTATTTCATCGCCATAAAAGGGTCCAGAACCAACGGGCTGGAACGTCTGATGGAGATCTTTTCATGACTATAGGCCTTTTGATGTGGGGGTTGGTCCTGTTTTTTTTCTCCATCCTAGCTCAATCCAAATGGATATTATGGTTGAAACACCGTGATTTTAAATTGGCCCAGAAAAGCTATGGTCCGATGAGAGACGAACAAAAGGGCAAGACCCCGTCCCTTGGAGGGGCAATGTTTATGGTAATGGCGCTGCCGTCCATTTTGATAGGCTGGGCTTTAGGAGATGGTTATATTGGATTTCAGATAATTCTATGGTCATTGCCTCTGGCTTCCGGAGGGATCGGTCTATGGGATGATATCCTGAAATACTCAAAATCCTCTAGTGAGGGGCTATCCAGTCTGCAGAAGCTTTCAGCTCAGGTATTAATATCCCTGATTTGGTCCGTGGTAGTCCAAAGATATTTAGGAATCGCTATTTTGCCTGGGGTTTATATATCGCCTACGTTCTCGATTCTCCTTTGTTCCTTTTTTGTCGTCTCCATGCTCAACGGAGTCAACGTTACAGACGGATTGGATGGACTGGCCGCGGGAGCCTCGTCGATTTCGTTGATGTTCATCTGCACAGTAATATCGTCCGGAATCAGCGGAGCGGTAGCGGGACTAGCCATGACGCTCGGTTTTCTGTGGTACAATTCCTTCCCCGCCAGGATATTCATGGGAGATTGCGGTTCTCATTTTCTCGGAGGGCTTTTGGTCTCCATATCGGTCTGTGGAGGAGGACTGCTGTATGTTATCCCTGCTGGAGCTCTTTTCGGCGTCGAGATATTATCCGTGGCGATTCAAATAGTAGCCATAAGGGTTTTCTCCAAAAAAGTCTTTAAAATGAGCCCCGTGCATCATCATTTCGAACTATCAGGATGGAGCGAGGTGCAGATAGTTCTGAGATTCTGGATCCTACATATAGCCGGGATCGTCGTCCTTTTTCTGTCTGGAATTGGCCTTGGACTTCACTTTTAACGAGAGGTGGCAGTCGTAGTGGAAGATTTATTCGGTAAAAAAGTTACCGTATTGGGAGCCGGGATCAGCGGCGAGGCTTTGGCTTCCTCTGCGGTCAGGTCGGGAGCCTCGGTCTTTGTTACGGAAAGCAAAGCCGATATACCGGAAGATAGACGGCTTGGCCTAAAGGATATGGGAGTCAACTTCGAGATAGGAGGGCATTCCTCCAAGGCCTTGGAGTGTGACCTCATGCTGGTGAGTTCCGGAGTTTCCCCTAAGGCTCCTTTGCTTCTGGAAGCGAGAGATGCCGGAATCAAGGTGATGGGAGAGGTAGATTTCGTGTTACCCAAACTGGACGGGAAGGTCGTCGTTGTAACTGGTACTAACGGAAAGACCACCACCACTTCATTGATCGCCCATCTGCTTGAAGTCTCCGGTCTTGATGCCTTAGCACTGGGGAACATAGGTTCGCCTCTAGGTGATTTCGCAGGTGAAAGAAGAGACGTCTTCGTGATAGAGCTGAGCAGTTTTCAACTCCACTGGACCGAGAAATCCGAGTTTGATATCTCTGTAATTACCAACATTGCACCGGACCATATCGATTGGCATGGGTCCTACGAAAATTACATTTCAGCCAAGAAAAAAGCCATCTCTCACAGAAGGGATACTGGGTGGTCCATCGTTCAGGAAAAGGATCGTTCCCTCCTAGGTGGGCAAAGCGATCCAAGGACCATCGGTTTGACTCTGGAGAACGATTTAAAGAAAGACGGTATATTTATAAACAATGAAAGAGCGATCGCTGTTATAGAGGGCGTTCGCCACGATCTTTTCATGTCGAAGCAAGTTCCTTTGCTGGGAGGACATAACATAGAGAACGCCGCCATGGCCGCAACTGCCTGTATATTGTCATCTTCCAGAAAAATAGATTGGTCCATGGGGCTCGCCTCCTACCAAGCCCCTCCCCATAGATGTCAGTTCATAGTGGAGAAGGACGGAATATCCTACGTCGATGACTCCAAGGGAACAAACGTTGCCTCCACTTGTACAGCCCTTAGGTCCATTCCTGGCGGAAAGGTCGTTATCCTGGGAGGAAAAGGGAAGGGAGAGAATTACCGCGAGTTGGCACTTGCGGTGAAGGATAACTGTAGATATGCCATATTGCTTGGAGAAGAGCGTTTTGCCATAGCAGATGCCTTGAAAGAACAGAATGTAACCGACTGGCAGATGGTTGAATCCATGGAAGAGGCCGTAGTCAAGGCGTCCAGAAGGGCTAAAAGAGGGGACACTGTGTTGCTATCCCCTGCTTGCACTAGCTGGGATATGTACGGAAGCTACAGGGAGAGAGGCGACCATTTCAGTGGGTTGGCGAAAGCGATAGAGGGGATAGACGTAAAGTCGTGAGATCAGGAAGGGACCCTGTCGTATGGATCGTGCCCCTGATCCTTTCTGCCCTCGGAATAGTGGTGATATTGTCCTTGACCACGGTTAGGTTAGGGGACGGCTCCATATCGTTCGTGTTAGGGCAAAGACAGGCTCAGTGGTTGGCGGTTGCCTTGATATGTATGTTGATATCGAGCGCCTTGCCACTGGATTTTTGGTGGGAACGAAGCGGGCTCTTTCTGTCATCATCCTGGATTCTTACCTGGTTGACATTGATCCCAGGCATAGGAACCGGCGGAGGCGGTGCTTCAAGATGGATCAAGTTAGGTTCCATCAGCTTCCAGCCCCTGGAATTGCTCGTTTTTTTTCTGATGATCCACCTGTGTAAAATCTACACGAGAAAGAAGCTAAAATCCTTCAGGGCCTTCTCCTTGACGTTATTGCTGATATTCATCGCGGCTGTACCGGTATTGCTGCAACCCGACCTTGGTGGAACTTTGTTATTGTTTTTCCTTGCCATGGGAATCTACGTGCAGGCTTACGGTTTTCTTCTACCCCTTACGTCTGCGATCCTGCTGTCGCCCGTTTTCGTATTTCTCTCTCAGAAAGGCTACAGACAGAGGCGAATCGTCGCCTGGCTCGACCCTTGGTCCGATCCTTCCGACGTCGGATACCAGACAATTCAAGGATTGATAGCCTTTGCTAACGGTGGTTTCTGGGGTACCGGCTTGGGAAAGGCTGTACAGAGAAGTCGCTTCCTGCCAGCGGCTCACACGGATTTTGTCTTTGCCGCTGTCGCTGAGACTCTGGGGGTAATAGGAAGCGTAACCGTCCTATCTTTGTTCTCGCTTTGGTTTTTTCGGATTTACTGTCATTTTCGTCAGGCCGAGGATTCCTCGATAGCCTTGTTGCTGTGGGCAGGAGCTCTGTCTATAGCTATCCCTCTGATCATAAATATCGGAGGAATATCGAATGCCATACCGATGACTGGAATGCCTTTGCCCTTTTTGAGTTATGGTGGAAGCTCTCTGGTAATATCTTGGCTTAAGATAGGGCTCATCCTTAGAGCAATGAGAGAGTTATACGATGGAAAAAGGTGGGTGGAAGATTGAAAATAATTTTAGTCGCAGGAGGAACCGGTGGGCATATAACCCCGGCCATAGCGTTCGGAAACTCGAGAAGGGAAGCAGGAGATCAAGTCTATTACGTATGTGGATCCAGATCGATGGAAAAAAACATATATGAAAACCATAATGTTAGTCCTTTTATCCTACCGGTAGAGGGATCGCCTTTAGGCATCAAGACTTTAAGGAGTGTCTTTGAAAGATCGTGGAATATGATAAAGTCCATCGCAATTATGTATAAAAAGGTCAATGAGATAAATCCCGATTGTTTAATCCTTTTCGGAGGTTACATCTCTTTTCCCGCCCTCGTCGTGAGCAAGTTTGTAAAGAGTCCCGTTTTTATACATGAACAAAACGTCGTTGCGGGAAAGGTATCTCGTATCGCCTCAAGATGGAAAGTACCTGTGGCTACTGGGTGGCACAAATGTAAGGGGGTAAAAGGAGTTTTCACAGGGACGCCAACTAGAAAATTTAGAAAATTATCTCGAGGGGCGTCTCTTGACGAACTAGGGTTAACCGATGCAGTCGGCGAAGAGGATCGTGTTATCGTGCTTCTTGGTGGCTCTCTTGGCAGCTCTAGCCTGATCGACTTGGTATCGATCACCTCATCTATGGTAGAATTTGTAAGGTGTTTTTTCATCGTACTAGGAACCGACGAGGATAGAGTGGAGAATAAAGTGGCATATCTTTCCAATAGATGGGATATGTCGCCAATTTACGGGGTAGCTGATATGGTTATCTGTCGGGCCGGAGGAGCCACATTGGCCGAGATAGGCGAGCTAGGCATACCCGCCGTGGTAGTTCCCTGGGAGAAAGCCTCCGATGGACATCAATATGAAAATGCCCTGTCTTTTTTGGAGGATAAAAAGTCGGTACGAATCTGGACTCCCCAAATGGGCATTGCCGAACTGGTAAAGATAATAGACGAGTTAGAGAACGATATTTCTCGAAAACCGAATACAGAATACGGCGAATTAAAAGAATTAAAAAACTCGACCGACGACGATAATGCAGTCTCGGCGTTGTGGCGATTGATTCTTTCGCATATTTGAAGGGAGAGTCCGGCTTTGGAAATAAAGGAGATAAACTTGGATGAGGTTCGCCATATACATCTGATGGGGATCGGCGGTGCCGGAATGAGCGGTCTAGCCCTTCTTTTAAAGGAGCTCGGCTTCGATGTCAGTGGCTGCGACATGTCCTATGGATTCTACGTTGAAAAAGTGGCTCAAGCCGACATAGATTTCAATATAGGTCATAGTTCGGACCACCTATCCCGGTTCTCTCCCGACCTGTTAGTCTACAGCAGTGCGATTCCCGAGGATAACGAAGAGTTGGTAGTCGCCAGAGAAAGCGGTATAGCCGTCGCTCAGAGGGCTCAGGTATTGAGCGCTATATTCGACGTTAGATACGGAATAGGAGTAGCCGGTACCCACGGAAAAACTACTACATCTTCAATGATAGGCCTAATTCTCAGCGGAGCCGGGCTTGAACCTACCGTCGCTATAGGCGGCGAGCTGTGCGATATAGGTTGCAACGCCAGACTCGGATCGGGGCCTCATATGGTCGCCGAACTCGACGAAAGCGACGGTTCCTTTCTCTGTTTTCATCCCACCATATCGGTTATAACGAACGTCGATTGGGATCACGTAAATCACTATCCCGATTTCGATTCCGTCCTTAACACCTTCGAGTCTTTCTCCAAAAATCTTAGGAAGGGGGGATTGTCCGTACTCTGCGGAGAGGACGGAGGAGTACAATCTCTGCTGAAGATGATGGAGAAAGATGGCCCTAAAGCTAAAGTCACCTACGGCTGGGGAGACAGGTGGGATTGGGGAGCCACAGACATAGAGTATAATCATGGTGGCGGTGTCTCGTTTTCCGTCAGAAAACACGGTAGATCTATAGGCAGAATAGAGCTCTCAGTCTCGGGAGACCACAACGTGTTGAACGCCTTGGCATCCTGTATAGTAGCAGACACGTTGTCTGTTCCGTTCGACGTGATAAAGAGAACCCTGCGTCAATTTAAAGGTGCGAAAAGACGGTTACAGTTCAAGGGCGGAGTCGAACATATAGATGTATACGACGATTACGGCCATCATCCAAAAGAAGTAGAGGCTACCTTGAAGGCGATAAGTCAGATCTTTCCAGAGAGAAAGATCTTGGTGGCCTTTCAGCCTCATCGATTTACAAGGACGGCAGCAATGGCGGAGGACTTTGCCGAAGTCCTAACATATGCCGATAAGGTCGTCGTATTGCCTATCTACCCAGCCGACGAACCGCCTATAGACGGTGTGACATCCCACATGATAGGGGATCATCTATCGATGAAAAAGCACCCGTCCTTTTTTGTGGCGGATAGAAAAAAGGACGCCATAGATAAAGTAATGTCCTTGGTTGAGGAGGGAGATGTGATCTTGACTCTAGGGGCGGGAGATATAGCGGATCTAGGCGATATACTTGTAAAAGAGATAGGTCGCAAGAATATAGTTCCTCGTTCAATAGCTATAGGGGTTTGAGCGAGGCGATAGAAGCGAGTGTTTTCTCATGCAGGAAAATCGTCTAGGGGTGCTTTTTTCCCTCCTATTGGTATCGTTTCTCGCGGCATTTCCGTTTAAGCTAGAGAGAAACTATCAGTTTTTGAGATTGAGGTCCATAGTCTTGGATTCCTGTCCATCCTTAAGGATAGAGAAAAAGATCCTGTCGTACATATCTCCAGATGCTATACGTTTTTGGCCTTTATCGTTTACACTATTAGGCGACCTGGACGAAGCCATAAAGAAGAGCGAGCCTCTGTCCATAGATACTCAGATCGGATGGGGCACTTTATCCTTCAGGTTAAAACCCTTGACCGTTTTAAGTACCTTTTCCTGGAGAAAGACCTCCTGGTATCTTTCCAGAGAGGGTAGGGTCTGGTCCGAAGACCACCCTATGAACGAAGAAATCTACGGGAAACCGGACGATCCTTTGGTGGTTATAGATGAGTCTATGCCTCCTCCGATAAAAGTGTCATCGAAAGATCAAGGATCGGTAATGGATTTCGATTATGACCTTGATTATTATTCGTCAACGATAAAAGAGCTCACAGACATGGATTTGCCTGGAGAAGTCCAGGCATTAAGGATTTATAGAGAAGGCGGTATGGAATTGGCTTCTCTGTATATAAAAAGAGAAAACAATGGGTTTTTAACTGTCATAATTGACAGAGACAAGAACTTGCACTCTCAGATATCTGCCGTAAACGAGCTACTGAGTTCGGGAGTCAAGTTCAGAAGCGGTGAAATCGTGGATGCCTCTTACGGTGATAAAATAGTCGTAAAAGGGCTGAACGATTAAACCATGCGCGAAGGGAGCGATGGGTTTGTGAAAAGAGAGCCTGACATTTTCGTAGGTCTTGATCTCGGCACCTCAAAGGTGTCCGTCGTCGTGGCGGAAAGAGACGTCCGCTCCGACGAGGCCCAGATCATAGGGGTGGGGCAGGCTCCCTCCGCAGGGATAAGAAAAGGCATGATAGTCAACCTGGAACAGGCCGTTTTAGCCGTAAGAAGGGCTTTGAAGGAAGCTGAAACCATGGTCGGCTTCACTCTGGATGACGTCACGGTTGCTTTTAGCGGAGTAGAGGTCGACAGCGTGATGTCTCACGGTATGGTCTCTCTGGGAAGGACGCCTCGACAGATCGAGATAGACGACGTCGAGAGAGTCATTGAGACGGCACAAAGCGAGCTTTCCGTGTCATCCAACAGGAGCGTACTCCATACAATTCCAGTGAAATACTCTATAGACGGGAACTCCGGAATAGACGACCCTTTGGGAATGACGGGAATCCGTCTCGAGATAGAGCTACAGTCGGTAGTTGTGCCCACCACAGCGCTTCAAAACGTGGTCAATTGCGTGGAGAAAGCTGGCGCCCGAGTAAACGGACTGGTCGTAAAACCTCTTGTAGCGGCTCTAGGGGCCCTATCCTCAGAGGAGAGGACCGCTGGAGCGGTGGTGGTATCCATAGGCGGAGGAACTACCGGGGTAGCCATATTCGTGGATGGCCGTCCTATACGGCTCTCCGTAATTCCCATAGGAGGAGATCACATCACCAACGACCTCGCCTATGTGGCCAAGATCCCAATAAGCGTGGCGGAGGAATTGAAAAAACGCCTGTCTCTAGAGCCACCGGAAGAGGATGAGGAGTTCGAGGTAGTGATAAGAGGAAAGGCCAAGACCATGCCTATTGACGCCTTAGTAGAGGTCGTCTCCTGTCGATTGGAGGAGCTGTTCTCTCATCACGTGAAAGAGATCCTGGACGGCATGAACTACCATGCTTTCCCCTCGGGAATCATACTAACGGGAGGCGTGGCTTTAACGGAAGGGTTGGAGGGATTCGTCTCCGATGTCATGGAGTTGCCGGTGAGAGTCGGAGCCCCCATCGTATCCCATCAGATGCCTCCTGGGATGAGTTCATGTCAATATTCTTCCTTGGCGGGAATCGTTCGCTACCTTGTGGAGAGAGATCGGCACAGATATCGCTATATAGAAACCTCGGTAGGAGTTTTAAGAGGTGGAGGATACACTTCAAGAGAACCGTCGCCTAGACGTATGCCGAGCTTCGGAGAGGCAAGAGGGGTCTTCGATTCTATAAAGAGGGCCTTCAAAGATCTGTTTTAAAGAACCAGCCGCTGGGAGGTTGTGATATGGACATGAATGGTGTCTTTAAAGTCACCTCGGAGAGCAGTCCGCACAGAGAGGTAATTAAGGTCGTCGGTGTCGGAGGAGGCGGAGGCAACGCCCTCAACAACATTATCCGAAGCGGCGTAACCGGAGTAGAGTTTTTAGCAGTCAATACCGATATGGCATCTTTAAGTCTATCGGAAGCCCCAACCCGTCTGATATTAGGGAGGGAACTCACCAAAGGGCACGGAGCTGGAGCGGATCCTCAGATAGGTCACGGAGCCGCCAAGGAATCTTTCGACGAGCTCAAGGAGGTTCTGGTCGGTGCCGATATGGTCTTTTTGACCGCGGGTATGGGAGGAGGAACCGGAACCGGTGCCAGCCCGGTCATAGCGGAGATAGCCAGGGAAACCGGCTCTCTCGTAGTAGCGGTTGTGACGACACCTTTTTTCTGGGAGGGTAAAAGACGAAAGTCTCAGGCTGAGATGGGGATAAAGGCCCTTCAGGAAAAAGTCGATGCTCTGATAGTTATCGAAAACGATAAATTGATGGAGATCTCCGATAAAAACACCGTTCTGACCGATGCCTTCAGAATGGCCGACGACGTCCTTCGTCAGGCAGTTCAAGGGGTGACCGATCTGATCCTGAGGCCAGCACTTGTGAACGTCGACTTCGCCGATGTCCGATCGGTAATGCAGAACGCGGGATCAGCCATTATGGGCATAGGAGAGGGACGAGGCGACAACAGAGCAGTCATGGCAGCCCAGGCCGCGATAAACAGTCCTCTGATGTCAATTCCCATGACCGGAGCCAAGGGAGTTCTCTTCAATATAACCGGAGGGGCGGATGTTGGTATATTCGAAATTAACGAGGCCGCCGGGATCATAAACGAAGCCTCCGACGATGACGCCAATATTATATGGGGAAGCGCCATAGACGAGGAGATGGAGGACAGGATAAAGATAACGGTAATAGCTACAGGGTTCTCCGACTATGAACAGGCCAAATCCAAGGCAACTCCTTTTGGAAATATAAACGCGGGATCGGGATCCAAGTCCACGGCTCAGAGAAAAGAGAAGAAGACCTCCGGTATAAAATTAGAACCGACGGATCTGTCTCCCGAGGAAGATGGTCCGGACATGTTTGAGCTCCCAGGGCTCCCAAAAGACTCATACGATGTTCCGTCCTACATAAGAAAGGTGCGTAGGACCCGCGATAAAGATAAAGACAACGGAGGAAGGTAGACATCTAGCGGGGCCGAACCTCTATAGGTTTGTCCCGCTTTTTTAAGGGAATGGTGTTGTTATGGCTAGGAAGGTAAAACGGAAAAAGAGGAGCTTGTTGCCCTTTGGAGATCTTATGCTACCGATACTTGGTCTGGTGGCTTTGGGGTTTTTGGTCTTCGGGATAAAGATTTTTTTTCTGCCGGATAAAGACGATCCCTATGGGAAATACGTCCAGGAGGCCATTCCCGTCCCATCTCAGCCCCGAAAGATAGACGTCCCCATAAAAAAAGAAAGTCCTCTAAACGAGGACGAAGTCTCGGTAGAGGATGGTACTGTGATTGCCGTTCCCATAACCATGAAAGAGGCAGAGGACAAACAAAGAGAGACTTCTCATAAAAAAACCGCATCTCAACCGAAGCCTACGAGCACCTCTTCTAGAGCCTCTGCCAATGCTAAAAACTCCTCTTGGTATGTTCAAATCGGTGCCTTCAAACAACGATCGATGGCTAAGGCCTTGGCGTCTAAGGTCGGTTCCAAAGGCTACTCGGTTATAATAGGCGAGGGAATAGTGAGCGGGACAAAATATTACAGGGTTTGGATTCCCGGCGGGAACTCACGTAACGAGGCTACTGCCGTTGGGGAGAGGCTCAAAAAACTGGGATATCCTTATTTTGTGTTTCTCAGAAAGTAGGTGACGCTGTTGGGAATCTACAATGTGAAGAAGCTGGTGGTGGTCACAGGACTATCCGGCAGCGGTAAATCCAGTACCCTCAATATCCTGGAAGACCAAGGCTTATTTGCCGTGGATAACATCCCTGCAGCACTTCTTCCTCAGCTTCTGGAACTTTTGGGAACTCATGATTCTGCCGTCGTAAACGGCGTGGTCGTAGTTGTAGACGTGAGAGGAAAAGACCTAGATCGATTCGAGACGATCTCCAGAGAACTCAGGGCTGGGGTAGAGGATTTTTCCGTAGTCTTTCTGGACGCCACCGACGAGGTTCTCGTACAGAGATTCAACACCACCAGACGGAGCCATCCTCTGGGAGATGGCGTGACTATACTAGAGGGGATAAAAAGGGAAAGAGACCTTCTCGCATCCATAAGGCAGGAGGCGGATATCATCGTAGACACCTCCAATCTTGATATAAGATCGTTTAGACCAGCACTTTTAAAAGCTCTGGGATCGCCGGATCCTCAGCTCACGGTCCTTTTTTCCTCGTTTGGGTTTAAACACGGAATACCGAACGACAGCGACTACGTCATGGACGTCAGGTTCTTACCTAATCCCTACTACGTTCCCAGCCTTAGAGATCTTACAGGCACGGACGAACCGGTAAAACAGTATATAAAGGAACAATTCCCGGACTGGGAAGCTTTTTTAGACAAGACCGTCGATTTTTTCGAGTTTTTACTTCCTCAATATGGTAGGGTGGGAAAGAGCTCAATGCACATAGCTATAGGATGCACCGGAGGACGACACAGGTCCGTAGCCATGGTCGAATGGCTCGAGTCAATTTTCGAGGAACAGGGGTATCGTGTGACCCATTTCCATAGAGATATAGATAAACATTGAGTTTCTTTACGATATCACGATACACTCCAGGGAGGAGATGACTCTATGAGGCATCTATGGCCCTTTTTATGGGGACTTTCGGTAGGTGTTATCGCTGGAGCACTCTTTAAGAGGAGAAGGACAGGATTCCGATCGTCCCCTCCGACGAAAGATTCCGGTGTCTCCTTTCGTCTTTCATCTGGACCTTATGTCGTGGCTGTAGGCGGAGGTACCGGCCTATCCGCCTTTCTGATGGGATTGAAAGGATTCACGAAAAATATAACAGCGGTCGTAACCGTTACCGATGAAGGTGGTAGCTCGGGACGTATCACCAGGGACTGGGGAGTCCTTCCCCCCGGAGATATCCGAAACTGCATCGTGGCCTTGAGCGAAAACGACGATGTATTGAGATCCTTTATGGACTT
Organism: Dethiosulfovibrio peptidovorans DSM 11002; assembly: GCF_000172975.1. NCBI lineage: Bacteria > Thermotogati > Synergistota > Synergistia > Synergistales > Dethiosulfovibrionaceae > Dethiosulfovibrio > Dethiosulfovibrio peptidovorans. Next base: position 2,232,374 of record NZ_ABTR02000001.1, read on the forward strand.
TCGCTTCGACAAAGGAGATCTAGCAGGACATAGTCTGGGAAATCTCATGTTGTTGGCCTCGGCCGAGATGACAGGAGACTTTAAGCTGGCGGTGGAGAGGATCAATCAACTTCTAGCGATAAGAGGCCGCGTCCTTCCGGTCTCCACTGAAAACATCGTTCTTCGGGGAAAGACAAGCGGCGGGAAGCAAATCAAAGGAGAGCTCGAGATTTCAAATTTCGGCACGGACCTGGACGAGATATGGCTGGAACCGTCGGACGCAAAGCCGATCAAAGAGGTCATAGCCGCTGTAGACACGGCGGATCTTATCGTATTAGGCCCCGGAAGTCTCTTCACAAGCGTGATCCCCAACCTTCTCATAAGAAACTTTAGAGAAAGGATAAAAAAGGGATTGGCTCCCACCGTATATGTGGCCAATATAATGACACAGCCCAGAGAGACCGAGGGAATGTCGGTGACGGGACATCTAAATTGGATAGAGAAAGTCCTAGGGAAACTCCCTGACTACGTCATAGTGAACGATCAGGAGGTTCCGAGGGGACTGTTGGAACGATATAAAGCAGAAGGTGCGGAACCTCTCTACCTGAACGACGACGAAGAGGTCGAACTTTACGAAAAAGGCTGCAAGGTCCTGCGGGGGTCTTTTCTAAGGTTAGATCAAGTAAAGGGAGAACCGGTCATAAGGCATGACGGAGGACGTCTATCGGAGGCCATTTTCTCCTTGATACAGAAGAAGGACGGTGGCACTTTCTAAGTGGACTCTCTAAGCAGTGAGATATGGGATGAATGGATATCGTCCCATATTCCGGATCGGATATCGGCAGACTCGGAAATAGCGGGTACCTTTTCCTGTATGAGACGCAAGATAACGAAAGCAGATAGGGTGATTCTATCCTCCAGAAGACTGTGGGTTTTCCATCGCATGAGACGTTTGTGGAAGAAAACCTCCTGGGGTGGCGATTTTGACCTGGGAAAAATGTTGCACGTTCCAGAAAGACACAGAGGGACCGTGCAATTGGAGATGCCCATAGACCTATTCAGAGCTATTCAGTCGAAAGAGCTTAGCGGCTCCTTCATCCGCTGGGCCTGGATCAGAGGTATATTCGGTGCCGTAGGTTCAGTTTTTTTCCCTAAACGAGGATATTACTTTCTATTCCGAGTCCCTTACGACGAAATACTCGCGGGTCTAAAGGATCATCTTCAGAAAAACGACCTCTCCGTCTCATATCGGAGGGGATCTGGTTGTGTCGAAGCCATGGTGAGAGGTCAAAACGACATTGTAGATCTAATGATAGGCATGGGATTATCCGATGCGGCTTTGAAGATGGAGGAAAAGGCCATCGTCAGATCCATGAGGGATAGGGCCAATCGTCTGGTAAATTGCGATGCCTCCAATATAAGAAAGACCGTCGATGCCGCTAGACGTCAGATAGCCCTTGCGACATTCCTTAAGGAAAACGGCCATGAAGATGAGCTACCTCCCGATCTGGCCGAACTTATCGACCTGAGAATCGCCAATCCAAGCGCCAGCCTGAACGAACTGGGATCTGCAATGAACTCTCCCGTAAGCAAGAGTACCGTAACTTATCGATGGAAAAAGATCATGTCCATCGCCGAGACCTACGGTTTTAGCTACGATAATTAAAAACTTGAAAGGAGCGTCATACGCCATGTCTAAGGTGAAAGTCGCAATTAACGGTTTTGGTAGAATAGGAAGATTGGTACTGAGAGCCCTTCATGAGTACGACCAGGAGGGGCTGATAGACATAGTGGCGACAAACAGTCGCTCGACCTCGGAGCAGAGAGCCTATCTTTTCAAGTACGATTCGGTCCATCGCAGATATCAGGGCAAGGTCGACTACGACGACGAAAATATCTTCGTGGATGACAAGGCCATAGCCACCCTTCGACATTCGACCCCGGACCAATTCAACTGGGGCGACCTTGGAGTGGATATCGTAATCGAGGCATCGGGGATATACAAGGATACGGAAAAAGCCCAAGCTCACCTCGACGCAGGGGCTAAGAAGGTAGTAATCACGGCACCTGGCAGCGGAGAAGGGCTGGGAACCTTCGTGATGGGAGTCAACGAGGAGTCCTACGATCCTGCGACACATCACATCGTCTCCAACGCTTCCTGCACGACCAACTGTCTTGCCCCTGTGGCGAAGATACTGAACGACGAGTTCAACATCGTAAAAGGGGTTATGACCACCGTTCACGCCTATACAGGAGATCAGAAGACGGTCGACTCGTCTCATAAGAAATTCCATAGAGGAAGAGCCGCCGCCGTCTCCATGGTCCCTACTTCCACCGGAGCAGCCAAGGCTGTAGGCTTGGTAATACCGGAACTCAAGGGCAAACTGAACGGAATGGCTCTGAGGGTCCCTACTCCTAACGTCTCCGTAGTCGACCTCGTCGTCGAGCTTCCAAAATCGGTGACAGCAGAGGAAATCAACTCTACGATCAAAAAATATTCCGAGGAATCCATGTCCAGATATCTGGGATACGAGACGGACGACTGCGTGTCCATGGACTTCGTCCATGACAGTCGATCCTCTATTTTCGCCCCGAACCACACTATGGCTATAGACAACATGGTCAAGGTGCTGTCTTGGTACGATAACGAATGGGGCTATTCGTGCCGTTGTCTGGACCTGGTCAATCACATGATCAGGAAGGGGCTGTAGGACTTGAACCTAAGGACTCCCGACTACGGTTCTCTTAGAGGCAAGAAAGTCCTGGTGAGGGTGGACTTCAACGTTCCGTTAAAAAACGGTCTCGTATCGGACGATACAAGGATAAGGGCCCACCTGCCGACATTGAAGGCCTTGAGGGACGCTGGAGCTATCGTAGCTTTGGCCTCCCATCTAGGTCGTCCGAAAGGCAAAATAAATCCGGAGTTCAGCCTGAAGACGGTACTGCCGGCAGCGGAAAAGCTGCTCGGCCCCATAGAGTTCGTCGAGGACTGCGTCGGTCCCAAAGTGGAGAAGGCCCTGAGAAATTCGACGGGGAAGATCCTACTGTTGGAGAACACCAGATTCCACGAGGAAGAAGAGGCCAACGACCCCGACTTTTCCCGTTCCATGGCGGCTCCTTTCGAGGTATTCCTGTTGGATGCCTTCAGTGCATCTCACAGAGCTCATGCTTCCACCGTAGGAGTTCAGGAACACCTCAATTCCTACGCTGGTTACCTTTTGGACGAGGAAATATCCGCATTGTCAAAGGTGAGAGACCATTCCGAACCTCCTTTCGTGCTCGTATTGGGAGGAGCGAAGGTATCGGATAAGATAGGGGTCATAGATAACCTCATGTCCAAGGTGTCCTCCATAGTGATAGGAGGGGGCATGGCCTTCACGTTCCTCAAGGCAAAAGGTGGTACGGTGGGCAGATCCCTTCTCGACGAGGGACACCTTGATTTTGCCGCTTCCATGCTGGAGAAGGCGGAAAAATCGGGCGTGACGGTGGAGCTACCTGTCGACGTCGTAGCGGCTACATCTATAGAGGATCTATCGAGTCTTACTTCCTGTCCCGCCGACGAAATTCCCGACGATTTGATGGGGTTGGATATAGGCCCCGAATCCGTAAAGGCTTTTTCTAAAATCATCGAAGGTGCAAAGACAATACTCTGGAACGGACCGTCCGGGGTTTTCGAAGTCGAGACTTTCTCCAAGGGAACCAAGGGTCTATGCTACGCCGTGGCCAAAGCCACATCGCAAGGGGCTTTCTCCGTAGTAGGTGGAGGAGACACTGCCTCGGCGGTATCCTTGATGGGATATAGGTCGAAGGTCTCCCATGTGTCCACCGGAGGAGGAGCCAGCCTCGAGTTCTGCGAGGGCAAAGTCCTTCCTGGCATAGCTCCTCTTCTGCTCGATTAAGGCGGTAGGAGCCATGAAAAACTATCTTTTCGGAAACTGGAAGATGAACATGAACGGGGCTGAGATAGACCGTTTTTTTAAAGATCTATCCTCCGGTTTTCCTGAAAAATCGGAAACGGTAATGGCTATATTTCCTCCATTCGTCTATCTGGAGAGAGCCGTCAAACTTGCTAAATCCATGGGCGTTGCGGACAAGCTCTCCATAGGGGTTCAGAACGTTCACGAGGCTGACAAGGGGGCCTATACGGGCGAGATATCGGTGAAAATGGCCCTGGACTGTGGAGCAGAATACAGCTTGATCGGTCATAGCGAGAGACGTCATGTCTTTGGAGAATCGGAAGAACGTATAGCGGCCAAGGTGAACGCCTGTTGTAGCCGAGGCCTGAAGACCGTTTTATGCGTAGGAGAGACGCTGGAGGAGCGGGATAGGGGAGTTACCTGGGAGACGATCGAGAGGCAGTTGAAATCCGGACTCTCCGGAGATAAAATCCCGTCCGATTCTATCGTAGTGGCCTACGAGCCCGTATGGGCTATAGGGACGGGACGTTCTGCCTCTCCTGAGGACGCCCAGGAAGTATGCGGGGCCATAAGAAAATGGCTCTCAGGTCGCTTTCCCGGTGCCACAATTCCCATCCTATACGGAGGAAGCGTAAAACCGGATAATTCGGAAAGTCTGTTCTCTATGACCGACATAGACGGCGGACTCGTAGGAGGAGCTTCCTTAGATCCTGGATCTTTCCTGAATATGGTTCGATAAAAGAGACAAAGATAGATAACGTAAAATATCTTTCGCACATTTACTTGAGGAAAAACTTGGCAGTAGCCCCCACAAGGGTTATGTTTTAGGTGACAAAGCCAAAAACATATTGTCCCGAGGGAGGGCTACCGCAAATGTACGATACCACAGATAACACCGGGAAGACAAAGGGTGATTCCAAGATCATAAGGATCGACGAACAGGAGATCCGTTCCCATCTGGATCGGATAGTGAAGGGAACCGTAGAGGATACCCTGAACTCGTTGCTGGATGCCGAGGCGGACGCAATCTGCCAGGCCGGTCGTTACGAACGTACCCCGGACCGTCTGGACACCCGTGCCGGCTATTACAGCAGGAAGCTTCAGACCAAAGCCGGTGAGGTGCAGCTGAAGGTTCCGAAGCTCCGTAAACTCCCCTTCGAGACTGCGATCATCGAACGTTACCGTCGCCGTGAAAGCTCGGTGGAAGAGGCCCTGGTGGAGATGTACCTGGCCGGAGTCTCGGTCCGCAGGGTCGAGGACATCACCGAGGCCCTCTGGGGAACCCGGATAAGCCCATCTACCGTAAGCGATCTAAACAAGAAGATCTACGGCAGAATCGACGAGTGGAGAAACCGTCCTATCAGGGGTGAGCATCCCTACGTGTTTCTTGACGGTATCTGGCTCAAAAAGAGCTGGGGAGGCGAGGTCCATAACGTCTCGATACTTATAGCCATAGGGGTCAACCAGATGGGCTATAGAGAGGTTCTGGGCGTATGCGAAGGCAGCCGAGAGGACAAGGAAAGCTGGTCCTCCTTCCTGAGGCATCTTAAAGAAAGAGGCCTGAAAGGGGTCCGTCTCGTCACCTCCGATAAAAGCATGGGGCTCTTGGAAACCCTACCCCATTTCTTCCCTGAAGCTCTGTGGCAACGTTGCATAGTTCATTTCTACCGCAACGTCTACAGTGCCGTCCCGAAGGGGAAGGCACGAGAAGTAAGCCTGATGCTGAAGGCGATACACAACCAGGAAGACCTGAAAGCAGCCAGAGAAAAAGCTGAAGCCGTGGTCGAAAAGCTGAAGGCCATGAAACTTCAGAAAGCCGCCAAGATCGTCCAGGAAGGCTACGAGGAGACCCTGAGCTACTTCCATTTTCCCTCGGAACACTGGAAGCGGCTCAGAACCAACAATTCTCTGGAACGACTGAACCGAGAGATCCGTCGAAGGACAAAGGTCGTGGGCAACTTCCCCGACGGGGAATCGGCCCTGATGCTGGTATCCGCCAGAGTCAGGCATGTAGCTTCCACCCAGTGGGGTAAGAGAGCCTACATGAACATGGAGCATCTCAGAGAACAGATACTGGAGCAAGAAAATAATGCCATCGTAAGCTGACACAGAAAGCCTTAAAAACCGAACATAGCCCTATATGGGCCTGCTGAGTCAAATATTAATGTGCGAAACATACTGGACAGTACCCAAAGATACAGGGACGCAATTTTATATGCGTCCCTGTATCTTTGTTATCCTATAAGCAACATAAGATATATTATAGGACATGACCTCTATAAAGCATGGCCCGGTATACTGTGGTCCGGGCCATGCTAAAATCAGTCTTTATTTTCAAGCTTGATGTGAGGATGATCTCCCCATATCCTCTCCAGATCGTAAAACTCCCTACCTCTTGAGCTGAAGACATGAACCAGTAGGTATCCCGCATCTATCAAACGCCACATGGAGCTGGTCTGGCCCTCGACCGTATGAGACACCCCCAAGTCTTCTAAAGCATCCGAAGCGGCTTCGCAGAGTGTCTTCATATGAACGTCCGAGTTGGCGGTGACGACCACGAATTCCTCCGCAATGGTAGACCCCTCTCTGACGTCCATTATCGTGACGTCGTTTCCTCTTTTGTCGGAAACTGCTTTGGCTACCGAATCGGCTTGTTTGCTGTATTCCACGAAGATACCCTCCCCTATCTGTCTAAATTAGCGATTATCCTGTCTTTGTCGTGTCCCAATATCAAAGTTGCACTATAGGAGGCCCCCCGGTCTTCTTTGACCAGATTTTCTGGGATACCGGAAAGCTTGGCCAAGGCGAGGGCGACATCTTTGGAGTCCTCTCCGGGTTTGTGGGTTATAGTGCTGTAGTGGAAGTCAAAATGTTTGGCATTGCCTACGTAAGCGACCTCTATGCCATGTTTTTCCAGTCTGGAGGATATATTTTTTCCCAGACCTGAGGTGCCGTCTCCGTTCAAGACTGCGATAGGACGGTTTATCTCGGATACGAGATCCTCTATTACCCCTTCTTCTTTCGCTTCACCTTGACCGCTGAGGTCCATGGCACCCGACAGATCCTGACTGGACGTCAACAAAGTAGATGTCTGGAGAAGATCCGGTGACCAATAGCTGGCTCCGTTTATCATAGCCGCCTTTCCAGGCATGGTGAAAAAAGAAATCCTATCAGGAGAGATGTCCCTTAAATAGCTTATCAACTGTAAGGCCTGACTCGGAGGTATGTCTGTCTCCACTACGGAGAGAATTTCCTCTGTTATCTCCGGCAAATGGGACATGGTAGAGGGATCGTAGAGCTTTTTAAGCAGGGCCTTCAGGAATCTCTGTTGTCTCTGAATTCGTCCTATATCGCCGAGAGCATCGTGACGAAATCGAACGTATTCGAGGGCAGTCTTGCCGTCCAGATGGCGCCATCCCTTCTTGATGTTTATGTATAGCCCACCGGCGTTGTCCCTGTAGCGAAGATTTTTCTGAACATCGACGTCGATACCGCCGAGAGAGTCCACTATCTTAGGGAAGCTTTCATAGTTTACCGCCAAGGTATAATGTATCGGCATACCTATCAGGTTGACGACAGTTTCCTTGAGAAGGTCTACCCCACCGTAAGCGTAGGAATGATTTATCTTCTGAGTCCCATGATCCCTTATGGTCGTCCTGGTATCCCTCGGGAGAGACATCACCTTTATCCTCTTGTTGTCTATGTCCAGAGTGATGAAGGCTATAGTGTCCGATCGATGCACCCCTTCTACGTCGTCGACCCCCAAGGCCAGTATGTTTATGCTTCCGGTTTTCTCGTCGAATTGAATTTTTTGCTTTATATCCTGTGCTTCCGGAGAGACCAATCCCTTCAATCGCCAGGCTCCTCCGGCGACAGTGGCGAAGAGAGCGACGAATATAAGGAAAAGGATCCTCGTCTTTCGTACCATCAATTTCACCTCTTTTATGCTCTATGTCCCGATCCTTCCTTCCTGTAAAGCCCTTTCTTATCTATGAACTTCTCCACCAGAGGAGGCACTAAGTACCTTATGTTCTCCCCTTTTGCTACCCGTTTTCTTATGTCGGTGCTCGATATGGACAGAGATGGAATGGAGAGAGGAACGACCGAGTCCCTCAGAAAGCCGGGAAAGGAGATTTCTCCCTGGCTTTCATCACGATCGTAACCGGGACGACTTACCGCCACGATGGTACATAATCCGGAAAGATATTCGTGCTCATGCCAGTTCTCCATCGTCATGACCGCATCCACCCCAGTGATAAAGTAGAAAGAGGCGGTCCCCTCGGGGTACCAATGGCTCATCTCTCTCATGGTCTCCACTGTATAGCTAGGTTCATGTCTGTCTATCTCGATCCGAGAGACCCTAAAATGATCGTTTTCCAAGGTAGCCAGACAGGTCATCATATATCTGTCTTCCGGAGACGTGACTCGTCTGTCCTTTTTATGAAAAGAATCTCCAGTGGGAATAAATATAACCCTCTCCAGGCCCAAGGCGTTATAGGCTTCTTCCGCCGCTACCAGATGTCCATGATGTATAGGATCGAAGGTTCCTCCCATCACGCCGATCTTACGGACAGAGGACATGACGATTCTCAGTAAGCCCGTTCCGGCTGGAACTCGAACGCGACGTCGCCTATATATATGGTGTCTCCCTCCTGAGCTCCACTTGCCTCCAGAAGTTCCTCCACCTTATATTGTCTAAGTATCCTCATAAACCTCACAGCAGCCTCTTCTTGACCGAAATCGTATCTCGCGGAAGCGGCCTCTATCCTGGGATGAATCACCCTGAAGCAGCCGGACTCGTGAAGCCTGAGGATCTGGACCTTATCCCTGGTCCTTTTTTCTGGAAGATCCTCCTCCACCGTCGCGAACAACCTCGTGGTTCCCGTAGGTCTTGGATGTTCTCTGGACAGCGAGACTATATGATCCATGAATTCCTGGACCCCTTCTCCACTCAAAGCGCTTGTAGCTATGAAGCGGATATCCCTTTGGGAGAAGAATTCATAGGTCTGATCGATCAAATTCCTGGCCGAGTCTATGTCGATCTTGTTCCCCACGACTATATAGGGTCGCTCCAACAGATCAGCGTTGTAAGCCTGGAACTCATCCAGAACGGTCTTCCATTGATTAACGACGCTCTCGAGGGAGCCGGAGCTGAGATCCAGGACGTGGACGATTACCCTCGTCCTCTCTATATGACGAAGAAAGTAATGGCCTAGTCCTCTATTCTGATGAGCCCCTTCGATCAGTCCCGGTATGTCGGCTACGACGATTTTATCCTGGTCTATCCTCATGACTCCGAGATTAGGGGATAAAGTGGTAAAGGGATAATCGGCTATTTTAGGGGTCGCGTTGGATATCGCCGCCAAAAGGGACGATTTTCCCGCGTTAGGAACCCCTACAAGAGCTACATCGGCTATCAGTTTGAGCTCCATGGTTATCTTTCGTTTTTCCCCGTCCTCGCCTTTTTCGGAAAAACGGGGGGCCCGTCTCCTGGAGTTGGCGAAATGAGCGTTGCCCTTCCCTCCTCTCCCGCCTCTGGCCACCAGACAGCGGTCGCCGGGCTCCACCAGATCCGCCAGCGGCTCGCCTGTCTCCTTGTCGAAGACGATGGTGCCACATGGCACCTTTATCACCACGTCCGATGCGTTGGCACCGAATTTTTTGGCTCCCTGCCCGTGAGCCCCGTTGTCGGAAGAGATATGTCTAGAGTACTCGAAATCCGCCAGGGTATGCAGATCCGTAGTGGCCTCGAGAAAAATATGACCGCCCCTTCCGCCGTTTCCGCCATCGGGACCTCCTTTAGGGACGAACTTCTCCCTGCGAAAGCTCATACATCCGTTTCCGCCTCTACCGGCAGCCACCTGTATGGTTACTATATCCACAAATTTCATAGTTGTACCTACCCTCCAGGGTGAGAATGACAAAAAACGGGCCAAGGATTACCTAGGCCCGCTAGAAAGCTGGATAAAAGAACTTACGCTCCTGAGTAGATCACTCTCGACCAAGCAGGAAGCTCCCTTAAACGGCCGGGGTGAGTTCTTCTATGGTGACGTATTTTCTAGTACCCTTGTTCTTGAAACGGACGATACCGTCCTTCAAAGCAAACAGGGTGTAATCCTTGCCGAGTCCAACGTTGACGCCGGGGTGAAAGGACGTACCTCTCTGACGAACTATGATATTGCCGGCCTTGGCTATCTGACCGTCGCTGAGCTTGAGCCCAAGCCTCTGTCCGCGAGAGTCTCTTCCGTTCGAGCTACTCCCCTGTCCCTTTTTATGGGCGAAAAACTGAAGACTTAATAGATTACGAAGCATCTTCCTGCACCTCCACCAATTGTACATTTTCCGGATAGGTTTCCGCAAGAGCTCTGAAACTCTCGCAGATCGTTGCAGCTATCGCCTGGACCTCCGGCGATATGCCGTGCCATTCAAGGGCTATCTTTGTGTTTTCCTGGTCTACGCAACTATCCACGGGATTACCGAGGACGTCGGAAAGACCTATATGGAGAGCCTGGACAAGCGTGGTGACCGCGGCACAGACGATATCCTCCCCCGAAGGGGCATATCCTGAATGTCCCTCCACCGACAGAGCGTATATTAAACCATTCCGCCGGGAGATCACCACCTTGGTCATCAGCCGTCGATAGAGTCTATTCTGACCAAGCTGAAGGGCTGTCTGTGCCCTCTGAATCTCCTATATTTGGTCTTGTTCTTGTACTTGAAGACGATCAGTTTCTTGTTCTTGCCGTTGGTGAGGACGGTCCCTTTTACCGAGGCTCCCTCGACATGAGGGGTCCCGACCTTAACGTCGTCATCCGAGCCTACAAGAAGAACCTTGTCGAAGGAGACCTGATCGTTCTCCTCGATCGCCAACTTCTCGATCTTGAGTTCGTCTCCTGGCTGAACTCGATATTGTTTTCCACCTGTTTCGATTATAGCGTACATTATACTTCCTCCTCTCGCTGAGCACGGGTAGCTTAGCTTTTAAAGACCCGTCTCACGCGGTATATCAACAGCCTTTGCATTTTAAGGGAAAGTTCCATACAAGTCAAGGAGGTATGGCCTTTGACGGCTTCGCCTCGAGCTCACGCTTTTAGGCACCTTTATCTACTTTACGGTAGTGGGCGACTCCCCTCGTCTCAAGAGCATGGAGGCATGGGATCTGGCCTCATCCATATCCAGATCGCCGGAGAGCATCCTAGCTATCTCGGATACCCTCTCTTCGTCCCCTAGTTCGGATATATTGCTGTCCATCCCGTCCCTTTTGACGACCAGATGTACGTCCGCCAGGGCCGCGATAGATGCCTCATGGGTAACCATGATCACCTGGCACCTGCGGGAAAGGTCCTTCAACTTAAGACCGGCCAACACCGCGGCTCTCCCTCCCAAACCGGCCTCCACCTCGTCGAAAACGACGGTAGGAGGCCGATTCTCTTCCGGAAGAGAAAGCCTTATGGCCAAAAGGATGCGGCTCAATTCCCCTCCGGATGCCATCTTAGAGACCGGTCCTGGCTCGTTCCGTCCCCATGCAAGTCGGAACTCGACCGAGTCCGCCCCGTTGGGTCTGAGCTTTGTCTCCTCTATCAGACCTACCGAAAAGCGAGCGTCCTCCATAGCCATCTCGGTCAGGCATCGGTTTACCCTGGCCTCAAGCCATAAAGCCGCCTCTTTTCTCACCTTTCTAAGTGCCAAGGCCATCCTGGAAGCGGTTTTCCTGTGCTCCTCCACGTCCTTCTCCAGAGCCTGTCTAAGATCGTTGCTCTTGGACAGCCAATCCAGCTCCTGGTCCGCCTCTCTACAGTAAAGGATAAGCTCTTTCAGAGATGTCACACCGGCCGTTCTTTTAAGTTTCCTGAGGTGGCCTATCTTTGACTCAAGCTCTTCGACACTTTCCTCTACGGCGGATCGACGATCCTCGTCGGAATCATTTTCGAGTTCGTTTAGAAGAGCCCCGTATCCCTCAACTATAGCTTCCATATGCGGGGATAGCTCATCGCATCTATCCCTGGGGAGAAGCTGAGATAGACGATGGATCAAATCGTCCAACTCTTCCTTGACGCTTCCCGGTTCGTCGTTTTTCATCCTTATGACGATTTTACGAAGGTCGTTCAGACGGCCAAGTTCCTCCGACAGCCTTCTGTACTCCTCTTCCCAGAGGGCCTCGCTTTCCTCGGAGATATCCATCTTTCTCCAGCGGTGGACTACTTCCTCGGCGCTTTTAAATCGATCCGTGACGGACCTCTGTCGTTGTCGGAGGCTCTGAAGCTCCTTCTCTATGGATATGGTCGCCTTGACCTGCTCCCTCAGATTTTCCCGAAGTTTTTTCAGTTCCTCCCCACCGCAGAGATCCAGGATAAACAGCTGTTTATCCTGATCCAGCAGCTCTAACTGAGCGAACTGACTCTGTATAGTTATCAGCCTTTGGGATACCTCCGACAGGACTCCTACAGGAGCCTGTCTGTTTTGAAGGAGCACCTTTCCTCGTCCGTTTTTTACGATCTCCCTTCTTACGAACAGACGCCCGTCCTCCGAACCGTAGAGAAAATCGGGATCTTCCTCGTCGAAAAGATAAACGGCCTCCACCTCTGCCGAGTCGCTGCCGGACCTTATCATGGAGGAAGAGGCCCTCTTTCCGGACGCAAGTTCCAGGGCTCTGACCACGCTGCTTTTGCCAGCTCCGCTTTCGCCTGTTATGGCTGTCAGACCGGAGGAAAATTGAAGGTGACTCTCCCTTATACCTCCTATATGACGTATATGAAGCTCCTCTATCAAGAGATCACTCCTCGTCGTCGGAGACGTAGAAGGTCTGTCCCCACATGAGTTTTTTACTTAAAAGATCGTAGTAGTCCCTTCCCGGCAGCCAAAGGGTGTCCACCGCTTTGTTTTTTGCCAGACTTATATCGATCCTATCTCCCGGAAGTATCTCGTATCCGAGTTGGCCGTCTTGGGTGAGGGTTATATCTCGGCTCTCCCCCTTGGTAGAGAGGGTAAGGACATCCTCTGGTCCGAGAACCATGGGCCTGGCATAGAGAGTATGGGCACAGATGGGGGCCATGATCATGCAGGGTACGTGAGGAGGTACTATCGGTCCTCCCGCCGATAGAGCGTATGCCGTCGACCCGGTCGGAGTCGAGGCTATTATGCCGTCCGCCCTGAGTACGCTGGTCGGTTTGCCACAGACCTTGATATCGACCTCCATGACCCTTGCGAGAGCTCCCTTGGTCAGAACCAGATCGTTGAGAGCGTATAGGACGTGTTCCCTGTGATTCGATCGGTAAAGTTCGCCTAGCATGAGCTGTCTTCTTTGGATCTGATAGTCTCCCGCGACTATTTTGAGGACATCGTCTTCCACGTTTTCCCTGTCGCCGGCGGCTAGAAAACCGAGACGTCCCAGGTTTACTCCATAAAGGGCTATATGATCGTCCAAGACATAACGAGCGGCCCTGAGAAATGTGCCGTCTCCGCCTATGACGATCGCCACGGATATGCCGTCCTTCCAGCCTCTATCGTTCACCGGCATCCCCAAAACGGAGGCCTCCATAGGCGGAAGTCTGAACGTTATCCCGTTTTCCGGTGCCCAACGCAAAAGCTTAAGAGCCGTCTCTATAGCCTTCGGCTTCTGGGTGTTGACGATAAGTCCCAAGACCTTATTCAGAGTCATCCATTCATTTCCCCCTCGTGGGCTTTCTCAACCTCGGCTGCCAGGTCGATGGAGAGCGGCGAGTCTCCCTTAACGAGATAAAAAAGAAATTCTACGTTCCCCTTGGGGCCTTTTATGGGAGATGGGATACAGCCACGAAGCCCCAGGTTCGTATAGGAAGAGATGAAATCGTTCAGCTCTCTCAGGATATCCAAATGTAGCTTGGACGATTTCACCACTCCCCCCTTTCCGATCCTATCTCGCCCCGCCTCGAATTGAGGCTTGACCAAGGTCAATATTTCTCCGCCGTCGAGAAGGATCCTTTCAAGCGCAGGCAGCAGGAGCCTTATCGAGATGAAAGAGGCGTCCATAACAGCCAGTGACGGCAAAGGCGAAAAATTCTCCGGGACGATGTACCTGGCGTTCGTCCTCTCCATTATGACGACCCTGGGATCGGTCCTCAATCTCCAATGAAGCTGCCCGTACCCCACGTCCACAGCATAGACCTTTTCCGCCCCTCTGGACAGCAGGACATCGGTAAAGCCTCCGGTGGAGGCCCCCACATCCAGACAAACCTTTCCCTCAGGCGACACGGGAAAGGAATCCAATCCTCCAAGAAGTTTATAAGCTCCACGACTAGCCCATTCTGTACGCCCTTTGGCTTTAAGTTCGACCAGGTCATCCGAGGCGACAGGAGTACCGGCTTTATCCGCTACCTCGCCGTTCAACAGGACCTCGCCGCTCATGATAACGGCCTGGGCTCTACTTCTCGTCTCGGAGAGACCTAGCTCGACCATCCTTTTATCCAGTCTTTCTTTCCGTTTTTTCACCGCAAAAAGACACCGCTTTCTCCAGGGTCATGTCGCATATGTCCCATTGATCCTCAACCGTTCCATGAGGAAGGAAGGCTTTTTTCACTCCCATACGGTGAATGGACACGTCGGCGTTGAGCTCCGCGGATCTGGCCGCTATAGCCTCTCCTATGCCTCCGTCCAAGTAACCGTCCTCGGCGGTTACCACAGTGCCACCTCTCAGAAGTATGGGGTCCAGGGTCTCATAGTCCAGAGGGGCTATGGTCCTTAGATCCACCAGGCCGGGAGAGGGACAAAGCCTCCTTATGGCCTCATCTCTGGCCTGGGCTAGAAAGTTCACGGTCTTCCCTATGCCCATATAGGTGACCTCCCCCAGCGAGGGATAGAGTATTTCTGCCTTAAGACCCTGCACCGATTTCGATCCCTCTCGACAAAGGGAGGTCACCACCGCTCCTCTGGGGTACCTTATAGCGGTAGGTCCATCTCTATTCATCGCCTCGGCGATCATGGCTTTAAGGTCCACCAAATCTCTGGGTGCCTGAACGACCAGATTCGGTATCATTCGACACCATCCGATATCGAAGAGTCCCTGATGGGTCTCTCCGTCCTCTCCGACCATGCCAGCTCGGTCTATGGCGAATAAGACCGGTAGATTTTGGAGGCAAACGTCCAGGGTCATCTGATCCATCGCCCTTTGAAGAAAGGTGGAATATATGAAAGCGACCGGTTTAAGCCCCCCTGCCGCCATCCCGGCGGCCATGGTAACCATGTGTTCTTCGGCTATCCCCACGTCGAAAAAACGATCGGGAAAGCTTTCCGCAAAACCGTTGAGCTTAGATCCTTCTTTCATCGCAGGAGTTAGGGCAACGACACTGGGATCCCTTTCCGCCAGATCTCCGATTTCGTCCGCTACGGCCTGGCTCCAGCTTTTTGAGGCCTTCTTCAACCGGGAAACGGCGGAGGAAACTCCGTGATAAACGCTCGGTTCTCTCTCCGCCATCTCGAGTCCTCTTCCCTTTTGGGTTATAAGATGGATCAGGACAGATTTATCGAACTTCCTT
The DNA here is from genome assembly GCF_000172975.1 of Dethiosulfovibrio peptidovorans DSM 11002. NCBI lineage: Bacteria > Thermotogati > Synergistota > Synergistia > Synergistales > Dethiosulfovibrionaceae > Dethiosulfovibrio > Dethiosulfovibrio peptidovorans. The sequence goes on from NZ_ABTR02000001.1 coordinate 2,247,780, forward strand.
GCGAGGGAGAATATCAAGTCCATCTCCTCCACCGAGTGCCCGTCGAAGGGGCCCCAGTAATCTATATCAAGGGAGTCGAAGATATTTTCCGGCTTCACCAGACTCTTTATCTGATCCTTAGCCTTCCCCAATATGTGCTCAATGGTCTCCCCTTTAGGGATGCCTTTGCAACATTCCTTGATGGCCTTCTTGAGCTTACGGTAATATGGGTTGGCGCTGAGGTGAGCGAAATGATTCGCAGCTCCACCGATTCTCGGGCTTATAGCCATGTCGTTGTCGTTCAGGACGAATATAACCTTGGTGTCCGCTTCCTTGAGGTGATTCAAAGCCTCGAAAGCCATCCCGTTTATTATGGAGCCGTCCCCTATTATCGCCACGACTTCGTGATTTTTTTTCAGGAGATCTCTGGCCTTTGCATAGCCTAACGCAGCGGACAGAGACGTGCTGCTATGTCCTACGTCGAAATGATCGCAGGGACTCTCGGATCTCTTGGGAAAACCGCTGATCCCCCCCAAACTTCGAACCGAGTGGAAACGATCTCTTCTGTCGGTCAGTATCTTATAGGAATAGGTCTGATGTCCCACGTCAAATACTATTCGGTCGCTGTAAGGATCGAAGTTTCTCAATATCGATACCGTTAGCTCTACCGCTCCGAGAGACGAGGCGAGATGTCCACCGTTTTCGAAGACCACGTCGGTTATCATATCCCTGACGTCCTGACAGAGGATGTCTACATCTGCATAGTTTAACCTTTCTAGTTCATCCGGTCCTTCCATGTTTTCGAGTATAGACATGACCGATCTCCTTTCATCTGGTCCGGTGTTCCAGATAGAGGGCCAATTCTCTGAGAAAAGCGCTGCTCTCTCCAAACCGATCCAGCGACGAGATAGCCCGTTCGGTCCTCTCCTTCAGTCTCCTCATAGCGCCTTCCATGCCGAGATCGCTCACGAACGTCCTCTTACCGTGAGCTTCGTCTTTTCCCAGGGATTTGCCAAGTTCTTCTTGATCACCCTTCACGTCCAGTATATCGTCGGCTATCTGAAAAGCCACTCCGAGTTCCAGACCATAGCTCTCCAGTGCCTCTAGATCCTCGGCACTTCCTCCCGACAGGATGGCCCCTGTGATCAGTGATGTCCTGATCAAAGCAGCCGTCTTCAAGGTCGATATCTCCGTAGGAGAACTACATTCTTCCTCGGATCCCTCCGATTCCATATCCAGAACCTGTCCCCCGCATATTCCGCCTGGGCCGATCGATCTGGCGAAGTGAGCCACCGCCTTGACGACGTTCCCTCTGGGAATCTCCGAGGGGAGCTCGGTCAGAGGAAGTTCGAAGGCCTGACACAGAAGGGCGTCCCCTGCCAATATAGCCAAGGCCTCACCGTAGACGACGTGATTGGTAGGCTGTCCTCTTCTGAGGACATCGTCGTCCATGGCAGGAAGATCGTCGTGTATCAAAGACGCGGTGTGGACCATCTCCAAGGCCAAGGCCATGGGCAGAACCAGGTCGGACCTTCCTCCTAAAAGCTCCGCAGCCGCCATGCAGAGCACGGGACGAAGCCTCTTACCCCCAACCTTGAGAGAGTAGACCATGGCGTCCCACATACGAGGGGGAACTCCCTCTGGACGGGATCCCACCCAATCTTCCATATACCTCTCAAAGATCTCTTTTTTATCTTTCAGCTCTCTTTTCAGGATATCAGCGTCCGCCATCTTCCGTTACCCCTTCCAATATGACTGGTTCCTGCCCTTTATCGGTAACCATGGATATGCGCTGTTCAGCTTCGGAGAGAAAACCTTTGGCCTCGGAGACCAAGGATATCCCTCGTTCGAAAAGCTCCAGAGAATCCTCTAACGGGAGCTTTTCCGTCTCCAATTTATGTACGATTTCCTCTAAAAGGGTCATCTTTTCGGAAAATCTCATATTCACACTCCCCTAGCTGTAAAGAATCGTTGTCCCTTTCGGCTCTTATATGGTACAATGCTCCAGTCGATTTGAACCTATGTAAGGAGGCCACTATATCATGTCTAAGGTGTGCGACTGTTGCGGAAAGGGGCCGGTAACGGGCAACTCCGTAAGTCACTCCCACAGGAAGACCCGCAGGCGCTGGCTTCCCAACCTTCATTCCGTTAGGGTTGATCTCGGTGCCGGCGAAACGAGAAAACTTCGTATATGCTCTCGCTGTCTTCGTTCCGGTAAGGTTAAGCGGGCCCTCTAGGGGCCCGCTTCCTTTTTAGGAAAAATCCCCTTCAGTATCCCAGGTGACGTAGATTCCTAGAGCGCCCTTCTCGAGGCTTACCGGTATTTTATCTACATCGGGCAAGATTACGTTGCTTACGGCATAGGGGTTCTCTCGCCTCAGAGAGGCCATCGAGAGAGGCCACTTCACCTCGGAGACCGAAACTCCCTCCGCCTTATCGGACAGGGCCAGCAGGGACAGGGCCTTAGGCACCCCTTTGCCTTTCAGGGAGACCGTACAGGATTCCCCTCCCTTCAAGAAAAACATCAGCTCTCTGTGATCGGCTAAGACGGTGGGACCATGTGGGAACATATCCGCCTCAAAGGCAGACATCACCAGACTCCAAAGATGGTCGAATCGACCTCCCCAACATCCGGTTATTATCAGATAATTTGACGGATCTCGCTTATCTCTCTCTATGGCTAACTGAAGATCCGTAAAATCCTTGTCGACAGGATGCCGTTCCAAAGGAACGGCATTTTTTTGCAACCAATCGAAGCAGGAACGAGATAGACTGTCGAAATCGCCTAAACACAGATCGGGGACGATACCTGCCTTCATGCAGGAATCGGCACCGGAATCCACCGCCCACAGGTCTCGGCCAGGGCAGAGGTCTTTAAGCCAGGAAGATATCGGCTTTCTGCCGCCTGCGATCATGACCCTTCCTCTCTTTCCTTCGTGAAGGCCCTCTAAATACAGGCTTACACGGGGCAATTCGACAGGATTTCTGCCTTCGTCGTCAGAGATATTCCTCAAGTATTTCCTCCGCCCTTTCTTCGTCGACGTAGATCTCTCTAGGTTTAGATCCGTCTTGAGGACCTATGATCCCCATTTGCTCCATGGTATCTATCATCCTGGCGGCCCTGGTAAATCCTACCCGCATCTGCCTTTGCAATCTGCTGGCCGAGGCGATGCCACTGCTGAGGACGAGTCTGATAGCCTCTTCCAGTCTATCGTCGTAGGAAAAGTCAACGCTACCTCCTCCTTTACCGTTTTGTTGGTCCTCAAGCTCGACGTACTCGGGATCCCCAAAAGAACGTCGAAGAGAGTCTATGACCTGTAAGGTGGTATCTTCGTCTATGAAAGGAGACTGGATCCTTATGGGTCTTGGAAATTTAGTGCTGGAAAACAGCATATCGCCCTTACCCAAAAGTTGCTGTGCTCCCGTTACGTCGATTATCGTCCTGGAATCAGTCTGTGACGGAAGGGTGAAAGCCACTCTGGCGGGGACGTTGGCCTTTATCAACCCCGTGATGACGTTTACGGAAGGTCTCTGGGTGGCCAATATAAGATGGATGCCGGTGGCTCGAGCCATCTGAGCCAGACGACAGATAAAATCCTCCACCTCCTTGGAGGCGGTGAACATCAGATCGGCCAACTCGTCCACCACTATCACTATATGTGGTAGCCTGTCTTTCGGGAGCACTTTTTGATTGTAACCCGACAGCTGACGAACCCTTGTCCTGGCAAAGACCTCGTACCGTCTCTCCATCTCGCGGACAGCCCAACCTAAAGCGTGTATCGCCTTTTGAGGATCCACGATCGGTTTTGCCAACACATGAGGGAGTTTTTCGTATATAGCCATCTCGACTCGCTTGGGGTCGACCAGTATAAAACGCAGCTCCGCAGGTGTCCTGGTTGCGCACATAGCGGTTATACAGCTCGTGACGAAGACGCTTTTACCCGAACCGGTCGTCCCTGCTACCAGGAGATGAGGAAGTTCCTCTAGTCCTACCACCAAAGGGGATCCGTCTACTCGAAATCCCAGAGGAAGAGGGAGAATCACGTCAGAATTAGAAAACTCTCCGGATTCCATCACGGAACGGAGCGTTACAGGGCGCCTGTTCTTGTTGGGGACCTCTATGCCTACGTAGGACGTCCCGGGGATAGGGGCCTCCACCCTCAAAGACGGGACCGCCAGGGCCACGGCGATATCCTTGCTCAAACCCGCAACCTTGCTGACCTTAACCCCTGGAGCCAATTGGATCTGATACTGTATGACAGTAGGTCCCTCGACGGTACGGGCCAATTCGGCGTCCACTCCGAAGCTGGAAAGAGCGCTCACTATGTCCAAACCCTTTTGACGGAGTATCATCGGATCGTTTCTGGGATCCCCAGTCTCTCCGGGGCCGAAAAGATCCATCGGCGGAGGGAAGGGACCGGTAGGATCCGTCTCCTCCAGGATTTCTGCCTCGTCGGTCTCGTCATCGTTCCCCTCGTAGTCTTTTTCGTGGGAGGTGGAAGAGACATCAGGATATAACTGTTTTTCCTCGCCATTTTCCTCGTCAGATGAGAAAAGCTCCTCCTCGCCATCATCGTAAAGAACCGTCTCTGGACAACTCTCCAGGAGAAGTTCCTCTTCCTCTTCCTCTTTCTCCTGGTCCTCGTATAGGTCGTCATCGAGACGTTCGTCCGAATTCTCGGAGGACACCGTCCTTATGGATATCTCTGGAACTGGCTCGTTTTCCCAGTCCAATGATACGTCTTCGGAGGGGTTGTATTCATCGGTAAGCGGCCTCTTTGGCAGTCTGGCCCTGAACCGAAGTACTATGCCCTGAATCCATCCGAGAACGGCCTCGGGCCTAATTGCAGAAATACCGTAGAGGTAGGCCGATAACACCGTCAAGAAAATACCTACTATCAGCGTGCCCAAAGCCCCTATCCATTCTACCGACAACCCTGCCAGCATGGTTCCCATGACGCCCGGTGTCAGAATTCTGGGCTGAGGTCCAGTCATGGACATTATTCCGGTCAAGATTGACCCACAGATAAAGAGAAGCCCGGTTCCTCCGATCTGTCTGAGAGGGGAAGTTATCTTTCTGCCGGTTCCGAGGGCAAAAAGAGAATAGGCTAGAAAGAACAAGGGAATCACAGTAGCCCCTCCGGAAAGCCCCAGAATGAAATCCCCTAAAGACCGTCCCCAAAGTCCGGTCCAAGGACAGACGAGGGTTCCGACCAAGTAGACGACGAGAAAAAAGGAAAACACGAAGAACAGACGGAGGGCCAAGATTCCTCCGGTTTTATCGTCTTTCCTCTCCGATCTTCTTCTCTTTCTTCTTATGATCACGCGATCTTGATCCTGTTCGTTATTCAAGGGCATTAATCTGTCGAACTCCCTCCCACGGTTATATTTTCAACTAAAAGGGCCGGCTGTCCATCCGTTACGGGAACACTCTGACCTCCCTTCCCACACATACCGGGAAGGAATCGAAGATCCGTTCCGACTCCGACAACGCGTCGAAGGACATCCGGACCGTTGCCGGTCAATATGGCACCTCTTACCGGAATGGTCACCTTGCCGCCTTTGATCAAATACCCCTCGGTGACGTGGAAGACGAAATCACCGGAAGTAGGGTTTACCTCTCCTCCGCCCATCTGTCTGACCAGCAGGCCGTTGTCGACCGATCCCAGTAGCTCGTCCATTGCGATCTCTCCAGGTTCGACGAAGGTATTGCTCATCCTGGTCTGAGGGGGCACTCTGTAGGACGATCTCCTGCCGTTTCCCGTCAAGGGGAAACCGGTTCTCTCTGAGGTCTCCCTATCGGTCATATAGGCCCTGAGCACCCCTTTATCGACCAGGACGTTTCTCCTCGAAGGGGTTCCCTCATCGTCGACCTCGAAACTTCCGTATAGACCGGGGATAGATCCATCGTCGACGATAGTAACGGAAGGAGACGCTATAACCTCTCCGATTCTGTCTCTGTAAACGGAAAAATCTTTCTCGACTATATCGGCTTCCATACCGTGTCCGCAGGCTTCGTGGATTATGGTACCCCCGGCCTCCCCGGCGAAGACGACATCCATGGCCCCGGCAGGGCACAGTGTGGCCTCCAACATGGTTTCGGCTGTCCGCAAAGCCTCCGAGGCGATCTCGTCCAGATCATGTTTCCTCAAAAGGCCATCGATATCGGTCATCTGGGCTACTACCCTCGATCCGGTCTGAAGATCTCCGTTTTTCTCGGCCACTACGCTGACGCTATACATAGAATAACGTCTTTTATCTCTACAGACGGAACCGTCCTCTCGAATTATGAGAACGTTTTTCTCCGAAGACGAAAAAGCCAGACTCACCTGTGCTACCTTGGACGACAGAGATCGAATTTTCTTGTCGAGCCTGATCAGTTCATCCCCCATCGCCACAGAGGGCAACACGGGGGTTGCCAGTAGGCTGCCACCTTCCGGGCTCCTACCAGCTTTGCAACCTCTCAGGATGGATATCTCTTCCAGGGCCGCCCTTAGAGCGTTTCCATCGGTGCCGTTCCTGCTGGCGTAAATCGTCTCCTCTCCTCTTAGAAGCCTCACCCCTACGCCGGAGGAACTTGAGGAGCCTATGTCCTCCAACCGTCCATCGTCCAAAGTCATATGATGCCCCGAAGAGCTTTGTAGGTAAAGATCCCCGAGAACTATTTCAGATCGGGAGCACAGGGAGGACCAATAATCCCTCAAGGAATCCATAAAAACCGTCATCGAGATTGGCCTTTTCTGTCCTTTTGACTCGGGACGAGAGCGGGCCTCAATATAGGAGAGATCCCCTTCGGGAGGTAAAATCGACCGTTTCCGTAACCGCTCCGGACGGAAAACCAGCCACATCCAGGCAATACTATGTCGAGCCCTACGTGAAAATCCTCCCTGTATTCGACGTAGTCGGGGCCCTCTAGAGAAGCCCAACAGCTCGAACAGGGAAGAGAGAAAAGATCCTCCCTGTAGGGAGCCAGAAGTTCATGCAATCGATCTTCGGTGGTCCGATGGAAGATCATCTCGTCGGCGGCAAAGGCCTCCACCTTTATCCATCCTCGTTCTCCCGCATCGTCTACGACAAACCAGCCTATAGCCCCTAAAGACAGACTTTGTCCCGGTTTGAGCACGGTGGAATAACTCTGAAGTTTTTTCTGTGGTATCAGTCCGGTCAGGCAGTCAGCACACAGCTTCCCTAGCCATGGGTTGACCTCCTTTAGTCCCGGCACGTCTACGTAGGTGATAGCGCTATGGCGACTCTTTACCTGGGTTATCCCTAAAGTCGTTCCAGGGAGCCGGGAGATAGTGGGAGTATCGTCCCCCGTCAGTCCGCTCAGAAGGGTACTTTTCCCTACATTAGTGGTTCCGAGAAGCAATATTTTACTTCCCGGAGGGAAGGCATCCTCTATCCTATTTCTAAGATCTCTGACTGATTTCCGGTTCAAGGCGGACAGAGGGTACACTCTATGGAGCGGCACCGGTAGTCTTTCGGAAGCCCAGGAGGCTATTTCCCCTGGAGTGATCCACTTGGATAATACGTCACATTTATTTATAACGACGAAAACCGGTTTGTTGAGGTCGGCCACCCAATCCAAGGCACTGGAGGATATCTCGAACTGGCATATGTCCACTACGAGAAAGATCGCGGAACACCCAGAGACTTCTCTGGAGATATCTTTTTTAATCGAGCTGTCCTTTATGGAGGCTTTTTTGAAAACCCCGTAGTGTTTCATCTGAAAGCATCTTTTGCATATTACGTTACCATCGGGGTCTTTACCCTCCGGGAGATAGCCTGCCCCATCAGGATCGTTTCTCTGAAAACGGGCACCACACCCGGGACATCTCTTATCCTTTAAGTCTTCCATGAGGTTCCCCTCCTCTCGATCTCTCGGATCGTCAATTACGGACCTTCCTTATAGCCCTTCTATGCTGTTCATAGGTACGGGAGAAGACATGACCTCCCGTACCGTCCGCCACATAGTAGAGATAACCGTGTTTATCCGGCGATAACACGGCTTTCCACGATGCAGCCGAGGGTATGCATATCGGAGAAGGCGGCAAGCCCGGTATCCTGTATGTATTGTAAGGGGAATCGACCTTCAGGTCTTCGTAGGACACCCTATTGACATCTCGTCCCTTAAGCTTCAAGGCATAGACGACGGTGGCGTCTATCTGTAAGGGCATTCCCCTTTTCAATCTGTTTTCTATGACCCCGGCAATTACGGGACGCTCCTCGTCTTTAAGGGATTCCCTCTCCACCAGAGAAGCCTTTATGGCCAGATCGAAGGCGTCTTTCGACGCTTTCGGCATGCGTTTCCCCAGCAGATTCCACCATAGTCTCGAGGCCTGAGAGACAAGAGACTCCGGATTCAGTTCCGGCAAATGGTATGTCTCTGGGAGAAGATAGGCCGCTCTGTAAGCAGGCACGGACGGCAGGAGGTCCACCATATCTTCGGGGAAAAACTTCTTGGAAAGCTGCATCTCGTCATCTCTAGATACGGAATTTTCCTCGAACGGAAAATAGTCGCCCAGTGGAGTTCCGGGAATCAAGGTTATCTTGAACTGCAACGGCTCCTGGTTTAACAGCTGCTCCACGACCCTCCAGCTGGGCCCTGGGATCAGGCTGTAAAGTCCCGGCCTTAGTTTTCTGTCCAGTCCGGATCGGACCATAAAACGGATCAGGTTTCCCCTGCTGACAGAGATTCCTTCGGCGACGAGATCCTCCGCTATTCGAGATGCCCTTATTCCCGGAGAAATCCTAAAATCGACCGCAGGAGACGAACGAAAGGGCATAACACATACATCGTACCACCAATCGGGAAACATAAGCCACAATGTCGCCGCCGATATGGATACGATCAAGGAAATCATAAAAAAACACCTAAAGGCCAAGTTCTTTTTTACCTTCATCGGAGCCCTCAGTATATAAACATCGCATCGCCAAAGGAGAAAAAGCGGTACTCCATAGATACCGCCTCTTTATAGGCGTTCAATGTTCTCTCTCGTCCTGCGAAAGCTGAGACCAACATCAACAGGGTGCTCTGAGGCAGGTGAAAATTGGTGATCATAGCGTCCACTATCTTAAACTCGAACCCCGGATATATAAACAAAGACGTATCCCTCTCCCCGGAAAGCAGGACTCCCGAATCCCCCATGGACTCCAAGGTCCTGACCGATGTGGTCCCTACGGCCACTATTCGTCGCCCTTGAGCCTTCGCCTTGTTTATACGATCGGCTGTATAGGAAGAGATCTGACACCTCTCTCGATGCATCGGATGATGCCTCAGGTCCTCTTCTTTCACTGGTCTAAAGGTTCCCAGTCCCACCTGGAGGGTTACATCCAGTATCTCGACGCCCTTTTTTTCTATCCGCTCTATAAGCTCAGGGGTAAAGTGTAAACCGGCGGTAGGGGCCGCAGCAGAGCCTACTTTGTTGGCGAAGACTGTCTGATAGGCTTCGGGGGAGGCATTCGAATCGGTTATGTAGGGAGGAAGCGGCACGGTTCCCACTTTATCTAAAAGAGATAGGACATCCACGCCTTCGGGAAAAGTCACCGATCTCAGTCCCTCCGGCCTGATACCGTCCACCTTGACCGTAGTTCCATCGGAGAGAAGGACCGAGATGCCTGGTTTAAGTCTCCTACCTGGACGAACCATGGCCTCCCAGGTCTGACCGGATAATCTGGAAAGCACCAGAATCTCGACCTCTGCCTCTCCCTCGACCTTTTTGCCCTTCAGTCGAGCCGCCATAACCCTGGTATCGTTCCTAATCAGAACGTCGTCAGATCTTAGATAGTCTACGAGATCGGAAAAGACCCTGTGTTCCAGGCTTCCGTCCTCCCTGGAGAGAACCATCAACCGAGAGCTATCCCTGGGATCCGCAGGGTTTTGAGCTATGAGTTCTTTCGGCAGTCGGTAATCGTAAGAGGATACCTTGAATATGTTTTCTTCCATGAAAAAGAACAAACCTCCAATTTTTTACGTTGCATCCCTGTATGGGATAGGTCTCTACCGGAGACCGTACGACGTGACTACCGTGCCGGGATAATAGTACTCCACTATCCTTTTGGCGTCCCATCCGGCCAACGCCAAGGCTCTAGCCCCCCACTGAGATAAACCTACTCCATGCCCCCAGCCCGTCCCCTCCAAAAGGAAGGTCCCGTTGGACCAGGAATAACCGCTATTGGGAAAAGAAGACGGATTCGGGGCCTTACGAGTCACGGTTCCCCGCCTCTTATCCAGAAGTTCCCTTTTTTTAGCCGGATCGACCAACATGGCTATCAATTCTTCCGAGGAAAAAGCTCCCTGTTTGGTCAGAGTCATTATCAAGGACTCTTCCTCTAAGGTCAGCCCCTCATTCGACCTTGCCGAGTGTTTTTCCGATTCGATAGGATCGAAAGGCTGTTTTTGCACCCCGGACATCACCTTAAACGCCGTACTCTTTACGACCTTGCTTCCTACGGCCATACGGAAGCGATGACCGGACATTGTCTTGCTGCCCTTCGTTCCCCTCAGAGTCATTGAGAGCACTCTGCCCGAACCGTCCAGCGAGTTTATCTTAATATCTGTGATGTTCCCGATGGAATAGCCACCCCTGGCGAGTGCCTTGCCCAACTGAGATCCGCTAAGGCTGATCGACCATCTGGAATGAGGGGAGTTGGAGGGTACAGGATCCTTCACGGATCGAAGGTAGGGAATGGAGCCTCCCCAGACGTTCTCCGATGCTGCGGTCATACCTCCGCTATCGGAGTGAAAAAAGGTTTTGGCCAGAGTCCCTCCGTATTTCACCACCATACTCTTCGTCTCTCTTACGGCTCGGTCCGTCACGGGATCATGGGCGTTTATCCCCCTGTAGGCCTGACAATGAGGGGTGGCACATACATCGTACCCCTTGGCTCCGTGACGGCCTATGGATCTCAAAGCATAGGTTCTGGAGATGATGGCTTGAACCTTCAGAGCCTCCATAGGCCATTTGGGATTGGCCTCCATCTTCAACACGCCTCTCAGGTAACTCTCTATATCGAGGACGTTCACCACCGATAGTCCGCCACCTATCGATATCAGAGAAAAAGACCCTAGATAAGGTCTTTTTTCGTATATTATGGGGGACGAGGATACGATCGTTACGGGAGAGGCCATGGAACGCCCCTGGCACATCAGGCGATGCCCTGAAACGGAAAAAGAGAGCGCTTTTTTGCCGGACAGGACCGTTCCGCTTTTATCCGACGCCTTTAGCGAAGCGGAGGAATAGAGCGATACGGTGGATTTCCCCTCGCCCAACCCCACCTTTATGTCTCTGCCGGCAAGTACGGGAGAGACATAATAAAGGGACACGAAGGAAATAACCGTCAAAAACAAGACGGTTAGTCTACATCTATTCTGCTTCATTCTGTATCCTCCTCTGTAGGTATGGTCAACTGAGAAGAACGAGGAGGTCGCCGTCCGAGATATTCATAGGTTCTCGCGGTCGCCTTTCTTCCTCTGGGAGTTCTCTCCAGAAGTCCCAGCTGGAGCAGATAGGGTTCGTATATGTCCTCCACAGTTTGAGATTCCTCGTTTAACGACGCAGCAACGGTAGACAATCCGACTGGACCGCCGGAGAAAAGATCGACCAATGCCTCCAGTATCCTTCGATCTCCGTCGTCAAGACCGAAGCCGTCCAGACCCAACATGGACATGGCTCGTTCAGCAATGGCAGGAGTTATGACTCCGTCTCCCGCTACCTCCGCAACGTCTCTGACCCTCCTGAGGATTCTCAGAGCTATCCTGGGGGTCCCTCTGGATCGACCGGCGATAAGCAAGGCAGCCTCCCCCTCGATGGAGACATTGAGAACCCCGGCTCCTCTGGATATTATCGACGCAAGCTCTTCCGTGGAGTAGAGGCTCAATTGCTCCACTATCCCAAAGCGTGCCCGGAGCGGAGATGTCAACAATCCCAGTCTGGTGGTAGCTCCCACGAGGGTGAACTTTGGGAGAGAAAGGCAGATATTCCTAGCCAGAGGGCCCTTTCCCACTATGATATGCAAAGAGAAGTCCTCCATAGCCGAATAGAGGACCTCCTCAATACTGCTGTTCATCCTGTGAATTTCGTCGATGAAGAGGACGTCGTTGTCCTGAAGGTTGGAGAGTATGGCTGCGAGATCCCCGGTTTTCTCCAGGGCAGGGCCTGTGGTTATCCTGAGATCTCCCCCCATCTCCCTGGCGATGATGCCAGCCAGGGTGGTCTTCCCAAGACCGGGAGGACCGTAGAACAGAGAATGATCCAACGGCTCCCCTCTCTGCCTGGCGGCCTTGACGTAAATACCGAGCTTGTTTTTTATGGATTCCTGGCCTGTAAAATCCTCGAGCGACAGAGGACGCAGCGATAGATCGTCGTCTTTTTCGGAGACATCCACTATTCTGTCTTCCATCCGTTCCAATCAACGCACCTCCTAAGCTCCGGAGTTCAGCTCCCTCAACGCTAGCATGATGAGGTCCTCTACACCTAACCCATCGACGGAGCCCCTCTTTTTAGCTATGGCAGCCAGGGCTTCCGAAGAGGATTGTCTCTGGAATCCCAGGGATTCAAGGGCCTCCATAACGGTTTCCGAGTCGGGAACGACCATCTCCCGCAGGTTATCGGTAGATCCTTTCGGAAGGCCTTCTGACATTTTTTCCTGAAGCTCGAAGCAGATCCTCTCCGCCGTTTTCTTGCCTATGCCGGGAACTCCGGTCAAACCGGAGGGATCGCCGAAAGAGACCGCCTGCACGACCGCCTCAGCCGTCATCCCTTGCAGTACCTGAAGAGCCAGCTTGCCTCCTATCCCCCTCACAGAGAGCAACCTCAGAAAAACGGCCTTTTCCAGTCCATCCGCAAAGCCAAACAGGGTAGGACCGGCATCTGAGAACTGTACATGACAATGAAGGGATACCTCTTTACCCACGCTGCACAGGGAAGAGGCTTTTCTGGTGAGCTGCATCTCGAAACCGAGGCCGCTGACGTCGACGACGGCCATTTGGGTGGTAACATCCAACACTGTTCCGGTAACCATCGCCAACATGGAGTCATCTCCTCCCTATAGTGGAAGTAGGCAAAAGGGCCAGTCCCGCCAAGGCGATGGCCAAGGCGTCTGCGGCATCGTCCGGTCGGGGAATCTCCTTAAGGCTCAATATGACCTGGACCATCCTCTGGATCTGAGACTTTTCAGCCCTGCCGTCGCCGCAGACAGTTATTTTCGCTTCCGAAGGTTTCGGTTCCAGAACGAAAAGATCGTTTTGAGCTCCCACAAGCAGAGCGACCCCTCTGGCCTGCCATACGTTTTCAGCCGTAGTCGTGTTTCTCCCGAAATATAGTTTTTCCACAGCCATAAAATGAGGGGAGCAGCCGTTTATCTGCTCCCTCAACCCTCTGTAAAGCTCGTCGAGCCTTTGAGGAACCGACATATCGGAAGGGGTTTCCAGACACCCGAAGGAACAAGCCCTGTATTTACTCCCGATTTTCTCAACTACCCCAAAGCCCATCCGACCTATTCCAGGGTCTATCCCCAGACAGCGAATCGGATCACTCGACCTGGTCCATGATTTCTTCAGGGATGTCAAAATTCGAGGAGACGTTCTGTACGTCGTCGTGTCCTTCCAGAAGATCCATAAGCTTAAGGATCTTTCTGGCTTTGTCGGGATTGGCTATCTTCACCGTGGTTTTCGGAACGAGCTGGCTTTCCGCCTCATCTATGGCGAATCCCTTGGACTCCAGACCTTCTTTGACTTCGTCCACGACGGAAGGATCCGTATAGACTACGAAACCTCCATCGTTTTCCACGTCTTCGGCTCCGGCCTCTAGGGCGGCCTCCATCAGCTCCTCCTCGTTCAGGTCGTCCCCCCCGATGTTTATGACCCCTCTGCGTTCGAACATCCAGGCCACACAGCCGGTGGCTCCGAGAGATCCGCCGTTTCGATCGAAAATCATCCTTATCTCAGGAGTCGTCCGGTTTTTGTTATCGGTCAGACACTCCACTATTACGGCTACTCCTTCGGGACCGTATCCCTCGTAAGCCAGCTCTTCGTAGGTAGCTCCCTCTATCTCTCCTGTGCCTCTTTTTATGGCTCTCTCTATGTTGTTAGAGGGAACGCTTGCGGCCTTAGCCCTGTCGAGAGCGGCTTTCAGACGAATGTTGGTCGCCGGATCGCCTCCTCCCTCTTTAGCCGCTATTATGATGGCCTTGATCAATTTCTGAAACAGGTTTCCCCTCTTGGCGTCCTGCGCGGCCTTTCTGTGTTTGATATTTGCCCATTTCGAGTGTCCTGACATACGATAAATCACCTCGTGCTTTGAATTTCCGTTCCTCTATATACGATCCTCGAAAACTATACAAGCTTCGGGGAGCTTCCTCTTGTGCTCCGTCAACTTAAATCGTCTGTCGATCTCGTCGGAGGCCTCGCATTTACCGCCTCTGACTATATACTCGTCTATCTGATCGTAGGAGAGTCCCATCTCTTTTTCGTCCGTCTGGCCTTCCCATAGCCCGGCAGAGGGCGCTTTCTCCACGATAACCGCAGGCACACCCAGAAAACGAGCTACCTCCCGGACCTCTCCTTTGGTGAGATCGGCCAAGGGGAGCAGATCTGCCCCTGAATCACCGTGTTTGGTGAAGTAGCCTACCGTAAGCTCCGCCTTGTTGCCCGTACCACAGACCAAGAAGTTGCTGTCCTGGGCCAAAGCGTAAAGAACGGTCATCCTCAGCCTCGGCTTTATGTTGGCGGCGGCAAGGCTATTTTTGTCCAAGCTCAATATTTCGGTAAAACGATCGTATACATCCGATAGATCCACCGAGGTCCAGGGCAGGTCGAAGGAATCGATCATCAGATCGGCATGGTCTCCGTCCTCGGACAGACTGTGACAGGGCATCTTGACCGCCAGCATGTTCTCCCCAAAGACCCTTTTGAGAAGAGCGGCCACGACAGCCGAGTCTATTCCTCCACTCAGCCCGACGATTCCTCCAGCGCATCCGGCATCGTCCATCTTCGACCTAAGCCAGTTCTCTATGATCAGTACCATCTCTTCTGCCTTTTTTCTCGTTTCCGCCATGGTGTCTCCTCCTTATTATATGGCCCCGTTATTGTATCACATGGCCCAAGATGGGAGTGAACGATCCGATACGGGGCCTCTATCATTGTCACCACTAGGTAGGAAAAAATGGCCCTTCCAAACTACGAAGGCGCAGAGTGAAATTCACTCCGCGCCTTCGTAGTTCAATGCCGTAGTCTCTATGTCTATTTTCCTAGGGTAGCGACCATAACCGCCTTTATGGTGTGAAGCCTGTTCTCCGCCTCGTCGAACACCAGAGAACGGGAAGACTCGAACACTTCCTCCGTAACCTCCTGCCCCTTGTTGGCGGGAAGACAGTGGAGGAAGATGGTCTCGGAGTTTCCGGTAGCTGACATAAGCTCCGAGTTGACCTGATAAGGGGTCAGAAGGGCTATCCTATCCGCCACCTTGTCCTCCTCTCCCATGGAGGCCCAGACGTCAGTATAGATGGCGTCGGCGTCCTTTACGGCCTTCTTGGGATCGCTCTCCAAGACTATATTAGCTCCTGTCTCGGCAGCGATGGCTCTTACCTCCTCTACCAGGGAAGCCTCAGGAAAAAGGCTCTTGGGAGCGGCGATGGTGCAGTGCATTCCAACCTTGGCAGCACCGATCATGAGGGAGTTGGCCATATTGTTTCTTCCGTCTCCGATATAGACCAGCTTCAGACCTTTAAGCTTTCCGAAAGCCTCCTGGATGGTCAAGAAGTCGGCCAGTATCTGGGTAGGATGATAGGCGTCGGTAAGACCGTTCCAGACGGGAACACCGCTATGCTTGGCGAGAGCCTCTACGAGGTCCTGGCTGAAACCGCGGAACTGAATCCCGTCGAACATGCGACCGAGAACCCTTGCCGTGTCCTGAACGTCCTCTTTTTTGCCGAGATGGATATCGTTCTTTCCCAAGAACTCGGGATGTGCTCCCTCGTCGATACAGGCGACGGTAAAGGCACATCTGGTCCTGGTGGACGATTTTTCGAATATAAGTGCAACGTTCTTATTCTCCAAAAGGTTACCCTTTATGCCCGCTCTCTTTTTCCTCTTGAGATCCATCGAAAGATCGAGAAGATATGCGATTTCACGGGAGGTGAAATCCTTAAGGGTCAAGAAACTACGTCCTCTGAGGTTGATCGCCATTGCAAAGCACTCCTTTCGATTTTATGGGCAACGATATTCTCGAAGACCCATCTAGGATTTTAGACGATATGGCTCAATAAGTAAACTTATCTCTTTTTCAAGTTTATGTAGAGGACACCTTCCTACGATCTCCCCTTTTCGAAAAAAGACTATCCCCGTAGGAGATCCCGCCACCCCTATATCGGCGTGGCGGGCTTCCTGAGGTCCGTTAACCTCGCACCCCATCACCGCCACCTTGAAACCGTCGGGAAGGTCGACAAGTAGGGGTCTTATCTTGGACAACACCGCCACCACGTCGAGTTTCTTCCTTCCGCATGTGGGGCAGGATATTATCTCCACCCCTCTGTGCCTCAAATCCAGAGACCGCAGTATCTCGTAGCCGGTCTCGATCTCCAGAACGGGAGAGTCGCTGAGGCTCACCCTGATGGTATCGCCTATTCCCTTGGATAACAGAAGCCCAAGTCCGACGGAGCTTTTCGTTATTCCCGGGATACCGGACCCCGATTCGGTCATACCGACGTGAAAGGGGTATTCTCCATACCGTTCATAGAGGACTCCGTTTGCCTCCAGGGTTTCTCCGACATCGGTCGACTTAGCCGAAAGGATTACATCGTGAAAATCGTGGCGCAACAACATGAGAAGTTGTTCTTCCACGGCAAGAGCGAGAGCTAGCCCCCTGTTCCCTCCGGCATCTTTTACCTGTCTAGGGCTGACAGAACCGCTGTTGGCTCCTATCCGGATCGGGACCTTTCTTTCCCTCGCCATTTCCACGATTCTCTCGAGTTTTCTCGGATGTCCCATGTTTCCCGGATTGATCCTGATCGCAGGACAGCCTTGTGCGAGAGCTTTCTCCGCCAGAGCAGGGTCGAAGTGTATATCGGCCATCAATGGGATGGGACTGATCTCCACCAATTTTTTGAGATCGTCCTCCTGATCCATAGACGGGAAAGCGACCCTGGCCATCTCGCATCCGACCTCGGAAAGCCTCCGAAGCATATCGAGACATGCCTCCCTGTCGCAGAGGGGGGTCTTCAACATGCTCTCCACCCTTACCGGGTTGTCTCCACCGATTCCGAGAGAACCTACCGATACAGATCGCGACATAAAAAACCACCTTCCTACCTGGCAAGCAACCTGAGGATATCCTGCCACGTTATAAAGGCGATCAACCCTATCAATATCACGAACCCCGTAAAATGAACGTACCCCTCCACCTTTTCGGGTAATTTCTTCCCGGTCAGGATTTCCCCCAAGATAAACACTATCCGGCCTCCATCCAAGGCAGGAAAGGGAAACAGGTTTACGATCCCGAGGTTCAAACTGATTATGGCCAAAAAGGAGAGCAGAGCCCAGCCACCTTGTTTCGCGGCCTGTCCCGCCATGGACGCTATGCCTACGGGGCCGGATACGTCAACCTGGTTCTGACCGACTATCCAGGAAAATAGTCCTCTTACCATGGCCAAAGTCATTGCGAAAGTGTAGGAAATAGATCTCCTCACGCTCTCCAGAGAAGAAAACCTGACCCTCCCAGGCTGTATACCCAGCAGGGGGTAACCGGTCGCGGGATCTTTAGGGACGTACAGCGAAAGAGAGAAGATCTCATCCCCTCTCTCTATCCTCAGGACCAGAGGTTTTTCCACATCGTGGGTTCTTATACTCTCCGCCATGGACGGCCAGTCCTCTACAGCTTCACCTCCGACGGATAGCACCAGGTCACCGGGCATCAGTCCTGCCGACTGCGCCGGATATCCATCCATAATGGTTCCGATTTTAGCCCGTTCCATATCGAGGATTCCGTGTCCCCACAACAACAGGGCCGTCAGAAAAAACGCCAACAACACGTTTGAAAGAGGCCCTGCGAACAATATAGCAAGGCGAGAGAACGGAGACTTTTCGTTGAATCCCATTCCAGGGGTTACTATCTCGTCTTCATTGTCCTCCTCCATACCGGCAAGACGGACGAACCCTCCTATAGGAAAGGCCCTTACGGACCAAAGGTTCCTCTTCCCTTTGAAGCTGTATATCGCCGGCCCCATTCCGAAGGAAAATTCGTGGACCTGTACGCCGCAGGCTACAGCGGTCCTATAATGGCCGTATTCGTGTATAACGACGCATACGGCTATTATGAATACAAAAGCCAGAATATCTACGATCATCGTTTCACCTCCCGAAACAGATCGAACGGGCCTTATCTCTGGCCCAGTCAAGTATTTGTAGCTCGTCCTTGAGGTCGGAACCTTCCCCTCCGTCGTAGAGGTCTATGACCCTGGCTATTACCTGCCAGATGTGGGTAAAGGGTATGGCCTCCTGAAGGAAGGCATCGACAGCCACCTCGTCGGCTCCTACAAGCACCGTGGGATAGCTTCCTCCCATACGAGCTATATCCAGACACAGATGGTATCCGGGGTATCTATCTCTATCGGGAGAGAAGAAAACCAAATCCCTTCCGTCCATGGTCAAAGGCTCGATACCGAGCGGCCCCAGAGGAAGCCTCTTTGGGTACCCCAAGGTGTTCAACGCCGCCAACCTCATGTCGGGTGGGGCCATCACCATCTTCACTGCCCCATCGACAAACCTGACGGCCCCATGCACCGACGATCCAGGATGAATATATCCCCTTACCTTGTCGTGTGGTAGCGAGAAAAGTCTCATGGCCTCTATGATCTCTATTCCTTTGTTTATCATGGTAGCGCTGTCGACACTTATCTTCCTTCCCATGTTCCAAACGGGATGGGCTACGGCATCGGCGGGAGTTATAAACTCCATCTCTTTCAGAGGCGTCTTGAGGAAGGGACCTCCCGAGGCCGTCAAGGATACCTCCAATACTGAAGAGGGCTCCTCCCCCGCCAGACATTGCCAAACGGCGTTATGTTCGCTGTCGAGTGGCCTTATCTGGTCTTGAGAGGCAGACGCCATAACCCACTTCCCCGCCACCAGGATGCTCTCTTTATTGGCTAGAGAGATCGTTTTGCCCTCCTTGAGGGCTTCTTGAAGCGCGGGGATACCGTCCGTTCCTGAAGACGCTACCACCACGTGATCGACCGTACCGGAACGGACCATCTCTATGAGGGCTTCCGGTCCTCCGAAAAACTTCGTATCGGTGGATGAGCTGGGAAGTCGGTCTCTCGGGATTTTCGACAGAACCGCCATTTCGGGGCGGAACTCTCCTGCCAATGCCTCTAGTTTGGAGATACTTTCCCCTGCGGCAAGTCCTACGACGTTGAACTTATCGGGGTAACTCCTACAGACGTTCATCACGGAAGATCCAACGCTTCCGGTAGATCCTATTATCGCCAGGTTCAACGGAGTCATATCGGTCATCTCCAAGCCACCTCAAAGACAAAGTAGACCAGGGTCAAGCTGATGAGAACGCTGTCGAATCTATCCAACATTCCTCCGTGTCCGGGAAGTATCTTCCCGGTGTCCTTGACGGCGGCCTCTCGCTTCAGTATGGATTCGCAAAGATCGCCCATTTGGCCAGCTATCCCGCATATCAATCCCACGATCAGGAGAGGGAGCGGAGGAAAGCTTCTGACATAGGCGATGGCGGATGCCATCAGGAAACTGCCGGCGACGCCACTGCAAAAGCCCTCCCAGGTTTTGTTGGGACTTATGTTGTCACAGAGCTTATGTCTTCCCCAGAGGGTTCCCACGATATAGGCGGATACGTCGCAAGCCCAGGTGCATAGGAAAACAGAGAGCAGGAGGATCTTACCGTAAGGACCTTCTCTAAGTATCACGGAAAAACTCCAGGGCAGGACCACGAAAACCAACCCTGCCAAAGTCCCGGCCCCGTTTTCTATGGCGGTACTTACCCTTGAATACTGACGTCTCAGCATCTCTATGGACAGTACGGCGATAAAAGCCAAGGCCAGAGAGACCAAGATCACGTGGGATTCCGCGTGTCCCAGTCCTACCGCCATAAGGATGACAGCGCCGAAGATCAGTCCGATCCCCTTGGATATCTTCAACCTCTTGGCAGCCAACTGGTAAAACTCATCCAAGGATATAATCCCCACTAGAGTTACCATGACTCCCCACAGCCATCCGCCATAAGAGATGCCGCCCAATATGGCTATAACGATCAGAGCGCCGGATAGGCTTCGAGTCAGAAGCTCTTTGCTCTTCTTATTTAAGCCCGCCATAACGTCTTTCCCTCTTATTGAAAGTTTTCAAAGCTTCGTCCAAAGCCTCGGGGGTAAAATCCGGCCAGAGAGAGGATGTGAAAAAAAACTCGCTATAACTGCTCTGCCACAGCCAGAAATTGCTCAACCGTAGCTCTCCACTGGTACGAACGATAAGGTCCGGATCGGGGACCTCCGGCAGATAAAGGTTGGAACATATAGCATTCTCCGATATCGGCTCACCTGGATGTTCCTTCACGAAACGGTTTACGCTATCGACGATCTCCTGTCTTCCTCCATAGTTGAAACAGGCTATGAGGGTCATCTTTTCACAATCGAAAGTCTCGGTCTCGGCCACGTCCATAGCCTGGACGACCGATTCAGGCAGACCTTCCTTTCTACCGGCGAACCTGACCCTTATATCCGCTTTGACCAGATCTCGGAGTTTTTTACGGGCGTAATAGCTGAAGAGCTTCATCAATCCCTTTATCTCGACGGAAGGACGGTTCCAGTTCTCGTTGGAGAAAGCATAAACCGACAGATACCGGATACCCCTGTCTTTAGCGGCATAGACAATTCTCTCGAGGGTATTCACTCCCGCCCTATGACCTAAAAGACGGGGAAGTCCCCTTTTCTTCGCCCACCGTCCGTTTCCATCCATTATGATCGCTAGATGAGCAACCTTGTTGTCGATTTCATTCATGGCGACCTCCAGCCTTCAGTTCGTCCAATCGACGACGAACTTCAAGGATATCTCTCCACGTCAGGGCCTTGGGACTATTTTTCTTCCGAGATTCATTCCTCAAAAGATAGCTAGGATGGAACATAGGCATTACATCTATGCCCTTCCATGAAAACCACTGCCCCCTCAACTTGGTTATCCCCTCGGAGGTTCCCAAGAACCATTTCATGGGGGTGTTCCCAAGACATACTATTATTCGAGGATTTATCACAGCTATCTGAGCCTCCAGGAATCTTTGGCAGACCATGGTCTCCTCCACCATAGGAGTCCTGTTCTTAGGAGGTCTACACTTAACCACGTTGGTTATATAGACCCCTTTTCTATCTATTTTCGCCGCTTCCAGTATTTTATCCAGGAGCCTACCGGCCCTGCCGACGAAGGGAATCCCAGAACGGTCCTCGTCCTCTCCGGGACCTTCCCCTACAAACATCAGGGCCGCATCCGGCGGCCCTTCTCCCAGAACTGGCTGAGTTCTCTCCTTGCATAGATCACACCTTCGACAGGAGGAAACCTCGTGACTTAGCCGAGCCAAAAGCCGTTTCTGCAAAGAGAGGAGCTTCCGTAAATCAGACATCTTTCGACACCACCTTGTCGATATTAACGTCAACCCTCCGGACCTCAAGACCGCATAGAAATTCGACGGTCAGTTTCACTCTTTTCGAGAGAAATCCGGCGATAGAAAGGAGTTGCTGGGAACCCAATATGACCGAAAGATTCATCACTATATCGACCGACGATCCATCCAGATCCCTTACCTGAACGTCATCGACACTGTGGACTTTGCTGTAGGAGGATAGAACGTGACGGGTTATCTGAACGACCGCATCGCTCTCTATTTTTATATCTCCGTAAAAACTGAAGGGAGGCCTAACTATAGTCTTTTCGTAGTTATCTTTCAGCCTCAGCAGATTCTTCAGCCTTCCCACCAACTTGCCAGTGTAGTTCTTCCTTATCTGGGCTTGCGACACCGGAATAACGTGTTGTTTTTTATGTTTACGCTCGTACTGGGCCCTAGCTATATCCTCCGGCGAGGCGATATCGGCTATATCTATGAAAAGCTCCGGAGGCTTAATCCCCAAGGAACAACATATCTTCTCCGCCATGCCCTTAGATGTCGCTATAACCATCAAGGAACAGGGGGAATGTAGCTTGAGGAAATTGACCACCTCGGCCCTATGGTCGGGGAACAAAAACATCGCTCTACGAATCGCACGAACCATATTCTTTTCCGTCTTGGCGCTCTTGCCAGCCACTATCCGTCCACGATAAATGACCAGTCCGTCGTCGATGATGAAGTCGATCTCCTTATCCCTCGCGACGAACTGTGCTCTGAGACTTTTCCCCGTCCCTGCCGGACCAACGAAAGATATTACCCTTATGTCCTCAAGAATTCCCGCCATGACCAGCTTCCTTAACCGTCCTCGTCACCTATATCGCTCGCTATTTTGGCACCTACCGACGATAGATTGACCTCTATGTTTTCGTAACCTCTCTCAACGTGCCCCATACCGTGAACCACCGTTTCCCCCTCGGTGGCTAATCCAGCCAAGATCAAGGCGGCTCCTGCTCTCAGGTCGGTCGCCATCACTTCCGAGCAGTTAAAATGGTTAACTCCCTTTACTATAGCCGTATTCCCCTGGAGCTCCACGTCGGCTCCCATCTTTTTAAGCTCACTGACATGAAGGAATCGTGATTCGAAGATGCTTTCCTTGATCACGCTAGTGCCCTGAGCCAAGGACATGACTGCCATCAACTGAGGTTGAACGTCGGTTGGAAATCCCGGATATGGAAGGGTTTTCAAGGATATAGCCTTGAGTTTTTTTCTGGAGGGACCCACCGATACGCTGTTACCATCGAAACTCACGTCTACAGAAGCTTCTTCCAATTTTGCGAGGAGCGAGTCAAAATGTTGAGGTATAACGTCCGAGACGGTAACCTCTCCATCGGAGATAACTCCGGCCAGAATATATGTACAGGCGGCTATTCTGTCAGGAATTATCCTGACGTTGCCGCCTTGAAGGTCCGGGCTTCCCTGGATCCTGAGAACACCGGTGCCCTCTCCCTCTATCTTCGCTCCCATAGTCCTGAGGGAATCGGCGAGGTTGACTATCTCGGGCTCCCTCGCGACGTTTTCCAACACCGTCTCTCCCTCAGCCAGGATGGCTGCCATGAGAAGATTTTCGGTAGCCCCTACGGAGGGGAAATCCAAGTAGATCCGACATCCTTTAAGTCCCTTGGTGGAAGCGTGTACGGCACCGTGCTGAAGTTCTATAGAAGCGCCCATTTTAGCCAGACCCTTGAGATGAAGGTCTATAGGGCGACTTCCTATGGAGCATCCTCCTGGAAGGGGCATAACAGCCCTTCCCTCTCTCGCCAACAACGGTCCTAGTACAAGAGATGAGGCTCGCATCTTCTGGACCAGAGGAGCTGGTGTCTCCCACGATATTGAGTCCGGAACCGATATAGAGACCTTATGATCGTGAAAAGAGATATCGGCACCCAAGACCTTGAGCAAGTCGACCATCGTGGTTATATCCTTTAACTTTGGTACGTTCTCCAATGTCAATGTCGCATTTTTAAGCAGCAAAGACGCCGCCATGACGGGCAGTGCGGCGTTTTTAGCCCCCTGAGTTTTAATGGTGCCCTTCAGAGGCGTTCCTCCAACTATCTTTAGCTTATCTTCCACGGTACCACTCCTAGCCTATCTAATCGATATATCGGTAAAATCGTCCGATCGAGGTCTTCAAAGATTATATCATCTCTCGAAGAGATCACTGAGAAAGTAGGAGGGCACCAAGGCGAAAGAGAATCATCTGAAGAGAGGATAAAATCATGAGTATGACGGAAACCGGTAATCCCATATCTAAAAGACGATGGTGAATATGGCCCCGGTCTGGGGAAAAGGGAGATCTCCGGGATATCAATCTACGTAAGATAGTAACGAGAGTATCCAGAACTGGAACGCCTCCGAGGAGAACCATGACGGGGATGAGGGACGGTCCCGCTTCGGATAACATTTTTGCCCCCCATCGGAGAATCAGATTGGCCACCACGAACCCCAACAAGTAGACCCCGCCATCCCCTAGGAAGGTCCTCGCTCGGGGAAAATTCCAGAATAATACTCCGGAGGAAAGACCTACGACTGGAAGAGTAAAGGTCGCTGCTCCATTCCAAGCAAGCGAAACCATCGTCACTATAGCCATCGACAGAGATAAGCCGTTCATTCCGTCGATGAGATTGTATGCGTTGGTACATCCGGCTATCCATAAAACGGAAATCAAGATAAAAAAAGGGGAGCCCTGTTGAAACGGCAGGACCATCAATCCAGCAGCCAATAGATGCACGGATAGACGGATCATGGGATTCAAGGAGGACATATCGTCCATATATCCGACGAGAAAAACCATCGAACCACCGGTAGCCAAGGCGGGAAAATACCAGCCAGCAGGAGCGAACATAAGACACCAGAAGAGGTATCCCACCCAGAGGATCAGGCCAGCTCCCCTAGGGATGGGTTCATTATGGATCTTGCGGGGGTCCGGAAGATCCATAAGTCCGAAACGCCCCGCAAGTTTGATAGACAGTGGAGTAAGAGAGACACCCCATATAAACATGAGGATCATCTCCAAGATAGTTTTTCCTTTTATCACGATATTATCTGTCACTTCGTTCCGAAAAGTCGATCCCCGGCGTCGCCTAGGCCTGGAACGATGTAACCGTGATCGTTGAGGTGACTGTCCAGGGAAGCACAGTACACGTTGACGTCCGGATGGGCCTGATGGACCCTTTCGACACCTTCCGGTGCTGCGATCAGACACACCAGAGAGACTCTCTTCGCTCCTTTTTTCTTGATCATATCGATAGCGGCGGCAGAGGATCCTCCTGTGGCCAACATCGGATCTAGCAGGAAGATCTCTCGATCCTCTATGTCTCCGGGCAGTTTACAGTAGTACTCCACCGGCTCGAGCGTTTCGGGATCCCTGTATAGGCCTATAAAACCGACCTTCGCGTTCGGAATCAGGTCTATTATTCCGTCGACCATGCCGATCCCCGCCCTCAGAATGGGAACTATCGCCAGCTTCTTCCCCGCCAAGGCGTAGGCTTTTGTGGTAGTGAGAGGTGTCTCGACGTCGATCATCTCGAGAGGAAGATCTCTGGTTATCTCGTAGACCATAAGGCTGGAGATCTCCTTTACCAGCTCTCGGAACTCCTTTACCGACGTCTTGACATCCCTTATTATGCTGACCTTATGCTGAACGAGAGGGTGATCGAAGATGACGATCTCCCCTCTTTTTTGTCCGAAAGACTTTGATAGGCTGTGTTCGTAAGCCTTGATCTTCTGAGTGCGACGGACGTGTCTATCTCCGTCGAAATCGGTCCCCAGCCAGGTTTTCACAATCTCCTCCGCTACGGAGAAATCGGTCGTACGTCCGCCTATGGAGAGCATATTCGAGTTGTTGTGCCTGCGGCTCATCTCCGCATCCGAGATATCCCTGCACAGCGCACAATAAGCACCGGGAACCTTGTTAGCAGCGATGGACATACCTATGCCGCTTCCGCATACCAAGATTCCTTTTTCCGCCTCGCCGGTGGCCACGATTTTAGCGACCTGCAAGGCTATATCTGGATAATCGCAGGAGACATCTCCGCTATCGGTGCCGAAGTCAGAGACTTCGGCACCGATAGCTTTCAAGACGGGGATGAGCTTCATTTTCAATTCATATCCTGCATGATCCGAACCTATAACTATACGCATGTCACACACCCCCTAGTTATTTTCATCAACTCAAAAGAGTCAACATAACCGACGCGGCGACGGCTGTCCCTATGACGCCTGCGACGTTGGGTCCCATTGCGTGCATCAACAGGAAATTCCCTGGGTTCTCCTTCTGGGAGACGTTCTGAACGACCCTGGCCGCCATAGGAACGGCGGAGACCCCTGCGGCACCGATCATCGGATTTATCTTTCCGCCGCTCATAATCTTCATGAGCTGACCGAAGAGGGTTCCTCCCACAGTGCTGGCGACAAAGGCAACCAGGCCGAGGACGATGATCTTGATGGTGTCGATCGTAAGGAAATCGGCGGCGCTCATGGTCGCACCGACGGAAAGCCCGAGAAAGATCGTGGTGGCGTTGAGGATCTCGTTCTGAGCGGCTTGGCTCAGCCTCTCGGTGGCTCCACATTCCCTGAGAAGATTTCCGAACATCAGAATACCGATCAGGGGAACAGACATAGGAAGCAACAACCCAGCCGCCACAGTACAGACTATCGGAAACAGGACCTTTTCCAGTTTGCTGACCGGTCTGAGGTTATCCATCCTGATAGCCCTATCTGCCTTGGTGGTGAACATCTTTATCACCGGAGGCTGAATTAGAGGCACCAGAGACATATAGCTGTAGGCCGCCACTGCCACAGCTCCCAAAATCTGAGGTGCCAGCTTCATGGTGAGATAGATGCTGGTGGGACCGTCGGCACCTCCGATGATAGCGATGGAGGCCGCCTCTTTTACGGAGAAGCCCAGCATCATCGCTCCGAAAAGGGCGATAAAAACACCTAGCTGAGCGGCGGCGCCGAGCAAAAAGGTTATCGGATTGGCCAGCAGAGGGGCGAAATCTGTCAAGGCCCCTATACCCATGAAGATTATAACGGGATATATCTCATGCTGAGTACCGAAAAATATGTATCGGAGAAACCCGCCTTCATCCATTATTCCCGAGAGGGGAAGGTTCACCAGGACACATCCGAAAGCGATAGGCACCAAAAGCAGAGGCTCGAAGCCCTTTACAATGGCCAGGTAAAGGAAGACGAAGGCCACCAGGAGCATCGCTATATTGCCCCAGGTCAAAGCGGCGAATCCGGACTCGCCTAAGACCTTCGCCAAAGACTGGAGATACAGCTCCATGGCCCGCTCCTCCGCTCTAGCCGATCACGGCCAGGACGTCGCCGCTATTGACAGATGCGCCTTCTTTGGCCGCCAGCTGAGTTACCGTTCCTCCGACGGGAGCAACGATCTCGTTCTCCATCTTCATGGCCTCTAGAATCATGAGAACATCTCCGGCAGAGACTGAGGATCCCTGTCCGGCCACTACCCTGAGGACCTTGCCCGGCATAGGTGCCGTCACCGTCTCCCCTCCAGCCGGAGCGGCAGGAGCGGGAGCGGGCGCAGGAGCAGCCGCTTTTGGAGCCGGAGCGGCGGCAGGAGCCGCCTTAGGGGCAGGAGAGGGTGTCGCAGGGGCAGCCGCGCTCTGAGCACCTCCGCCAAGACTTTCTACCTCTACCTCGTAAGCAGTTCCATTCACCGTCACTCTGTACTTATCCGCCATAGTAATAGTCATCCTCTCGTGTTTTATGTGTTATCTTCTTCCGCCGACATTCCAGGCGGAACTATCCAATCCCTGCATACCATCAAAACGTCCCCAGCTGGACCACCCGTTGGCCCCGGCGTTTTCCTTGCCAGCGGGCCTTACGTTGACGATTCGGACCCCTCGTCCCAGCTTGGCTATCAAAGCTCCTGTGATAGCCGCGACTACCTCCTCGGAGGAATCGCTGGACCGTACGGACGAAGCGGTACTTGGCTGAGCCGGTTTACTAGGTGCACTTCCCGTAGAGACCCTGGAGGTCGGTGCAGACCCCTTCTGTCCAGCGAAAAACCTTATCGCATAGATGACGAAGGTAAGTCCTAAGAGGACGAAGAAAACTATGCTGAAAGCTATGAGAGACAGGCTGATGGCACCGTGTACACCTTCAAATAACTGATTCATGCTGTGTCACCTTCGCTTAGTGAGGCATCACGCCGTGTTTCTTTCGGGGAAGGGCCTGTCGCTTCGTTCCGTTGGAGCGAAGGGCCAGGATGACCTCCTGTCGCGTTTCCTCAGGAAGTATGACCTTATCTACCAGTCCTCTGCTAGCGGCCTGATAGGGGTTGGCAAAGGCCTCCTCGTACTCGTCAATCTTCTTCTGTCTCATGGCCTGCTGGTCCTCGGCACCGGAGATCTCTTTTCTGAAGATGATGTTAGCGGCTCCCTCAGCTCCCATGACGGCTATCTGAGCCTGAGGCCAGGCCAAGACGGTGTCGGCCCCCAGGGACTTGGCGCACATACCCAGATAGGCTCCTCCATAGGCCTTACGAAGCACCACAGACACGAGGGGTACGGTCGCCTCGCTGTAGGCGTAGAGAAGCTTGGCTCCATGTCGTATTATGCCGCCCCATTCCTGGCTCTTCCCTGGAAGGTAGCCGGGGACGTCGATGAGAGTCACGATCGGAAGATTGAAAGCGTCGCAATGGCGGATGAAGCGGCTTGCCTTGTCGGAGTTGTCTATATCCAGACAGCCAGCCATCTTGTTGGCCTGGTTCGCCACTATCCCGACAGGCTGTCCGCCGAAGGAGCCGTAACCTATGACCATGTTGGTGGCCCACATAGGCTGAACCTCGACAAAACGTCCGTCGTCCACGATCCTGGAGATGACATCTCTGACGTCGTAGGCTTTGTTGGGATTGGTTGGAACTACGTTCCTGAGGTCCATATCCATCCTGTTGGGACTGTCCGAGGTCTCCTTGATGGGAGCATCGCACATGTTGTTGCTCGGCAAAAAGCCCAGAACGTCCCTGACCTGCTTGAAACATTCGGCCTCATCGTTGGCGAAGAAATGGGCGTTGCCGGACTTGCTGTTGTGGGTCTTGGCTCCGCCGAGCTCCTCGCTGGTGACCTCCTCGCCGGTGACGGCCTTGATCACAGCGGGACCGGTTATATGCATAATCCCGGTTTTATCCACCATGAAGATATAGTCGGTCAGTGCGGGGCTGTAGACGGCTCCACCGGCGGTAGGACCGACTATAACGGAGATCTGGGGGACGACTCCGCTGGCAAGGGTGTTCTTGTAGAAAATCTCTCCGTAACCGTTGAGAGAATCCACCGCCTCCTGTATCCTCGCTCCGCCGCTATCGTTGATCCCGACTACGGGGGCACCGTTCTGAAGTGCCAGATCCATGACCTTGCAGATCTTCTTTGCGTGCATCTCCCCGAGAGAACCTCCGAGGACTGTGAAATCCTGGCTGAAGACGTAAACCTTCCGTCCTTCCACCGTTCCCCATCCCGTTACGACACCGTCTCCGGGGAATTTCTTGGTCTCCATTCCGAAATTATGGCAACGATGCTCCACGTATTCGTCTATCTCGACGAAAGACCCCTCGTCGAGCAGAAGGTCTATTCTCTCCCTCGCGGTCAGCTTGCCCTTCTCTTTCTGCTTAGCTACGGCTTTTTCGCCGCCTCCCATGTTCACCTTTTCTCTTTTTTCCAAAAGGCCGTTACAGAGCTCATCAATCGACTTTATAGCCATTCCCATTCCCTCCTAAACGTATTGACCGGATCGGACCTCGTCCAAAGCGCTCACGAGCACATCCTGAGCCACCCGATAGGGATCGGTTTCCTTTCGATAGAGATTTTCCAGCACGGACTCCTCCTGACGCCGATCCCAAGCTAATTCTGTTGCCTTGGCGATACGACGACGGACAATTTCCTCCACCTCCCATTGAAGCCGTCTTTTTAAACGAAGCTCCCCTTCCTCAGATGTCTCGAGATAACGACGGTGACGCTCTATCGTATCGGAGAGCTCCTCAAGTCCGCTACCGGTTTCAGCGGACGTAAGGGTAACCGGTTGATACCATCCTGTGCCATCGTGGAACATCTTAAGCATCAGCTGGACCTCGGCGGCGACCTTGTCGGCACCGTCTCGATCGGATTTGTTTATCACGAAAAGGTCGGCTATCTCCATAATTCCGGCCTTCATTATCTGCATATCGTCGCCCATCCCGGGGACCAACACCAGACATACGGTGTCGGCAATCTTAACCACATCTATCTCGGACTGACCGACTCCCACGGTCTCCACGATGACGATATCCTTGCCGCAGGCGTCTAGAATGAGAGCACCTTCGTAGGTGGATTTGCTCAGTCCACCTAGGGAACCACGGCTCCCCATACTCCTGATGTATACATCAGGATCTCCACTATGCTCCTGCATCCTAATACGGTCCGCAAGGATGGCCCCTCCGCTGAAAGGACTGGAGGGGTCCACCGCTATTATGCCGACCGTCTTTCCCTGCCCGCGGAACGATGCGATCATCCTGTTGACCAGCGAGCTCTTACCCGATCCCGGACTTCCGGTCACACCGATTATATGGGCTTTCCCGGTATGAGGATATATCTCTCTCATGATCTTCTCGGACCTAGCCGTCTCGTTCTCTACCTCAGAGATCAGACGGGCCATGGCCCTGACGTCTCCGGACAGGGCTTTCTCTATCATCGATCTACTCGGCTTCCCGTTTCTTGGCGACCGCTTCTTTCAACCACGTGGCACAGGTCGACGTAGGCGTTCCGGGACCGAAAATAGCGCCAGCTCCCATCTCCGTCAAAGAAGGGATATCGGCTTCCGGTATGACCCCACCGCCGAAGACTATAATGTCCTTTGCGTCTTTTTCGGCAAGGCCCTCTATTATGGCCTTGAAATAATGATGATGAGCTCCGGAGAGTATGCTTATTCCGATGGCGTCAACGTCCTCCTGGATCGCGGTGTCCACGATCTGATCGACGGTCTGACGAAGACCGGTGTAGATTACCTCCATGCCGGCATCCCTGAGAGCTCTGGCAATTACCTTGGCTCCTCGGTCATGGCCGTCGAGGCCAGGTTTCGCTACGACAACTCGAATTTTACGATCACTCATTGAACAGTCTCCCCCCAAATGGATACGTCCTACAGGACGATATTTTCCTTGTACTCTCCGAACTCCTCCCGAAGGATCCCGCAGATTTCGCCCTCGGTGGTATAGCAACGAACGGCGTCCAAAATGGCGGGCATCAAATTCGCACCCTCGTCCTTGGCCGTCTCTCTTATCTTATCGAGAGCGTTATTCACCGCTATGTTATCTCTGGACTCACGAAGCTCCTTGAGCTTCTTGGCCTGATTGGTACCTACCGACTCGTCAACCTTTAGGAGCTGGAGGGTCCCTTTTTCCTCCTCGACGGTAAACTTATTCACCCCTACGACAATTCTGTCGTTTTCCTCGATGGACAGCTGATAATCATAGGCGGCATCCTGAATCTGCTTCTGGACGTACCCCTTCTCTATAGCGCTCATCATCCCACCCATCTCGTCTATCTTGGATATATAGGCCATAGCCTGATCCTCGATCTCGTTGGTGAGGCTCTCTATGGCGTAGGATCCTGCCACGGGATCTACCGTGTTACAGACTCCGGATTCATGAGCTATGATCTGCTGGGTCTTGAGGGCAATGCGGACGCTCTTCTCCGTGGGAAGGGCAAGAGCCTCGTCCATGCTGTTGGTGTGCAGAGACTGGGTCCCGCCCAGGACCGCGGCGAGGGCCTGTATGGTGACCCTGGCGATGTTGTTCTCCGGCTGCTGAGCCGTTAGGGTGCAACCGCCGGTCTGGGTGTGGAAACGAAGAGAGAGAGCCTTGGGATCGGTGACATCGAACCGATCTTTGAGGATCTTGGCCCAAAGTCTCCTAGCTGCTCTGAACTTGGCGATCTCCTCGATAAAATCGTTGTGAGCGTTGAAGAAGAAGGAGAGACGCTTACCGAAAACGTTGGGATCCAGCCCGGCTTTTATAGCGGCTTCCACGTAAGCGATGCCATCGGCAAGTGTGAAGGCCACCTCCTGAACGGCGGTACTTCCAGCCTCGCGGATATGATAGCCCGAGATGGATATGGTATTCCACTTCGGCACGTTTCTGCTGCAGAAATCGAAGATATTCGTTATCAACCTCATAGAGGGCTTGGGCGGAAATATATAGGTTCCCCTAGCGATATACTCCTTGAGGATGTCGTTCTGGATCGTACCGGAAAGCTGCTCCATCGAAACACCCTGTTTTTCGGCAACCCCTATATACATCGCCAAGAGGACGGAAGAAGGAGCGTTGATCGTCATAGATGTGGAGACCTTATCCAGCGGAATCTGATTGAACAGTATCTCCATATCCGCAAGACTGTCTATGGCGACTCCAACCTTGCCGACCTCACCGGCTGCCATTGGATGATCCGAATCGTAACCTATCTGGGTGGGAAGGTCAAAGGCGACGGAAAGCCCCATCGTTCCCTGCTCCATGAGCATACGATAACGACGATTGGAATCCTCGGCAGTAGCAAACCCGGCGTACTGTCTCATGGTCCAAAAACGACCTCTGTACTGAGTAGGCTGGACCCCTCTCGTGTAGGGATAGGATCCCGGAACACCCAGATCCCTCTCATAATCGACTCCCTCGATGTCAAGAGGTGTATACAGACGCTTCAGCGGTATACCACCACCGGTGGTAAAACTCTCTCTTCGCTCCGGACGCTTGACGATGGTCTTCTCCACCGAAGCGTCGTAGCTTTCCTTCAGCCTACGGACTTCTTCCAAAATCTTTTTGTCAAACACGCTCTTTCCCCCTTAGTGTACGCTTATAGCCTATAAAAGATCCGGCCAAACCGGAAGCCAACCTCGATAAGAGATCATACCAAAATCTGCGATGGTTGATAACATGTTTTTGCTAGGATAGCCCGAAGAATATACAGTATCCGGATAAAAAATCTTGATAAAAAAACTATTCGTTTTTAAAGGAAAAATATTTTTTTTCGACAGACTGCTGGAATAGTAAACCGTTCCTCCGGTGTTTTCAACTGCCAATATCAAATTATCTGAAGGTATTTTCGTGATCCAAGCCGATATTGAAACACCGTTCATAAGACAAAATCTTAAAATTCGAGAAAGTTGTTGCTTACTCAGTTCTATGGATGAATCAAGTATCAGCTGGGACACGGGAAGTCCTTCCTCCCAGATCATTCTGAGTCCTCTTTCCAGGGAGTTATCCTCCTCGGATATAAGCAACGCCTTGGTGTCGCTTATTCTATTCAGATTTTTACCGGAAACCAGAATGGCTTCGGAGCCGACTTCGTCTTGAATAGAAAGTATTCGACCGGGCTTCATGGTATCCTGCCATACAGTCGACAAAACTCCGCTCTGGCTTTTGGTGTAGCTTATCAGAGGACCGTTTATGGACATCCTAACCGATATCGCCGAACCTTGATCCTCGTTTATTTCCTCAAAAAGAGGTTCATACAGGATCACATCTCTCGTCAACCCCTTTTTCTTCAACGGGGTTGGGGTCAATGCGGTTATAGATCTACCATCGGCTTTTATTATGTAGACTTGGTCTTTCATCCTGGCCATGGAAAGCCCCTCTTCTACCTCTATTTTGTCGGAGATTTCCCAATGCCCGTCCTCTTCGGGAGAGAAAACCGACATCGTCCCATAATCGGAAAGGGACAGCAGATCGCCACCCACCCCCCACAGAAGGGAACGAGGAGCCTCTTTATCAAGTTGAACGTAGTTTTGATCACCCCATGAAAAGATAAAAACCTTATCACCGTTCCTGTCGGAGACAGCAACTGAAGCCCCCCTTACGGCTAAGCCCCTCGGCTCGAAGATACCGGTTTGGGGAGGGGACCATTCGGATATTCGCTTTAAGGACGGATATTCGTATAGCCCCACTTTCCTAGTGTCGGGAAGAGCGGCTACCATCCTGGTATCAGACAAAAAAGCGATGCTTTCTAGAGATTCTCCAAGATCTCCGCTTCTGACGACCTTAAAGAGAGCATCGTCCTCCTCATACTCGACGACTATTCCCTTTTCCGAAGCCACGACGAAGTGATTCAAACTAAGAGGAACCAAGCCCACAGGAGATTCAAACGACAGCTCCCTGTATTCCATAGGGGAAAAAAACTGGACCCTGTCGGAAATTCGATCGCATAAGGCCAGGCTATCTCCGAAAAAACCGCTGCCAGCAAGGCCCAAGGTACCGGTAGCAATCTGAGGAGGCAACTTGAAAAAAGCCTTCAAAGATTGTGAGTATCCCCGGTACTTAACCGGGATTCTCCTAAAGGGATCGCCGTCGTTATTGGAAAACCCCTTGAAAAATCCCTTAGCTGTAGCGTCTCTGGGACGAACCTCCAGATAGGAGTTCAAATCTGACAGTGCCCTTTCCGACAGCCCCATGGCCCTCTCCACTATAGCCTTTAAAAGGTAGCAATCCACGTTATACGGGTCTGCCTTGAGACTATCGTCAACGCTCTCCAGAGAACTCCAATACTTTCTTTCAATTAATTTTCTATAAGAATCGACAAAAAACCGTTCGGAGATTATTCTATCTCCCTTTGCCGGTTGAATTGGCTCTTGGGCTTTCAAGGACCCAACCGATATAAAAATCAAAACAGATGCCAGTAGACAGATCTTTTTAACCATGTAAAAAAATTCCTCCCTTCAGGACGTCGATGCCGGCGAAAGAGGCCAGTCCGAGAGCGATAGAAGCGGCAAAGAGGAAACCTATCAAAGCTCTAAGATAGAGAATAGACCCTGCTCCTCCCGGTATAGTTCCCTCCGATATTCTCCTCACTACCCTTGCGAAAAACAGACATAGGCCGAAACATCCTAAAGCCAACAATGCCTGAAGATTTACAGCCGGTATGGACTTAAAAATGCTCATTTGGAGCCCTCCCCTACAGTTATCGAATCGCCATAAAAAAAAGGAAGAGGCAAGCCTCTTCCTTTCATTTTACACTACTTAAAGTCATACAGTAGGGCTATACAGCCTCTTTCGTATGAGCCGATAGCGAGTTATTTCGGTGTATCTGTTTC